>CALKCR010000010.1:0-46876 GCA_938082715.1 uncultured Flavobacteriaceae bacterium | reverse complement strand
TGAAATCTTTTCAGTCATTTCAGTTTCTATGAATCCTGGAGCGACTACGTTACTTCTGATATTTCTTGAGCCCAATTCTAGGGCGATGGCCTTTGAAAAACCAATAATTCCAGCCTTGGAGGCTGCATAATTGGATTGACCTGCATTTCCTTTGATCCCTACAACAGAACTCATATGGATCAAAGAACCGGATTTTTGTTTTAAAAAAGTACGCTGAATGGCTTTGGTCATATTGAAAATCGATTTGAGGTTCACTTCAATCACCTGATCAAAGTCCTCCTCCGAAATTCTCATCAGCAAGTTGTCTTTGGTGATTCCTGCATTATTGACCAAAATATCAACACTATCAAATTCTTCCAAAACCTTGTCAACCAGGGCCTGAGCCTGATCGAAATCGGCAGCATTACTTTGATAAGATTTGGCTTTTACTCCCAACTCATTTAATTCCTGCTCCAGGGATTGAGCGGCTTCGACCGAACTGCTGAAAGTAAAGGCAACATTACACCCATTTAGTGCAAAAGTTCGGGCGATTCCTTTACCGATACCACGTGTGGCACCGGTAATAATAGCTGTTTTGTTTTTTAGTAATTCACTCATATCAGTTTATGCTAAGACTTCTGCAACTTTTTTACCAATATCAGCAGGAGAATCGACTACATGGATTCCACAAGACCTCATAATACTTTTTTTGGCTTCAGCAGTGTCATCTTTGCCTCCTACTATAGCACCTGCATGTCCCATGGTTCGTCCTTTGGGGGCGGTTTCTCCAGCAATAAAACCAATAACCGGTTTTGCATTTCCATTCTCCTTGATCCAGTGTGCTGCATCGGACTCTAGTTGCCCTCCGATTTCACCGATGACTACTATGGCTTCTGTTTCGGGATCATTCATGAACAGTTCTACAGCGTCTCTGGTGGTGGTTCCAATGATGGGATCTCCGCCAATTCCAATGGCTGTGGTAATTCCCAATCCCTGTCTGACCACTTGATCAGCGGCTTCATAGGTCAAAGTCCCCGATTTGGAAACAATACCTACATTACCTTTTTTGAAAACAAAACCGGGCATGATCCCAACTTTGGCTTCTTCGGGGGTAATGATACCGGGACAATTGGGACCAATTAAGGTACAATTTCTTTTTTTTATATAATCCGATACTTTGGTCATGTCAGCTACGGGAATACCCTCTGTAATGGCAATAATAACTTTAATTCCAGCTTCGGCGGCTTCCATAATGGCATCGGCGGCAAATGCTGGGGGTACAAATATAATTGAAGTATCTGCCTGGGCTTCTTTTACAGCCTGAGTAACCGAATTGAAAACCGGCTTATCCAAATGGGTCTGCCCTCCTTTTCCCGGAGTGACTCCCCCCACTACATTTGTGCCGTAGGCGATCATTTGTTCGGCATGGAAGGTCCCTTCACTACCAGTAAAACCCTGTACTATAATTTTGGATTGCTTGTTGACTAATACACTCATTGCCTTTTATCAGTTTTTAAAAATATTATAAATCATTGCGTAGGTAAGTGATGGGCTATTCTTTAATTCTTTCTTGATAATTTCCTTTAACGGTATCTACCTTTATTTTGTCCCCTTCATTGATGAATAGAGGTACGTTTATTTTGGCGCCCGTTTCGACGGTGGCGGGCTTGGTTGCGTTGGTCGCTGTATTCCCCTTTACACCGGGCTCGGTATGGGTTACTTCCAGAATAACACTAGCAGGCATATCGACTGAAAGTGGCAAACCATCCTCGGTATTGATGGAAATACTAAC
Organism: uncultured Flavobacteriaceae bacterium; assembly: GCA_938082715.1. GTDB lineage: Bacteria > Bacteroidota > Bacteroidia > Flavobacteriales > Flavobacteriaceae > UBA8316. The sequence continues at coordinate 45,105 of CALKCR010000010.1, read as the reverse complement.
AATCTCGCCTTCTTTCATCAATCCAGGGTTATCGATGGAGTTTTTGTTCACAACAATCTGATTGTAGTCATCTACATTCATAAAATTGTAATCGTCTCCTTCTCCATACAAGTACTGGAATTTGTTGGTTTCTACGCGGATGTCGTCTATTTTGTGACCTGCAGAAAAAGTATTATCGACCACCTTACCGGAGGTAACACTCTTGAGTTTGGTTCTGACAAATGCAGGGCCTTTTCCTGGTTTTACGTGAAGAAACTCAACAATTTTATAAATATCATTGTTGAACTTAATACACAATCCTTTTCTTATGTCGGAGGTAGACGCCATGGGTTGGTTGTTTAACTTTTTTGGAAATAACCTTTCATAATACCTCTTTGAGAGTTTCTGATGAATTGTAATATTTCATCTCTTTCGGGAGAGGCAACCATTTCGGCTTCGATGATATCAACAGCCTGACTGTTGTTTAATTTCTTTTGGTATAAATTCCTGTAAATGTTCTGGATCTCTGTAATTTTTTCGGAGGTAAACCCTCTTCTTCTCAATCCAACAGAGTTGATGCCCACGTAAGAAAGAGGCTCACGAGCTGCTTTTACATAGGGAGGCACATCTTTTCTTACCAAGGATCCTCCTGCAATAAAAGCGTGATCACCAATGGTAGAGAACTGATGAACGGCCACCAATCCGGCCAGGATTACGTGATTACCAATGGTGATGTGACCGGCAAGGGTACTGTTGTTTGAAAAAATACAATTGTCACCTACAAAACAATCGTGGGCAATGTGGCAATAGGCCATGAACAAACAATTGTTCCCTATTCTGGTAAGTTGACGGTCAGAGGTGCCTCTGTTTATGGTTACACACTCTCTGATGGTGGTGTTATCTCCTATGACAACCAAAGTGTCTTCACCCTGAAATTTTAAATCTTGTGGAACTGCTGCAATAACAGCCCCCGGAAAGATGCTGCAATTTTTTCCTATCCTGGCTCCCTCCATTATGGTGACATTGGAACCGATCCATGTTCCTTCACCAATTTCAACATTGTTGTCAATAGTCGTAAACGGTTCAATCACTACGTTCTTGGCTACTTTAGCTTCGGGGTGAATATAAGCTAAGGGTTGTTTCATTTTAATTATTTGCGTTTGATGATTTGTGCCATGAGTTCGCCTTCAGTCATTAAGTGTCTGTTGGCAAAAATCATTCCTTTCATATGGCATATACCCCTTCTGATGGGAGATATCAACTCCAGCCTAAAAACAAGTGTATCTCCGGGTTTTACAGGTCTTTTAAATTTTACGTTGTCCATTTTCATAAATAAGGTGAGGTAGTTTTCAGGATCGGGAACGGTATTGAGCAAAAGAACGCCTCCGGCTTGAGCCATGGCTTCGATTTGCAAAACCCCAGGCATGACAGGCTCTCCGGGAAAATGACCTACAAAAAAGGGTTCATTCATGGTGACATTCTTAATACCAATTACATGGGTTTCCGAAAGCTCGAATATTTTATCTACCAAGAGAAACGGAGGACGGTGGGGCAACATTTTAATAATATCATTGACATCCATCAGTGGTTCAGCATTGAGATCTACTTTAGGCGCATTGTGACGTCTTTCTTGTTTGATGATTTGTGAGAGTTTTCTCGAAAAATCTGTATTTACTTTATGTCCCGGCTTGTGGGCAAAAACTTTCCCTCTGATGGGAACTCCAACCAATGCCAAATCTCCTATAACATCCAAAAGTTTGTGACGGGCCGCTTCGTTGGAAAAATGAAGGCTTAGGTTATCCAATATCCCATTGGGTTGAACGGCGATATTCTCTTTGCCAAAAGCTTCTTTTAAACGATCCATATTGCTTTCCGAAAGAGGTTTGTCGACATAAACAATCGCATTGTTCAAGTCACCTCCCTTAATCAATCCATGTTCTAATAGCATTTCTAGTTCGTGCAAAAAACTAAATGTTCTTGAGGGCGCAATGGTTTCCTTAAAATCTCTGAGGGTATCCAAGGAAGCATTTTGTGTGCCCAAAACCTTAGTTTCGAAGTCGACCATAGTAGTAACTTGGTACTCGTCGGCTGGAATTAAGGTAATCTCACTTCCAGTCTCATCATCCTTGTAGGTGATTAGATCGGTTACGACATATTCTTCCCTCGGTTTATCTTGTTCTTCAACTCCAACGGACTCGATGGCTTCAACAAAAAACTTTGATGACCCGTCCATGATAGGAGACTCGGCTGAATCGAGTTCGATATAACAGTTGTCTATCTCCATTCCTACCAATGCAGCCAATACGTGTTCTGAAGTTTGGATTTTGGCACTGTCTTTTTCAAGGTTGGTACCGCGATCTGTATTGTTTACGTAATGAACATCTGCAGGAATTTCTACAGGTGGACTCAAGTCTGTCCTAACAAAAACATAGCCTGTGTCTACTGGAGCAGGTTTAAAAATAATCGTGACAGATTCTCCAGTGTGAAGCCCCACGCCATCAAGTGCAACTTGGTCTTTGAGCGTTCTTTGATTAAATTTTATTTTTGTCATAGGTCAAGCTTCTTAATGATTTGGTTAATTTCTTTTACAATGTTGGGTAAATTTTTAAAATAAACATAAGATTTGTTGTAATCGTTGTAGGAAAATGCCGGCGTGCCTTGTATTGTTGAATTATCTTTAACACTACTGATCACACCCGATTGCCCCTGGATTTTCACATTGTCACCGATATTGATATGACCGGCAATTCCTACCTGTCCACCAATAACGCAATTTTTGCCAATTTTGGATGATCCGGCAATTCCAGTTTGAGCTGCGATAACAGTGTTATCTCCTACCTCCACATTATGAGCAATCTGAATCTGATTGTCTAGTTTAACACCGTTTCCAATTGAAGTTACTCCTAGTGTCGCTCGATCAATGGTTGAGTTGGACCCTACCTCTACACGATCTCCCAAAACCACTATTCCAGTTTGGGGTATTTTTTTATAGTCTCCATTTTTTTGAGGTGCAAATCCAAAACCGTCCGAGCCGATAACAGCACCACTGTGAATGACACAATTTTCGCCAATGATTGAATCTTCCAGTATTTTTGCACCGGAAAAAATAATCGTACCGGCTCCAATAGTGACATTACTGCCGATATATGCCTGAGGATATATTTTTACATCGTTGGCAATCTCTGCTTCCTCTTGAATGCAAACCAACTCACCAACGAAACAGTTTTTTCCCATTTTGACCGTAGGGTCAATCACAGCAGATTGAGCAATGCCTGATATGGCGGTTTTTGCCTTGTTGTAATAGTCCAAAAGGATTGAAAATGAGTCGTAGGCATTGTCAACCCTTACCAATGTAGTGGACAAGTCGTCCTCGGGAATAAAATCCTGATTAACGATGGTTACAGAGGCTTGGGTTTTGTATATAAATGGAGTGTATTTTGGATTGGATAAAAAAGTAAGTGAACCCTTTTGGGCTTCTTCAATTTTTGAGAGTTGAAAAACCTCAACATCAGGGTCTCCCTCTACAGTTCCTTCAAGTTGAGCAGCAATTTGTTGAGCCGTAAATTTCATCGTTGCAAAAATATGAAATTTAAGTTAGATGTCGATTCCTGGGAAAACATAAATAATACTTCTGTTGAATCCGCGAAAGTTCTTCAGAATTAAAAAAAGCGTCTGCCTCCTGAAGTTCTTTTAAGCTACCATTTTTGGTCAATATCCATATTTGTTTATCCTGAGGTACATAGGTCTGATTCGAAATTTCCCCGGTAAAAACAAAATATCGGTAATCCTCTTCCGACAAACCATAGTTTTTCAAACGCAGGTATTTGATTTCAGCTGCTTGTAGTTCAAATGGCTCGTCTTGAATTTTAATCTTTAGTAAATTTCTATTGACCAGCATATCAGAGATTTTTGGCAAAACCTTATCCCCATGATTTTGCCATGACTTCAACCCTTGTATGATGTCAGAATCGTCCAGAAGGAGAAAATTATCAAGTTGATCCATTGTAAGGTTGCTATTCAAATCATTATGCGACAAAAAATATGCCAAAGGATCAGAAGCCTGTGGCTTATATCCGTTTTGATAACAAAAACGAACCCTTTCCAGGACACGAGTCAACAAAAATTCGGCAGACAGACTTGTTTTGTGCAAATAGACCTGCCAATACATAAGTCTTCTGGCCATTAAAAATTTTTCAATGGAATAAATGCTCTTTTCTTCAAAAGCCAATTGATCATCCACTACTGCCATCATTTCGATGATTCGCTTGCTGTTGATATTACCTTCGGTGGCACCAGAGTAAAAACTATCCCGTTTGAGATAATCCATACGATCCAAATCAACCTGACCAACAATGAGTTGGTGCATGAATTTTCTTTGGTATTTATCGGTAAAAATTGCAATGGCCATGTCCAAAGCTCCATTGAATTGATCATTCAACAGCTTCATCACCTCCAGCGAAACCTCCTCATGCATGACCACCCCCGCCAATAGTGCCTCGGTAGTATGGGAGAAAGGACCATGACCAATGTCGTGCAACAATATGGTCAATTGCATGGCTTCTGCCTCCTCTTCACTTATCTCAACTCCCTTTTTTCTCAAAACCGCAATGACCTCTTGCATCAAGTGCATAGCACCAAGGGCGTGTTCAAAGCGGGTGTGATGAGCACCGGGATATACATAATAGGAAAATCCCATTTGAGAAATCCTCCTCAAACGCTGGAACCATGGGTGGGAAATTACCTCGAAGATTAATGGGGAACGAATGCCAATAAATCCGTAAATTGGATCGTTCAAAAGGGTAACCTTTTTTGTTTTCAAAATTGCTAATATTAGTGCGAAGATACACAATATGACTCCAATCAAGATCTTGTGGGTGGATGATGAAATTGAATTACTCAAACCCCATTTTTTATTTCTGGAAGGCAAGGGTTGCCATACCACTGCCTGCAACAATGGTCAAGATGCCTTGTTGATCCTTCAAGATAAATCCTTTGACGTGGTGTTGTTGGATGAAAATATGCCTGGACTAGGAGGCCTGGAAACCCTTAACGAAATCAAATTGAGTTCCCCCAACCTACCGGTAATAATGATTACAAAGAATGAGGAGGAACAAATCATGGAGGAAGCTATTGGCGCCAAGATTTCAGATTATTTGATCAAACCCGTGAATCCCAATCAAATTTTACTTGCCCTCAAGAAATTATTTGAACACAAAAATTTGATTGCCGAAAAAACCATCATCAATTACCAACAAGCTTTTCAAAGGATATCATTATCCTTAAATGAGCTTCAAACACACAAAAATTGGTCGGACTTTTACATCAAAATGCTCTATTGGGAAATGGAATTGGAAGACCTGGACGATTTGGCCATGTTGGAAATTTTCCAAAATCAAATGAAAGAGGCCAATCGCCTTTTTGCTAAATTCATTGAAAACCATTACGAAGATTGGATTGTCAATGAATCAGGGCCTTTGATGTCCCATCAAATCCTTAAAGAAAAACTCTTTCCTCTACTCAAAAATGAATCCGGCAAGACTACACTCATGCTGGTAATCGACAACCTACGTTTTGACCAATGGAAAATGATTGCTCCCATCATTGAAAATCATTACCAAAAGGAAGAGGAAGCCATTTATTTCAGTATTCTCCCCACCGCTACCCACTATGCGCGAAATGCAATATTCTCTGGAATGATGCCTTTAGAAATGCAAAAAATACATCCGGATTTGTGGGTCAACGAAAATGAAGAAGGGGGCAAAAATCTTAACGAGGCAGAATTTCTAAAAGCACAACTGGACAGGAATGACATAAAGTCGCAATTCAGCTATTCAAAGATCACCAACCTCAAAGCCGGTAGAGAACTGACTCAATCCCTTAACAATCATAAAAAAGATGATTTGGTGGTGGTCGTTTATAATTTTGTAGACATGATATCCCATGCCAAAACAGAAATGGAAATCATCAAAGAATTGGCCTCGGACAACAAGGCTTTCAGGTCTCTTACCCTCTCGTGGTTCAAAAACTCACCCCTACTGGAAATCATTCAACAGGCCAGAAAGTTTGGCTTTAATCTGATTGTCACTACCGACCATGGGACGATCAATGTTGATCAGTCGCTTAAAATCAGAGGTAAACGCGAGATAAGCACGAATCTTCGTTACAAAGCTGGGCAGAGCTTGAGCTACCCCCCTAAATCCGTAATGGAAGTCAATGATCCAAAAGCACTGCAATTACCATCTTCCAATATTAACAGTAAGTTCATCTTCGCAAGAGAACAACAGTATTTTGTCTACCAAAATAATTTTAATCATTATGCCAATCATTTCCGAAATACCTTTCAACACGGTGGAATATCTATGGAAGAAATGATCATTCCTTTTGTTGTAATGCGTCCCCGATAGTATTAAATTTGCAATATGTCTTTTCGATTTAATTTGGAGCAAATTGACCAAGCGGTCGATTATTTGGATGAGCACCTTCAAACCCCTGTTATCTGTTTTAATGGCCCCATGGGAGCAGGAAAAACAACGCTTATTTCCAAGTTGTGTAAAAAATGGCAAGTCACTGACCCCATTTCCAGCCCTACCTTTTCGATTGTCAATCATTACATCAGCGCAACCAAGGGGGGCATTTATCACTTTGACTTTTACCGACTTAAAAGCATAGACGAAGCAATGGATATCGGCATAGAAGAATATTTGGAGTCTGAAAATTCATGCCTTATTGAATGGGGAGAAAGAATCAGTCCATTGTTGCCGCGCCACACCAAAGTCACCATCACCATTAATGAAGATCAATCAAGAACACTAAATATTATTAATACATGAAATTGATTTACCGACTGGGTTTCTATATGATGGGTTTTTCTATCGGACTGATTTTTTTAGCAGTCATTTTAAAAGGAAAAAAAACAAGTTGCAATTACGGGCCAAACGACAGGGTAATTGCTGATCTTTCCAAAAAAGCTTGGAAACCGCAAAATAAGGTAAACAGTGCATTCGATTCTATTGCTTTTCAGGGGTTTTTAAACAAGGCCAGTGTTGATTTCGGAAAAAGCAATACCCAAAAAGACAGCTGTAAAACCTATTTTATCAATGGGTACTGGGGCGAAAAACGCATTTCAATTAGGGTGGAGAATTGCGAAAAGTCTGTTGAAGTTCTTCAACTCAATTACCGCAGCGAATGATTTAAACAGCGCAGCAATTCAATCTAATGTTTTACTTTTGCAAGCATGAAAAAGGCAATAACGGCAATTAGTGGTGAAGGATATAAGGTTTTATTTTCTGATGAAGCCTATGTTGCTCTCCCTTCATTACTAGAAAAAGAGGGGTACTCCTCCATTTTTATTCTGGTAGACAACCATACCGAAGCGCTATGCCTACCTCTGTTTATAAAACATTTTTCAGTATTAAAAGACGTCGACGTTCTTAAAATTAATGCCGGTGAGGAAAACAAACACCTCGAAACATGCCAAGAGGTCTGGCAACAACTTTCTGATTTGGGTGCGGATCGAAAAAGCCTTTTAATCAACCTAGGAGGTGGCGTAGTCACAGATCTTGGTGGATTTGTTGCAGCAGCCTTCAAAAGGGGGATTGATTTTGTAAATATCCCCACTACCCTTTTGTCAATGGTAGATGCTTCTGTGGGAGGAAAAACAGGAGTGGATTTGGGGGGATTAAAAAATCAAATTGGCATCATTACCCATCCCAGGATGGTCATCATTGATCCACAGTACTTAAAGACCTTACCGGAAAACGAATACAAGAGTGGGTATGCTGAGATGTTAAAGCATGGCATCATCCGAGACAAGGACTATTTCGAACAGCTTTCTCAATACAAGTCACCAGAAAACAGTGATATAAAAGATTATATTCATCACTCGGTTTCAATAAAAAACACAGTGGTTAGAGAAGATCTTTACGAGTCGAATTTGAGGAAAATTCTCAATTTTGGACACACACTGGGACATGCCATTGAAACCTATTGCCTGAACAACCCAAAAAAAACAACCCTACTCCACGGTGAAGCCATTGCCATAGGAATGATTACCGAGGCTTATTTGGCCACCCAACTGTGTAGGCTTGATTTGACAGTGGCTGAAGAGATCAAAAAAGTATTTCTTGGAATTTTTTCCAAATCAAGTTTTACCAAAGACGATCTGGCCGCCATCATAGATTTATTGAGATACGACAAAAAGAATAGTCACGGTAAAGTAAAATTCGTATTACTTCATGCACTGGGACAACCAGCAATCGATATTGAGGTTCCATCCGAAAAGCTTTCGGATGCATTCGATTTTTATCAACGAGATTAGGCAGAGTTCCTGCTCGCGTTGATGTTTCCGAACAAGGAGCGTGTTACCATTTTTTCGAACAGTTCCATTGTTTCCTCAGACATACCCCCTGATTTTTTGGCATCCAATATGGTCATCAAGGCAGACTGCTGAATGGTCAGCAAAGGCTGCACAATCTCTTCTCTTATCTTGATAGACGCCTTTCCTGCAGGCTCATTTTCCATCAACTCTTCAAATCCAGTAAGCTTTAGAATCATTTCCTGGGTCAGTTTAAACTCATTGTGGATCAAATTCCAAAAATCCCCAAAACGTTTATCGTTTTGCATGTATGCCGTTAAGGCAAAAAACGACTTGGTCAAACTCATCATACTGTTGGCAATCAAGGTTCTAAAGAAAGAAGATTGTTGATACAATTGGATAACCTTGTCGAATTGGTTCTTATCCTCAAAAGATTTGAGGGCGGTACCCACGCCATAGAATCCCGGAACATTTTGTTTGGATTGACTCCAGCTTCCCACAAAAGGAATGGCCCTCAAGTCAGAAAATTCAAGTTTTTTGGAGCTACCTCTTTTAGAGGGTCGACTTCCTATATTGGCTTTGGCGTAATATTTTAGGGTCGTCATCTCTTCCAAATAAGGGATAAACTCCGGCCGTGCCTTGAAATCTTGATAGGCTCGGTGACTAACATCAGCCAGTTGGTTCATGGTCTTACGGTTTTCGTCAGAAAGGACATTTCTCTCTGAGTTGAATACCTGATTTTGAATCCCTGAACTGAGCAATTGTTCTAGGTTGTATTGACAGGAATCGTTGGTGCCAAAATTGGAACTGATGGTTTGTCCCTGAATGGTCAACTGAATATCATCGGCTTGGATTTTTTTGCCCATAGAAGAATAAAATTCGTGAGTGTTCCCTCCCCCTCTGGCCGGTGGGCCTCCTCTTCCATCAAAAAAAGCAACACTAATACCATAGCGGTTAGATAGGACGGTTAAATCTTCTTTGGCTTTGTAAATACTCCAATTGGCCATAAAATAACCGCCGTCCTTGGTGCCATCAGAAAAACCTAACATAACGGTTTGTTTGTCTCCACGAGAAGCCAAATGTTTTCTGTATTGTTTATTTTCGTAGAGGGTTTGCATTATTTTCTCGCAAACCTTCAAATCTGGAATGGTCTCAAAAAGCGGAATGATATCGACCGTGGGGTGATCCCAATTGCATATTTTGTGCAGGGCAAACAACTCCAGGATGTTGTCAATGGTCTGACAATTACTAATGATATAACGATTACAACCGCGTTCACCATTGCGTTGCTGAATGACCCGCATGGCGCGAATGCTTCCCAATGTCTCCTTGGTGATGGTGGTTTCAAAAATATCAGAAGGTACATCTCCTTTGAGCGTGGTCAAAACTTTATGTCTGGAGGCAGTATCCAACTCATCAAAATTTTCAGGCAAACCTTCTACATACTTTTTGATGTGGGGATGAGAAAAAATCTCATCAAACACCTGTTTGTGGATTCTGGAATCCTGACGGATGTCCAGGCTCGCAAAGTGAAAACCAAATATTTTCACTTTATGTTTTAAATCTAAAATCAAAGATTCATAGAGACCGTCTGTTTGGTTGACTATGATCTGGTGAATTTCGTCCAACGCCTTTTCGAAGTACTCGATATTAAAGTAATCGGGCTTTTTCTTTGAAAACAAAGTAGCATAGAGGTCACTTTCAAGGGCATCGAGTCTTTCTTCCAAACCATTGAAAGTAAGGCTGCGTTTCATCTTTCTGATCTCCCTAAAATAGTTTCTCAGAATAGAAAACTTCAGACTTTCTGCGGTTTTAAGGGTGATTTCGGGCGTAACATATGGATTTCCATCTCGGTCGCCTCCGGGCCAAAACCCAAAGTCAAAAATGGAATTGTCCAAAGTTGCTTTATTAAAAATATGCCTTTTGATATAAGTGTAGATGGTACTGGCGGAATGATAAAACACATTTTCCAGATACCAGATCAAGCTGACGGCCTCATCAAAGGGCGTGGGTTTTGTTTTTTTGTAAAATTTGGTTTTACCCAATTGGGTAAGCAATAACTTGACGGTTTCCAACTCCGCCGCGTCAATTGCTTTGGCCAAATCATTGATGATGCCCAAAACGCTACCCGGGTAAAATTGAGTGGGATGGGCGGTAAGTACAATTCTGACTTTAAACCGATTGAGGTAATCTTTTAGCTCGTCGTCTTTGAGGTTATCTGAAGCATCTTCTTTGATATGACGAATGGTCCCCCTGCCGTGCATGTTATTGACGAATCCAAAAGCAGCATCCTCAATGGCATCGAACAGAACCACCTGACGTTCAATATATTGTATAAAACGAAAAAGCAAATCAATCTGTTCTTTTTCGTCGTATTCGGGAAGATATCTGCTAAAGAAACTAGAGGTGATTTCTCGAGGATCTAATTTCTGATCATAGCCGTTCTTGCAGTGATCTGCAAAAAGAGGGATTAGAACCGATGTGTTTCTGATGAAATCAAAAGGAAGGGTGAGAAAAAGACTGTTGTAGATTTGGAATTTTGAGAGAACACTCTCATTAAATCTTTCGATTTTAGGTTTTCGAGCCATCAGCTGTTATTGGTGTATTATGATTTATAATTCATTAAAAATTCTGTGCATTAACCTTTTTTTATCATTGATGCTTTCTTCAAGAGAAATCATGGTTTCAGTTCTGGAAACGCCCTCTATATCATCAATCATAAAAATAATTTCTTTGGCATGCTTGGTGTCATGCGCCCTCACTTTGCAAAAGATGTTGAACTTACCTGTTGTAATGTGAGCTACTGTCACAAATGGAATGTCGTTTAGGTTTTTAATTACATCATTAATAATTTTAGTTTTTTCCAAGAAAATACCAATGTAAGCGATAAAAGAATAGCCCAGTTTCACATAATCAAGATTTAACGATGAACCCTTAATGATCCCGGCTTCTTCCATTTTTTTAACCCTAACATGAACTGTGCCTGCTGAGATAAACAGTCGTTTAGAGATGTCCGTAAAAGGGACACGGGTATTGTCTATAAGGATATCCAAAATTTGATGATCGACTTCATCTAATTTAACCTTATTCATAATTGTTAGATTTTTGCTCAAAATTAAGCAAAAAATTTAATAATATTTAAGAAAATATCTGTTTAGCTACAATTTTAATACCTAAAATGACTTTTTTAGAAGATATCAATAGTTTTCCCTTCGGTAAATTCTACTTCACTCAATTTTAGTATTTCCTCCGCATTTAAGACAAGGTGGGCCAATAGTTCTATTTTTTTAGAAAAGCTGTGACAAACAGGTTTAAAAAACACACTTTCCCCTTTTTTTACTTCTTGATAATGAACGGCTAATTCTTGTTTCTTAAAAAAACCGGTTTCAGTTCTTACATCAACGTTTTTTATGATGATGTCCACGTAATCTTTTTCATTTTTCGGGATTTGATCGTATTCTGCGGTTGAATAATTTAAGAATTCACCATTTTCAATAGCATTCAAACCCAACACAAGGGCATCCAGAATCATTTTTTTGGTGAAATTGCGGTCATAATCTAGGCCGTTGTGTCCAGCCTCATACAAGAGTGTGGGTACGCCAAGGGAGGTAAAACGGTCTCCGACACAATTGGGGTTAAAAGTATCGTCATAGCGGCCTATTTGGTCGGGGATCTCTTTTTGTAAGTTTTTATATATATGAGCGATCAATTGCATGGCTTGAATACGTGCCGGACTGAGGTCCCTCTGAGCATCAGCGGCAGGGGATAAAAAAGACAATGAAGCGGACTTACCCATTTTACCAGCGGCAAAAATGCTCCGTTGGCCGTGAAGATTAAAACAAAAATCAGGTTGGAACGTATCGAAAACCTCCTTTAAAGCCCTGCTTTCGGGCTGACTTAGGTCTAAGGCGTCCCGATTAAGGTCAACATCGTTGGCATTGACACGCGTATAGGCTGTAGCTCCATCTGGGCTAAGCTGAGGAATGATCATCATCGTTAGACCTGTCAGTAATTTTTCACCTTTTGAGGTGTTTAAATGGTCAAATAAATCCAATAAAGCCCGGGTTGTCGTGGATTCGTTTCCATGCATTTGAGACCATAGTAGTACTTTTTTGGCTCCATTTCCAAAACGATGGGCATTAATAGGTTGGTTTAAAACCGAATGCCCCACAACAGTTGTTGGAAGTTTATAAGGCAAAGCCTTTAACATCAGTTCCCATTTTTGGGAGGATAGATACCGATCTCTTGAAATCATATCAATAAATGTTTTACAAATGTAAACAAGTCAAAGTTTACAATTTTAAACACTGCAAATTTACAATATTATACATGATAGGCTTCAAAAGGAGTGGAATTGTAAACATTTGTTTACTAAATTTCTTTTTTGTAGTTCAAAATATTGTAAATCAATATTTTACAATGAAAACTTCAATAAAAATATTACAAAATTTAATAAGTCAACCCTTGTAATATTCATGAATATTTTTAATATCTTCGTAAAGATCTACAATTGTTTACAATGTTAAACATTAATGCAATCGTCGAACGAATAGAAGAAATCAGAAGCAATCATCGGCTTTCAGCAGCCGCCTTTGCTTCAAAAATAGGTGTACAACGTTCTGCCATGTCACACATACTCTCTGGAAGAAATAAACCCAGTTTGGAATTTTTGATGAAAGTCTATGAGGCATTTGACGAAGTGGCATTGGAATGGCTTATTGTAGGTAGCTCTTCTCCCACCCCTCAAAAAAGTAAAAGTGATTTATTCAATCCTGTTGAAGTGGATAAACCACAAACCCCTCCTGAGGAATATCCATCTGCTGAGAAAATTGAAAATCAAAAACAAGCTTCAATTCCTTTGGAAGAAAGTGCTTCTCCCAAAGAAATCATTTACCTTTATGGTGATGGAAGTTTTGAAAGATTTACACCCAAAAAATAGTTTTTTCCTGGTTGTCTGTTTTGGATCGTTATTGTTTTATTCCTGTTATTCTGTAAACAGAGATTGTAAAAATTTTCATACGGGATCTTTTGAATTCAGCACACTGATCAACGGTAAGATCAAAACTTCTTATTTCTCCAGAACAGTAGATCTTGAAATTGAGACCTATGAAGGAAAAATAGACTCTGCCCGTATTCGATGGGTCAACGATTGTGAATGTATTTTAACCAAACTCAACCCCAAGTCCAACCAAGATAAACGTCCGGTACAAATCAAAATTCTATCGACCGAAGAAAATGCCTATACTTTTGAATATTCTTTAGTGGGTAAATCCGACAACAAGCAACGGGGTACCATCAAGAAAATCAAATAGATCATGGAATCTTTCTTTACCACGGAAATTCTGTCTGCACTGCTGATACTCGCTTTTTTTAGAAATCGTTTTGGGAATCGACAACATTCTTTTCGTGTCGATCATCGCAGTAAAATTATCTCGCAAAAACCAGAAAAGAGCCACTGGAATCGGATTGGCCATTGCGATGATTCTTCGGCTGGTCTTATTGCTGGGTATTTCAGTTCTGATGCGTATGCAAGTCATATGGTTAGAACTAAACAACAATATTATGTATACCTAAATTTACGGCCAAGCAGTAATCCTTTTTTTGGGAGGGCTGTTCTTATTATACAAAAGCACAAAGGAAATTTATGAAAAGGTAGAATTAAGAGTAGAAGATCATCATCAACCCACGGGGCAGTCAACGCTGAACAAGGCCATTCTACAAATTACTTTGATCAATCTTGTTTTTTCTGTAGACTCTATCTTAACCGCCCTGGGCATAAGAAACGGTCTGCCTTATGCGGGATTGGTTATGGAGATTGCCATTGTGGTTTCGGTTTTGATCATGATGTTATTTGCTCATCCCGTTGGAAATTTTGTCAATCAACACCCCTCCTTACAAGTTTTGGGGCTTTCTTTTTCTTTTATTGATTTGATTTATGCTTTTGGCAGAGGCAGCCCATTTGTCGCATACAGAAATATTGGGGCAGCAAGTGGGATCAATCCCCAAAGGATATCTCTATTTCGCTATTACTTTTTCGTTGGGGGTGGAATTTATCAATATGAAGCTAAGGGGGAAACCAAAAAAATCATATATTCAATTTGATTTGCGAATCATCGTCCGCACTCAACTCCTCTTGATCGTTGACTTCGATTTCTTCAACAGATTTTTCTTCATCGTCATAGGGCAAGGCTTCCTTAAGTTCTATGTTTTTGATTTTTTGTTGAGACAGTTGATTTCCAAGTGCTTTAAAACCTTTAATAACAATGAATTCTTCGGCATTGATTTCCATGGGCGGGATGGGATTTTTGTCTCTTGGTTTGACAAAGTTTACCGTAATCAATGGTCGCCAGTCGGTATTGAGGAAAATCAATTCTCCTTCGGGTTTGATGAATCGGTCTTCCTTTGATTCACTTTCAATGAGGAATCTTTTGATAAAGTAGCGCTGTTTTTCTCCATCGTAGTAGACTGCAGTAATTGGTTTGTTGGGCTTCCACTTTTCAATACAAATCAATTTATCGTCAAAATGCAAGGACATTTCGGGTATGACGACCTTTGCATCTCCATCTTTATTGATCAGTAATATTTTGTCTTCCCCCTTAAATGCACCCAAGAGTTCTCCTCGCTCATCAGTATTGAGTCTTTTGATGGTTGGATCAAACCAGATTTTTCTTGGCTTGAGGGTAGACACACCCTTTTCTTTGAGTTCCACCCGAAGGATGTTATATTTGGTCACAGTATTCCCTCTTACCCCTCTGCCTTTGATCTGTAGATCCGCAAAATCCAAATCCCATTTTAGCTTCTTGACATTCCCGGTATTTCTCAAAAGAATGGTCACTACCTCGGCTTCGCCATTGGGATTGGCAGTAAAATACAAAACGGTCGAACACAATGAGCCCTGCGTCATTTCATATACTTTATCTCGGGTGATTCCCTTGACGGCAAACCTTTTGATGAAGGAGCTTCCTTTTTTACCATCCTTGTATATCATATTGTAGATGGTACGGGTATCGTTTTTCTTAAAAATAGCCGCATGAATGATGTCCTTACCCACAAAAACCTTACTGTCTACCCTTACCACCTGCATTTTTCCCTCTTTGGTAAAGACAATAATGTCATCAATGTCAGAACAGTCGCACAAGTATTCGTCTTTTCTGAGCGAAGTACCAATAAAGCCCTCCGCTCGGTTGAGATACAACTTCTGATTTCTTACAACTACCTTTTTGGCATCGACATCATCAAAGATCCTTATTTCAGATTTTCGTTCCCTTCCTTTACCATAGGTTTTGATCAGATGTTTAAAGTAATTTATAGCATAATCAATCAAATGGGCCAGATGGTTTTTCACCTCAGCAATATCTCCTTTTAAGGCTTCTATTTTCTGCTGGGCCTTGTCAATGTCAAATTTAGAGATGCGTTTGATCCTGATTTCTGTCAATTTGACCAGGTCCTCCTCTACTACAGCTCTTTTGAGAATCGAAATATGAGGCTCTAGTCCTTTGCGAATCGCCTCTAATACCCCCTCCCAGGTATTTTCCTCCTCAATATCTCTATAAATTCTGTTTTCGATAAAAATACGCTCCAAAGAAGCATGGTGCCACTGGTTTTCCAACTCATCTAACTGCACCTCCAACTCTTTTTTGAGGAGGGTTACCGTATGATCTGTGGAAAGGGTTAACATTTCGCTAACCCCGATAAAACGGGGTTTGTTGTCAATGATTACACAACCCAAAGGAGAAATGGAACTTTCGCAGTCCGTAAAGGCATATAGCGCATCAATGGTCTTATCGGGTGAAATACCGTTGGGGATGTGAATGATGATTTCTACACTGGCCGCAGTATTGTCCTCAATTTTTTTGATCTTAATCTTACCCTTTTCATTGGCCTTCAGGATATTATCGATCAGTCCGGAAGTTGTGGTTCCATAGGGAATTTCATTGATGACCAAAGAGTTTTTATCCAACTGACTGATCTTGGCCCTGACCCTGATTTTACCTCCCCGATTCCCATCGTTGTAGCCTTGAAAATCAATGATTCCTCCGGTTTGAAAGTCAGGATAAAGCTTGAATTTTTTTCCTTTTAAGTGTTGAATACTGGCGTTTAGTAGCTCCACAAAATTGTGAGGGAGTATTTTGGTAGAAAGGCCCACTGCAATCCCTTCTGCCCCTTGTGCCAACAGCAAGGGGAATTTGACCGGTAAATGAACTGGTTCTTTTTTCCTCCCATCATAGGAGAGTTGCCAATCTGTGACCTTGGGGCTAAAGACCACTTCGAGGGCAAACTTGGACAATCTAGCTTCGATATATCTGGAAGCTGCAGCACGGTCTCCGGTAAGGATGTTACCCCAGTTTCCTTGGGTATCGATCAATAATTCTTTTTGACCGATTTGTACCATGGCATCGGCAATACTTGCATCTCCATGGGGATGGTATTGCATGGTGTGCCCAACGATATTGGCCACTTTATTGTAACGGCTATCATCTAAGTCCTTCATGGAATGGAGGATACGACGCTGAACGGGTTTTAATCCGTCGTAGATCGCTGGTACTGCACGTTCCAAGATAACATAAGAAGCGTAGTCCAGAAACCAGTCCTTGTACATCCCGGTAACTTTGACGAGTGTATCCTCTTTATTCACTCCCTCTGGTGTTTTTTCAAACTCTAAATCATCCATTTATTATACCATTTCTTCGGCTACATCCAATTCAACTTTTAGATTATCGATGATAAATTTTTGACGATCCTGTGTGTTTTTTCCCATATAGAATTGCAATAATTCGTCTGTGGTAGTTGATTTGTCCAGCATTACCGGATCCAATCGAATGTCTTCTCCAATAAAAAACTTAAACTCATCCGGTGAAATTTCTCCCAAACCTTTGAAGCGGGTGATCTCGGGTTTACCACTTAATTTATTAATGGCCTCTTTTCTTTCATTTTCACTATAACAGTAAAAAGTTTGTTTTTTGTCTCTGACTCTAAAAAGGGGTGTTTGTAGAATGTAAAGATGCCCTTCTTTGATCAATTCAGGGAAAAATTGCAGGAAAAAAGTGATGAGCAGTAAACGTATGTGCATTCCGTCCACATCGGCATCAGTGGCAATAACGATGTTGTTGTATCGCAAGTCCTCCATACTTTCTTCGATATTGAGCGCGGCCTGCAAAAGGTTGAATTCCTCATTTTCGTATACGATTTTTTTGGTCATCCCATAGGTGTTTAGGGGCTTACCTCTAAGACTAAATACCGCTTGGGTATTAACATCTCTCGACTTGGTTATGGAACCGCTGGCCGAGTCACCCTCGGTGATAAATATGGTAGATTCCAGTCGACGGTCTTTCTTCAAGTCTCCCAGATGCACCCTACAATCCCTTAGTTTTTTGTTGTGAAGGCTTGCCTTTTTGGCACGTTCTTTGGCCAATTTTCTGATCCCGGAAAGCTCTTTACGTTCTTTTTCAGCCTGTAAGATCTTACGGCGAATGGCCTCTGCGGTTTCTGTATTTTTGTGCAGAAAATTGTCGAGTTGAGTCCCTAAAAAGTCATTTATGTATGCACGAACCGTGGGCATTTTGTCTCCCATTTCGGTAGACCCCAATTTCGTTTTGGTTTGAGATTCAAAAATCGGTTCCATGACCTTGATGCTGATGGCTGATATGATGGACTTTCGTATGTCGGAGGCGTCGAAATTTTTTCCAAAATGTTCTCTTATGGTCTTCACCAGCGCTTCTCTGAAAGCAGCCTGATGGGTTCCCCCTTGGGTAGTGTTTTGTCCATTCACAAAGGAGTGATATTCCTCACTGTATTGAGATCTGCTGTGGGTGATGGCCACTTCAATATCTTCCCCCTTTAGGTGAATGATGGGATACAAAAGGTCGGATGCGTTGGTTTGATCCTCAAGTAAATCTTTTAGGCCATTTTCGGAAAAAAATTTTACCCCATTGAGATCAATGGTTAATCCCAAGTTAAGGTAAACGTAGTTTTTGAGCATACGCTCAACGTATTCCAATCGGAATTTATAATTTTTAAAAATGGTTGTATCGGGCACGAAAACCACCTTGGTACCTCTTCTTTTGGAGCTTGATGTGACAGGGTCTTCTTGAATGAGGTTTCCAAATTCAAAAACAGCATTGGTGGTTTGATTCTCTCTAAAAGACGCTACCCTGAACATAGAGGATAAAGCATTAACTGCCTTGGTTCCTACTCCATTCAGGCCTACGGATTTTTTAAATGCTCTGGAATCGTATTTCCCACCGGTATTCATTTTGGAAACAACATCTACCACTTTTCCCAGTGGTATACCACGACCGTAATCTCTTACAGTGACAACGTTGTCTTTAATAGAAATTTCAATGGTTTTTCCGGCACCCATGACAAATTCATCGATACAATTGTCTAAAACCTCTTTTAAGAGAATGTATATGCCGTCGTCGGGAGAGGAACCATCTCCTAATTTCCCGATATACATACCGGGACGCATACGGATATGCTCTTTCCAGTCGAGTGAACGTATATTTTCTTCGGTATATTGGGTTGGTTTGGACATAAGGTTAATGCTAAATTATAATTTGAAGCCCAATTTTTGAATGGATTACACCCAAAGAAATTAACAAATTGTAATATTTTATTGTTGAGAAGTTTCGTTATTTAACCCTCTTTAAAGGGGTTTTAGATTATTTATTTTTAGATTGCCCGGTGATTCAAAAATGACAGCTTCAACGCACTACTGTTCTTATGAAACCAAATATCCAATCCGAGAGAATTAAAGGCGACTTCCTCCATATGGTTTTTTTCTGGTTACAAAATCCAGATAATCAAAAGGACAGACGAACTTTCGAAAATGTCCTTCAAGAGTTTATATCCACCAACCTAAAAGTGGTCAGTTTTCATATCGGCCAACCTGCTGCAACGAATCGGCCTGTGGTGGATTTTTCCTACACTTACAGCTTGGTGGTTAGCTTTCCCGATCTGAAAACACACGATGCTTATCAAGCTGATCCTTCCCATGTATTGTTTATTGAAAAGGCTCAGCATCTGTGGAAAAAGGTGCAGATTTACGATTCTGTTTCAGAGTAATTCCCTGGATACAGAAGAAGGAAATCGAAATCCGGCTTTAGTTATCGCCTGATGAATAAGTTTCAAACATTAAAACGAAAGTGCATCACATCACCTTCTTGAACGGTATATTCCTTCCCCTCTACCCTCATTTTTCCGGCTTCTTTTACTTTTTGTTCACTTCCAAAGCGGCTGTAATCATCAAAAGAGATCACTTCAGCGCGTATAAACCCTTTTTCAAAATCGGTATGGATAACGCCTGCCGCCTGAGGAGCGGTAGCTCCTTTTTTAACGGTCCACGCCCTCACCTCTTTTTCTCCGGCAGTAAAATAAGTTTGCAGGGAGAGTAGTTGATAGGCCGATCGGATCAATTTGGCGGAGCCGGGTTCGCTAAGTCCCATATCCTCCAAAAACAATTTTCTTTCGTTATAGGAATCCAATTCATTGATGTCGGCTTCGATGCTGACTGCCAAAATCAATACCTCGGCATTTTCTTGGGCCACTGCTTGTTTTATCTGATTTACATAATCATTCCCACTTACCGCTGCATCTTCACTGACGTTACAGACATACATTACCGGTTTGTCGGTAATGAGTTGCAGTTTGTTTACATAATTGGCACGATCTTCGTCCGAAAAGGAAATCGATCTTACATTTTGTGCCGCCTCTAATGCTGCAATAATCTGATCCAATACCTCCAATTCCTTTTGTGATTCCTTGTTTCCTGTTTTGGCAGCTCTTAGGATTTTATCCCTTCTTTTCTCGGTGCTTTCCAAATCCTTTAATTGGAGTTCGATATCAATGGTTTCTTTATCTCTGATCGGGTCTACCGATCCATCGACATGAACAATATTGTCGTCCTCAAAACACCTCAAAACATGAAGTATAGCATCCGTTTCTCTGATATTCCCCAAAAATTGATTGCCCAATCCCTCCCCCTTGCTGGCTCCTTTGACCAATCCTGCAATATCGACAATTTCGACCGTAGCCGGGGTCACTTTTTCCGGTTTGACCAGATCGGCCAGGTAATCCAAACGCTTGTCCGGAACATTTACTACTCCTATGTTGGGTTCTATGGTACAAAAAGGAAAATTGGCACTTTGCGCTTTGGCATTGGAGAGACAATTAAATAAGGTGGATTTGCCCACATTGGGCAGGCCTACAATTCCGGCTTTCATAAAAAAATGGAATTAGTTTTGATGCATAAAGCGTTGTTTACCCAACAACACTTCTTCTGTTTCTACATTGTCCTCATCCGGTACACAACAATCAACCGGACAAACAGCGGCACACTGCGGTTCATCGTGAAATCCTTTGCACTCAGTACATTTGTCAGGAACTATATAGTAGAATTCGTCTGACACGGGAATCTGGGCCTCCTCAGCATTAACCGCTTTGCCGTTGGGGAGAACTACATCACCCTTCAAATCGGTTCCGTCCTCATATCGCCAGTCATCAGCACCCTCATAAATCGCTGTATTGGGGCATTCGGGTTCACAAGCCCCACAATTGATACATTCGTCGGTGATGATGATGGCCATAATGAATATGTTTAATTAAATTTGATCACAAAAGTAAGACCAATTAATATTCTTTACAAATAAATGAGTGGACTGAAAGACAGAATTAAGGCGTTAGAAAAATTGGGATACTTTTTTAGCCATATTTCTGAGGTGGATTCCCGTTATGGCACTTTTTTCGAAGCGATTGACCGCGCCCAAATTCAAAATGGTTGGTTCCAAAAAAAAGCCTGTATAACAGCCATACAATCATGGGGATCTGCACTTCAGCCCGATAAAATTGCTCGTTGGGAAAGCAACTACCCACTGAAGGATAATCACAATCCTAAAACCATCGCTGTTATTATGGCAGGTAATATTCCTCTGGTTGGGTTGCATGATCTTATTTCTATATGGGTTTCCGGGAACAGAGCCTTGGTCAAATGTGCCACCAAAGACAGTATTTTGATTCCCTTTATTGTGGGTATTGACCCGCTTTTTCAATCCCTTACCTCATTCACCGATGGGCAATTGGAAGGGTTTGATGCGGTAATCGCTACCGGTAGCAACAATGCAGCAAGGTATTTCGATTATTATTTTTCTAAATATCCGCACATCATCAGGAAAAACAAAAACGGCATTGCGGTTCTCAATGGCTCAGAAACCCAAGAGGATATGGAGAATCTAGGTAAAGACATACTGCAGTATTACGGATTGGGATGCCGAAACGTTTCCAAGCTATATTTATCCAAGGGTTTTGATCTGGATTTGGTTTTTGGAGGTTTGTATCCTTATGCCCATGTGATTGAAATGAACAAGTATGCCAACAATTATGATTACAATAAGGCAGTTTATTTTATGAGTGAGTTTGACTTTTTGGAAAATGGTTTTTTTATGCTCAGAGAGGATAAAGCCATCTCCTCACCTATTGCCACGGGACACTATGAATTTTATGAAACACTCAGTCCATTAAAAAGTCACTTGCTGGAACAGCGAGAAAAAATACAGTGTATTGTTTCCAAGGCTGACATTGAGGGTGCCATTCCTTTTGGTCAGGCCCAAAATCCACAACTTTGGGATTATGCCGATGGAGTGAATACACTGGAGTTTCTAAAAGGTTTGTAATCCCTTCTGTTTTTAGGTTTGTGATTTTGTTAAAAAAATTGGTAAAAATTAATCTTTATTCAATTGGTAATTGGTCTGAACTTTTGATATTTGCACTTTGAAAATTGATATGAAAAAACACAATTTTAGTGCTGGCCCCGCCATCCTTCCCAAGGAAGTAATCGAGGGAGCCGCCAAAGCCGTTTTAGAACTGGACAATATCGGTTTATCACTGATAGAAATATCTCACAGAAGCAATGAATTTAAAGCCATAATGGAAGAGGCCTGTTCCCTCTCCCTCAAACTTTTAGGTTTAGAGGGCAAAGGTTACAAAGCCATGTTTCTTCAAGGTGGAGCCAGTTTGCAATTTTTGATGACAGCCTATAATTTGTTGGAAAACAAATCGGGTTATGTCAATTCAGGTACTTGGTCTACCAAAGCCATTAAAGAAGCAAAAAAAATAGGAGAGGTAGTAGAGGTCGCTTCCTCAAAAGATACTAATTTCAATTATATACCTAAAGGATTTGATATCCCCAACGACTTGGATTATCTGCATCTGACCACCAACAATACCATTTTTGGAACCCAATACAAATCACTTCCAGACACCGAAGTGCCTTTGGTGGCTGATATGAGTTCTGATATTTTTTCGAGGTCTTTTGATTATTCAAATTTCGACATGTTTTATGCCGGAGCCCAGAAAAATATGGGGCCATCCGGTGTTACCTTGGTTGTGATCAAAGAATCTTCTTTCAAAAAAGTGAGCCGAGTCATACCCTCCATGTTAAACTACGAGGTGCAGGCCAATGCGGGAAGTATGTTCAATACGCCGCCCGTATTTCCGGTTTACACTGTTTTGCTGAATCTGCGTTGGATCGCCAAGAATGGAGGTTTGGAGGGTGTGGGGGCTCAAAATAAAAAAAAAGCAACCCTAATATATAACGAGATTGATCGAAACCCTTTGTTTGAAGGTTTCGCCCATACCGAGGATCGAAGTAATATGAATGCTACCTTCAACCTAAAAGATGATCAGCAAGCTGAAGTTTTTGATCTGCTTTGGAATCAGGCCAATATCAGTGGATTGAAAGGTCACCGGTCTGTAGGGGGCTACCGTGCTTCCATCTATAATGCATTACCCATTGAGAGCATTCAAGTTTTGGTGGACTGTATGCAAGAATTTGAAAGAAAAGCTTAACCAATAAATCTACAATGAAAATATTAGCAAACGATGGTGTTTCCCAATCCGGTATTGACGTGTTAACTGAAGCCGGGTTTGAGGTCATCACTACCAATGTCGCTCAAGAACAACTGATCAATTACATCAATGAGAATAAAATTACAGTCCTCTTGGTGAGAAGTGCGACTACTGCAAGAAAAGAACTGATCGACTCCTGTCCGGGACTTAAAATCATTGGTCGTGGCGGTGTAGGAATGGATAATATCGATGTGGAATATGCCCGCGAAAAGGGACTAAGCGTAATCAATACTCCTGCTGCCTCCTCTTCCTCTGTGGCAGAGTTGGTATTTGCCCATCTTTTTGGTGGTGTAAGGTTTCTTTACGACTCTAATCGCAATATGCCTCTTGAGGGCGAATCAAACTTTAAAGGTTTAAAAAAGGCCTATGCCAAAGGGGTAGAATTGAGCGGTAAAACACTTGGAATCATTGGATTCGGAAGAATTGGCCAAGAAGTAGCCAAAATAGGTCTTGGAGTCGGCATGAATGTTATTGCCACAGATAAGTATATGGATGCGGCCGAGATAGAAGTTTCCCTATTCAACGGAGCATCACTAAAAGTTTCTATCGAAACCACCACTATGGAGGATGTATTAGAGCAATCTGAGTTTATCAGCTTACATGTTCCTGCACAAAAAGATTATGTGATTGGTAAAAAAGAGTTGGATATGATGAAAGACGGTTCGGTCATCATCAATGCTGCGCGTGGTGGCGTCCTAGACGAAGTTGCACTGGTAGATGCTCTGGAGAGTAACAAATTGGCTTTTGCCTGTTTGGATACTTTTGAAAATGAGCCCAAACCCGAGGTGAAATTGCTGATGCATCCAAAAATATCTTTGACTCCACACATTGGAGCAGCTACCTTAGAAGCACAAGACAGAATCGGTGTTGAGCTAGGGGAGCAAATCATTTCAATCCTAGGATAAGCCCCTATGATTAAGTACCTCAAAAAAAAATGGGGAATAACATCAAATACTCAGTTGGCTGTTATTTTTATCGTTTTTGCCATCACAGGGTCTGCGAGTGCAAAACTGGCAGCCCCTGTGTTGGAATTTTTGGGTGTTCATCCTTCAGATTTTGTTGAAGTTCCGTTGGGAAGGTTAATCTATACCATATTAAGGATATTGATCATCTTTCCCATTTATCAGATCTTGCTCATCTTCGTTGCTACAATCTTTTTTCAATTCAAATTCTTTTGGGAGTTTGAAAAGAAATTCCTAAGTAGAATGGGTTTAAAGTTCCTCTTTGAGAAAAAAAATAAAGATTAGCTCAAATTTGAGGTAATTAGTTTTAAAAACTCGTTTCGGGTATCTCTTTCCTTGAAAGATCCTCTAAAACCTGAAGTGGTGGTGGTAGAATTCTGTTTTTGAACCCCTCTCATCATCATACACATGTGAGATGCTTCAATGACAACACCAACTCCAATAGGCTCCAATGTTTCGTTGATACAATCCAATACCTGCTCCGTGAGTCGCTCTTGAACTTGTAATCTTCTAGAAAAAACATCCACTACTCTGGGAATTTTACTCAAACCTACAATTTTACCATTGGGAATGTATGCGATATGTGCTTTTCCAAAAAATGGTAACATATGATGTTCGCAAAGTGAATAGAGTTCAATGTCTTTGACAATGACCATTTCATTATAATCTTCTTTGAACATGGCACTTTGTAAAATTTGTTTTGGATCTTTTTCATAGCCCTCGGTGAGAAATTTCATAGATTTTGCAGCGCGCATAGGGGTTTTCTCAAGACCTTCTCTATCGATATTCTCTCCCAGTAGATCGATGATTTTCGAAAAGTTAATTTTAATCTCATCAGTGATGGGGAAAGTGTCGATGTTGAAATTGTCGTTCATTATAATATAGTGTATTGATTAAAAATTGATTTAAGTTTTTTGATCTTGGGGCTGATTACAAATTGACAATAAGGTTGTTCTGTATTTTGGTTGTAATAATCGTGATGTTCTATCTCTGCTGGGTAGAAAGAGCTTTCATTATTAACTTCTGTTACAATGGGGTTTTCAAAAACACCTTCTTTATCTAATCGACTGATACAATCAACAATCTGGATTTTTTCTTCAAAATTATTGTAAAAAACAGCAGAACGGTACTGAGATCCCACATCATTTCCCTGCCGGTTGAGCGTGGTGGGATCATGGGTCATAAAAAAGATCTCGAGAAGTTCACCATAAGACACCAAATCCTGATCATATAGAATTTTTATGGTTTCTGTATGGCCGGTGTTTCCATTACAAACCTCTCTGTATGCAGGGTTTTTTATGTGTCCTCCCATATAACCGGGAATGACCTCTATAACACCTCTAATTCTTTGAAAAATTGATTCCGTACACCAAAAACATCCACCCGCGAAATATGCTTGTCTAAACACTTTTTTATTTTTGTTTATCAAATATACAAATTTATTGAACAAAATAATTTAGGATTAAACAAAAATCAAAAAAAATGAAGCATTGATTAAATAGATATTGTATTAAAAAAAACTAATTTTAAAGCATGAATAAAGGCATCACTTGCGGTGATATTTTTAAAAGTTATGGCGATTTGGCTGTGCTTAGAGGAATTGATCTTAAGATAGAATCCGGTGAGATTGTTGCTATTGTAGGCCCTTCTGGTGCGGGAAAAACAACCCTTTTACAAATATTGGGCACCCTTGACTCTGCTGATCCCAACGAAAAAACTAAGATAGAAATTGAAGGTGCAGCCATACAAAAAATGAATCCAACGCGAATGGCGGCATTCAGAAATCAACATTTGGGTTTTATATTTCAATTTCACGAACTACTTCCAGAATTTACAGCCCTTGAAAATGTATGCATGCCCGGTTGGATTGGAAAAAATGATGGTCAAAAACTAAAACAAAAGGCCATAGCATTGTTGGCTCAAATGGGGCTTTCGGATCGAATCCACCACAAACCACAAGAATTATCTGGTGGAGAACAACAGCGTGTTGCCGTTGCCCGTGCCTTAATCAATGATCCAAAGGTTGTTTTTGCTGATGAACCCAGTGGTAATCTAGACTCTCAGAATGCCACCTCCTTGCATGAAGTCTTCTTCAAACTCAGGGATCAAACCGGTTGTACTTTTGTAATTGTAACACACAATGAGGCATTGGCGAACATGGCCGATCGAAAAATTATGCTAAAAGACGGGAAGATCGTTTCATGAATCCTAAAGAACTGCAATCTTTTCTGGATTATAAAGCCCAACAATACGAATCCGTTGCATTCATAGCCCACGACCCGATTCAGATTCCTCACCAATTTTCTAAAAAAAGGGACGTAGAAGTTGCTGCTTTTCTCAGTGCTACCATAGCTTGGGGAAACCGGGTGAGTATTTTGAAAAGTGCCCGAAAGATGATGGATTTGATGGATGCCTCCCCTCATGATTTTGTCCTTAATCATCAAAAAAAAGATTTTAAAAGATTTAAAGGGTTTGTTCATCGGACCTTTAACGAACAGGACTTGATTTATTTTATCAGTGCCTTGAAAAATATTTATATCAATCAC
Organism: uncultured Flavobacteriaceae bacterium; assembly: GCA_938082715.1. GTDB lineage: Bacteria > Bacteroidota > Bacteroidia > Flavobacteriales > Flavobacteriaceae > UBA8316. The sequence continues at coordinate 18,403 of CALKCR010000010.1, read as the reverse complement.
GGTGGTCTGGAAAGACTTTTTTCGTCACCAAAAATCAATCTTCAAGAACGCATTCATCGGTTTAAGAAAACTTTTTTTGAACTCGATCACCTCCAAAGAACACAAAAACACGTATCTGACCCCCAAAAAGGATCTGCTGCCAAAAGGATCAATATGTTTTTGCGGTGGATGGTGAGATCCGGTGAAAAAGGAGTTGATTTTGGGATTTGGAAAGATATCTCAACTTTGGAGTTATCCCTCCCCTTGGACCTACACACGGGAAATGTAGCCCGAAAACTGGGTCTTTTAAAAAGAAAGCAGAACGATGCTAAAGCATTATTGGAACTGGATACCAAGCTCAGAAAGTTCGATTCAAAAGACCCTGTAAAATATGACTTTGCTCTCTTTGGATTGGGTGCCTTTGAAAAATTCTAAAATATTATAGGTCTCCTATCAAGCTTTTTTTACTCCTGATTTTATATTTTTGTACTATAGTGGTTTGTTAATGAAGATACTTCTAAAAAATGCTACAGTCCTAAATCCTCAAAGTCCCCATCATTCTACTGATCAAGACATTTTAATTTCAGCGGGAGTCATCGCCAAAATTGGTGACAATATAAAGTCCGACAAAGAAACTCAAGTCTATACATTTGAAAATCTCCACGTCTCTTGTGGTTGGTTTGACAGTGGTGTCTCTTTTGGCGAACCGGGATACGAGGAAAGGGAAACGCTTTCGAATGGTTTAGAAGTAGCGGCACGATCGGGTTTCACCAAAATATTACTCAATTCCAACACTTATCCCATTCCGGATTCCAAATCCATCATTGGACATTTGATCAAAATGACTAGGGGAAATACCACATCATTATATCCCATAGGAGCACTAACGATAGAATCCAAAGGAGATCAAATGGCCTCTCTCTACGATATGTTTAGTGAGGGAGCCATTGCCTTTGGGGATCACAAGCATCCGATTCAAAAGGCCAATTTACTTAAGATTGCACTTCAGTACAGTCAAAGTTTTGAAGGAATAGTGATCTCACACCCCATGAACAAAGAGTTAGCAGGTAATGGTGTGATGCACGAAGGCATCACCAGTACCCGAATTGGTATGAAAGGTATCCCTTCCATGGCCGAGTCGGTTCAAATTGCCAGAGACCTTGAAATTTTAAAATATGCCGGGGGAAAACTCCACCTGCCCAATATCAGTACCGAGGCAGGACTAGATTTGATCCGAAAATCAAAAAAACAAGGACTCAACGTCAGTTGCAGCGTTGGACTGCCACAACTGATCTTTGACGACGTATCACTGGAAAATTTTAACCCAAATTTTAAAGTATTTCCGCCCATACGATCCAAAACAGATCAACAGGCACTCAGAGCGGGATTATTGGAAGGCAGCATTGACATGATCAGCAGCATGCACGAACCCATGAATATCGAATACAAAAAATTGGAGTTTGAAAATGCGGCTTCCGGTAGTTTGGGACTGGAAAGTTGCTTTGGTATGCTCAACAAAGTTTTTCCATTGGACAAGGTTTTGAGTTTCCTCACCCGTGGAGTAAAGTGTTTTGGGATTCCTACCCCTACCATTGCTGTTGGAGCAACGGCAGATTTAACCCTATTCGACCCCGAAAAATCGTATCGCTACAGTGAGGAAGATTTAAAATCAACCTCAAAAAACAGCCCCTATCTAGGCTTAGAATTGCAAGGAAAAGTTTTGGGTAGTTTTAACAATGGAGTGCTGACACTAAACGATTAATGGCCATGTTATCCTATAGAATCAGAAAAGCAACTACCGGTGTCGCTCCATACCCCTGCATATTCCTTTTACACGGCTATGGAAGCAATGCCGATGATCTTTTCTCTTTTGCAAGCTATTTACCGGAACAGCTTACTGTTATTTCACTCGAAGCCCCCTTGTATAGTCCTTTCGGGGGAAAAGCTTGGTATTCGATCCATTTCGATGCCGCACATGACAAATGGTCTGACCTTGAAGAAGCCAAAAAATCACTGGTCACCATCACAGAGCAATTGGAAAATTTAATCAATAAATATGATTTAAACTCCAAAGACATAAGTTTAATGGGGTTTAGCCAGGGCGCCATATTGAGTTGGTCACTTTTGTTGGATCATCCCGATCGATTTAGAAGAGCCATATGTATGAGTGGATACATCAATACGCAACTTTTGGAAAACCCCTTAAAGAAATACCAAAATGTTTTGGCCTACGCCTCTCATGGCACCAATGACCCGACAGTTCCCTATGGTTGGGCCGAGTCAAGTGTAAACGAACTAAGGACGAATAACCCCAAGGTCACATTTAACTCCTATGCTGACGCTCACAACATATCCCCCGAAAACTTTGGAGATTTGCTGGAATGGATATCAAAAACTAATCTGGATTAGGGTACAGAAAATGCTCCCTCAATTCAAAATTAAGCCCTCCGTTTTTATCAATTTGATAGGTTAAAAATATTTCTCCCCAATGGGTTCCATCCGAAAAATCCGCTATGATCCATTGGTGATTGAGCACCTTTACTTTATTGATTAAAAAAGTACGACCCATTGCAGCATACGGGATCAGGTCGTTTTTTTCACGCAACAAGTTGGTTTCATAAAGCTGGTCTTTCACATGGCTGGCTATGTTTTGAATGCTTAGGTTTTCAAAATACCGCAAAGCATATTCATTCCCCTCCAAATTAAAATCATTTTGTTCCTCCAAGCGCATCTGCAGCTTAAATAAAGAGTCTTTTAATTCTTCGTTACGGGCTTTTATATCGATCCATTTTCCCTCCAAATCTTCAAATACCCTATTGGAGTTGACCAATTGAAAAATGAGGATCAAAGCAGTAAATACAAACAGATAAAGGATAATGTTTTTTTTCATTTAAATCAATTTGAGTGAATTTCAAGCTTGTCGTAGGCCAAATATACGTTTTCGGGGAGTTGCTTTGAGCATTCATCATGAAAGCCTAGTAAATGACTAATATGGGTAAAATAGGCGCGTTTGGGTTTCAGAAGATCGACCATCTGGAGCGCTTCCTCCAAATTAAAATGGGTGGGGTGAGGATCAACTCTGAGTGCATTTAGCACCAAAACGTCACAATCTTTTAGTTTCTTCAATTGATCTTTATCAATCGATTTAACATCTGTCAGATAGGCAAAATTGTCTATCCTAAAGCCCATTACAGGAAGTTGATTGTGCATCACCTCGATGGGAACGACTTGCTTTCCCTCCAGCGAAAACACTTTGTTTTTTTTTATGGTGTGGATTTCCACCGCTGGAGTTCCGGGATATTTGTTGTCGGTTTGAAAGATATAAGAAAAACGACGTATCAGATCCGCTACCACCCTATCTGAAGCGTAGAGGGGTATGTTACCTTGTCTGAAAAAAAAAGGTCTTATATCATCAATGCCGGAGGTATGGTCGGCATGCTCGTGGGTAAACAAAATACCGTCCAAATGATGGCAAGCTACCCTTAACATTTGTTGACGAAAATCGGGTCCACAATCGATCACATAGTTTCGATTTTTCCATTGGATCAAAACGGAGGAGCGCAGTCTCTTGTCTTTAGGGTTTTCACTCAAACAAACAGGGTGTTGACTCCCAATAACAGGAATTCCCTGGGAAGTTCCTGTGCCAAGAAATGTTATTTTAATCATATGGTAAATTCAAAAGTAAATATTTAGGGAGATATAAAACAAACTTTGTAATTTTATGTCATACAATTATACCATGCCAATCACCCTTCCAGGAGACAAAGAATTTGAGAAGCGACCCTCCATCGAACGAAAAGCTTTAAAAATCAATTTAAACGACCGCATCTACGGTACTTTTGCCGAGATTGGAGCAGGTCAAGAAGTGGCTCGACATTTTTTCAGGGTCGGAGGTGCTTCGGGAACCATTGCCAAGACCATTAGTGCCTATGACAAAAATTTCAGTGACACCATTTATGGGGAGGAAGATGACGGCAGGTATGTTACCGAAACAAGGCTTCATAAAATGTTGGAAAGGGAAATCATGCTCCTGGAAACACGAATTCCAAGAGCGAATCATCCCGATAAAATGTTTTTTGCTTTCGCCAATACCGTTGCAACCATAGATTTTGCAAAAAAATACAAAGGACACGGATGGATGGGTATTCGCTACCAAATTGCTCCTGAGCAGCCCTTTAATGAAATCATGATTCACCTTCGATTTCACCATACTGAAGCAAGACTCCAACAAGAGGCCGTCGGGATAATGGGTGTTAATTTGGTCTATGGTGCTTTTTACAATCACGATGAGCCCAAAAAAATCATCAAACACCTCTATGACCATATTGACAAAACAGCTATTGAAATTGATACCATCAATTTTTCCGGACCTGTTTTTGACGGGGTTGACAACCGTCTTTTGAGTTTGTTACTCCTCAAAAATGACATGACCGATGCCGTGATGTTCAATCCTGAAGGAAACAACATACTTCCTGCTCGGGTGCTGTACAAAAAAAACATCTTGGTATTGAGGGGAAGCTTTAGACCTGTTACCAAGGTCAACATTGACATGTTCAAAAAGTCCTATGATATTTTTATCAAGGAACAAAATGTTGATGAAAACAAAACCGAAGTAATTTTTGAAATTACCCTTTCCAACCTTACCTCACAGGGTGAAATTGACGAGTTGGACTTTATGGATCGCGCAAAACTATTGTGCTCTTTGGGGCATACGGTGATGATTTCAGATTTCAAAGAGTACTACAAAATGGTAGATTACCTCTCTGAATATACCAAAGAACAAATCGGATTGACCATGGGGGTAAGTAACTTTGTTGAAATTTTCGATGAACAATACTACAAAGATGTAAAGGGGGGAATCTTAGAGGCTTTTGGAAAAATGTTCCACAACAACCTCAAGGTTTACCTTTATCCCATGAAAAACCCTGAAACCGGCGAAATAGTCAACTCCAACAACCTCAAGCTTCACCCCAGGATGAAGGATTTTTACAAATTCTTCAAATACAACGGTAAAGTGGTCGATATCTTTGACTACGAAAGTGAGTACCTCTCCATATTTTCCAGAGAAATTCTAACCAATATAAAAGAAGGTAAAAATGGCTGGAGAGACCAGCTTCCTGAGGGTATCGCGGAGATGATCATGAAAAATAAAATGTTTGGCTGGAAAGATAAAAAGGTCAAAGCCTAAATTTCCTCCAATATTTGCGCCGCGTGATCTTTGGTTTTTACCTTGCTGATCACTCTTTCTACCTTGCCGTTTTCGTCAATCAAAAAAGTTGTTCTGTGAATACCGTCATAGTCTTTTCCCTGAAATTTTTTGGGTCCCCATACACCAAAGGCATTGATCACGGATTTATCCTCATCTGCGAGGAGAGGAAAAGGCAATTCATACTTGTCTGCGAAATTTTTTTGCTTTTTGGGAGCGTCCGCACTGACCCCAAACAATTGGAAGCCTTTATCTTGTAGGACTTTGTAATTGTCCCTTAGATTACAAGCCTCAGCAGTACATCCGGGCGTGTTGGCCCTTGGGTAAAAAAACACGATGCTTTTTTTTCCGGTCATTTCAGACGAACTGACAATATTTTCGTCTTGGTCAACGGTAGTAAATGGAGGAATAGCGTCTCCGGTTTGTAATGTATTCATATTAATTTTTTATTTTGAATCGAAATAACAAAAAATCTGAATGACTAAAAAGGAAAAGGTTTCGTTTGTGATGGAAGAGTTGGACAAATTATATCCCGAAATTCCAATTCCCTTGGATCACAAAGATCCCTACACCCTTCTTATTGCGGTCTTGTTGTCCGCACAAAGTACAGATGTTAGGGTCAATCAAATCACACCAATATTATTTAAAAAAGCAGACACGCCACAGGAAATGATAAAGCTGACAGTGTCTGAAATCAGAGACATCATCAAGCCCGTTGGACTTTCCCCTATGAAATCCAAAGGCATTCATGGATTGTCTCACATACTGATCAATGAGCACAAAGGTGAAGTTCCCAAAAGTTTTAAAGCTTTGGAAGCACTTCCGGCAGTGGGGCATAAAACAGCCAGTGTAGTGATGTCTCAAGCCTTTGGAGTCCCTGCTTTTCCTGTTGATACCCATATTCATCGTTTGTTGTACCGATGGGGCTTATCCAACGGTAAAAGTGTCGTTCAAACAGAACGAGATGCAAAACGTATTTTTCCAAAATACAAATGGAATGAACTGCACCTTCAAATCATATGGTATGGAAGGGAATACTGTCCTGCTAGGGGATGGAATATTAACAAGGACATTATTACGAGTACTATAGGTCGTAAATCAGTACTTAAAAAACAGATGAAACCCTCTTAGAGGGATTTAAAACTGCAAAGATAAATTTCTCAACAAAAGGAAATGATTAAATATCAACTAGTTAACATAGATTTAAACGTATGAAACTTAGTCGTCAATCTGTTCTCTCTGAGTCTTGAGTTTCTTTTTTATTAAGTTCGTAGTATTTGGAAAAAGCCAAAATACGTCGAATAACAAGTCGGCGAGGTCCGTTTACGAAATTTTTTTTAGAGTAATTTTGCTCCATTCAATGGTATTTACCTTAATAACGAAAAGAAAGACTGAAAATTGTCTAGTGGATCAGAAGAATTTGATTGTCCTCTATCATCTTCCTTAGGTTGATGATTGCATATCTCATCCTGCCCAAGGCAGTATTGATGCTTACCCCGGTAATTTCGGCAATTTCCTTAAAGCTCATATCCCTGTACAGTCGCATATTTAAGACCTCCTTCTGATCTTCGGGAAGCTCGATAATGAGCTTTTGCAGATCATTAACCACCTGATCTTTGATCAAGTTATTTTCCACATTTGGAGCATTGTCTGTGATGAATTGAAAAACATCATAGTCATCACTGGCCTCAAATTTGGGCATTCGATTGGACTTTCTAAAATGATCGATGATTAAGTTATGGGAGATGCGCATCACCCAGGAAAGAAACTTTCCTTCTTCATTGTATACCCCATTTTTAAGGGTTTTAATGACCTTAATAAAAGTCTCCTGGAAGATGTCTTCTGCGATGTCACGATTGAGAACTTTAGAAAATATAAAGTTATAGATCCTAGACTTGTGCTTGTAAATGAGTATTTCTAGGGACTTTTCATCGCCAGAGATATATTCCCTGACCAAGTGAGCGTCGGTTTGTTGAAGGAGTTGAGAAGTATGCATAAACTACTTTTTATCAGCAGAGCTGGTTTAAATGAAACAATACGATTCAAAAGTAGTTTTGTGCTATAGGCAAATGTTTATTTTAACAAATATAGTCATATTTTGAAGAAAATCAACTTATCGGTTATTTCATTGGTCTAAATCTACCTTTAAAAAAAGCTGAATTTGGCCTTTATAAATCCTTGTTTGGTGTTCAAATTCGTATATTTTATTTATACTTTTTCGTTTGTCTCGCTTAAACACAATGTTTAAACTTACTTTTTAATGCACTGATATGAGGGTTTGCCAAGATTAGTTGTAATTTTAACGACTGATTTTTTTCAATGGAGCAAATTCTTGATTTAGACACCAAAAAATACATCATAATAAAGGGGGCTCAACTCCACAACCTTAAAAATGTCGATGCTGTATTCCCTAGAAATCTAATGACGGTGGTCACCGGATTATCGGGATCGGGAAAGTCCTCTTTGGTCTTTGATACACTGTATGCAGAAGGACAGCGTCGTTATGTAGAAAGTCTTTCCTCCTATGCCAGACAGTTTATGGGGAAACTCAATAAACCTAGGGTTGATGAAATCAAAGGCATTGCCCCTGCCATTGCTGTTGAGCAAAAAATTTCCTCTTCCAATCCCCGATCTACTGTAGGAACCAAAACAGAGATCTATGATTATCTGAGGTTGCTCTTCGCCAGAATTGGAAAAACCTTTTCCCCCATTTCCGGAAAGCAAGTCAAAAGCGATAGCGTCAAAGACGTTTTGGGATGCATCAAAAATGAGTTTTCCAACGCAGATAAACTCCTTCTCCTCGCTCCTATCGATCATGATCCCGAAAACAAAAACGACCGTTTAAACATATTAAAACAACAGGGGTTTGCAAGAATATTTATCAATGGGGAAGTGCAACGCATTGAAGAACTTGTCGAGGCACCCAAAGAAAAATATGAGCTTATCGTAGACCGAATCATCGTTCGTCATGAAGAAGATTTTTATCAGCGGATAGCCGATGCCATAGAAATCGCATTTTATGAAGGCAAAGGAGCTTGTTCCCTTTGGTCATTGGATCAAGAAAAGAAGTTTTCTTTTTCCAACCGATTTGAATTGGACGGGATCACTTTTGTTCCTCCAAACATTCACTTCTTTAGCTTTAACAATCCTTTTGGAGCATGCCAAAAGTGTGAAGGGTTTGGGGACATCATTGGAATTGACAGAGAATTGGTGGTTCCCGACACCGGTCGTTCTATTTACGATGATGCCATTGCCCCCTGGCGCGGTGCAGGCATGCGGAAATTTCACAAACAACTCATCGAAAATGCCTATAAATTCGATTTTCCAATTCACAAACCCTACTACCAACTCAGTGAAAAAGACATTAGCACCCTATGGGAGGGGAACTCCTACTTTACGGGGATCAATAAGTTTTTTAAAAAAATTGAAGCCAAAAACTACAAAATTCAAAATCGTGTACTGCTATCTCGCTACAGAGGGAAAACAGCCTGTCATGAATGCAATGGTTCACGGCTCAGGAAAGACACCAACAACGTAAAAGTAGGGGGTGAAACCCTGGCCAAACTCCTTCAATTGCCCATAGACGATTTGAGTGAGTTTTTTTACCAACTACAACTAGATGTTTATGACAGTAATGTGTCTGATCGAATACTGAAAGAGATAAAATCAAGAATACAATTTATAAAAGACGTGGGATTGGGCTATCTCAACCTGAACAGAAAAGCCAATACACTGTCCGGAGGAGAATCCCAACGCATCAATTTGGCCACCTCTCTTGGCAGTGCCTTGGTTGGATCGATGTATATCCTGGATGAACCTTCCATTGGTTTGCATTCTCGCGACAATGAGCGGTTGATCATTGTTTTAAAAAAGCTCAGGGATATTGGCAATACGGTCATAGTGGTTGAACACGACGAGGAAATCATGAATGCAGCCGATAAAATCATTGATATGGGTCCCCAGGCAGGCAGTTATGGTGGAGAAATCGTAGCAGAAGGAAATCTAAAGGTCATCTGTGAATCTGAAAGTCTGACGGCAAAATACCTCCGCAATGAAATGTCCATACCGATTCCTACGCGCCGGAGGAAAAGTAGTCATAAAATTTCTTTGATTGGCAGTAGAGAGAATAACTTAAAAAACATTGATGTAAACTTCCCATTGGGTTGTATGACCGTGGTAGCCGGCGTATCGGGCAGTGGAAAATCAACCTTAGTAAAAAAAATATTGTATCCTGCCCTGCAGCGGGAAAAGGGGATCTTCAATGATAAACCCGGACAATTCGATCACATCAAAGCCCCTTTTGAAAAAATAAACAGCGTAGAATTTGTCGATCAAAACCCCATTGGAAGGTCTTCGCGATCCAATCCCGTGACCTATATCAAGGCCTATGATGAAATCCGAAGTTTATATGCAAAACAAGCCTTGGCCAAAAACCGCGGGTATCAAGCCAAACATTTTTCTTTTAATGTAGATGGTGGCCGCTGCGATCATTGCAAAGGAGATGGGAATACTACCATCGAAATGCAATTCATGGCCGATGTTGTTTTACAATGTGAACACTGTAAGGGAAAAAGGTTTAAAAAAGAGGTTTTGGAAGTTGAGTTTAGAGGCTTGTCATTGGATCAATTGCTGGAGATGAGTGTAGACGACGCCATTGACTTTTTCGAAAAAGAAAATCAAAGTAAGATGATTCAAAAACTCAAACCCCTTCAAGAGGTAGGTTTGGGATATGTAGCACTGGGACAGCCCTCAACCACCCTCTCTGGTGGTGAGGCCCAGAGAATTAAACTGGCTTCGTTTATCGGCAGAGGAACTACCAAAGACAAGATTGTTTTTATTTTTGATGAACCCACTACCGGACTTCATTTTCACGACATCAACAAACTACTCCTTTCCTTCAATGCCCTGATTGAGCAAGGCCATACGGTCATCGTGGTAGAACATAACATGGATTTGATCAAATGTGCCGACCACCTCATTGATTTGGGCCCCGAGGGTGGAAAAAATGGTGGCGCACTGGTGGCGATGGGTACTCCTGAGGATGTGGCCCGCGTGAAAACTTCTTTTACTGGACAATACCTTTGCGAAAAGCTTGAGGCTTAAGATCTCTTGGTAGAAGGTAAAATTTTACCCAAAAACTGTTGAACGTCGTCCGTAAGCCTGAGCAGATAAGCCAATAGCGAAAAAGCCACTGTTATGAGCGTTGACCTGCATACCAAGGCTACAAAAGGGGCATAATCAAACGACATTTCGGAAATGGTGAGATAAAGCAAAAGAACAATTCCCAAACTTAGGAAGGTCTTATTGCTGTATGGATTGATTTTAAACCTGAGTTGTACCAATAGAATTTTCAGGAAATTAATCAGTACAATGACCATTAGTGTCGCATAAGCCGCTCCAATGATTCCATACCACTGGATTAGATAGAGATTGAGGACAACTGCCAATACTGCAGAGATGGTTGAAAACCAAAACACATAGGGGTAGTATTTTGAATTGGTAATGATGTTGTTCAAACAGCCCAAGGACATGGTGAATAATTTACCCAGAGATACGATGAGTACAACTTCCAGTGCCACAGTGTAATCCCCCAAATTGACCCAAGCGTAAAAATCATTCAAATTCAAGTTGATCAGTAAAAACAGTAATCCGGAAACCAACAATAGGTTATTTGCGCTTTTCTTCAACAACTTGATGAGTGTCGGAGTATCATCATCATTCAAGGCTTTTGCTACCAGTGGGCTGATGATTTGAAACATGGCCCTGCCGGGGAACTCAATGACGGCAGCAATAAAAATGGCAACACTGTAATAAGCCACATTTTCTACTGTTAAAATATTGGAAATCATGGATTTGTCAATATCCAGAATCAAGCTTGCGGCAGTACCTGACATAAAAATCAAAAGGCTGTACCGCAGAATAGATTTAAATTCAAGGGGAAGGGCAAAAGAAAATTTAGGAGTGTATTTGATCAGGCTATAGACCACTACCAACAACAACCTGATATAGTAACCCAATATCAAAGCCATAATAAATCCATCGAGATCTATGCCTCCAAAAGCATAAATCAGCAGTAGGGTGAAGATCAAAGCCCTAGGAAAAAATTCTTTTAGAAAATTACCAAAAACAGAGTACAATTGAATCCTAAGCCAATTGTAAAACACCTCAAATAGCGCTGTAGAAAAGGCAACGGCCAAAATCAAATAGGCATACTTACCCATCTCTTGATTTTCTGAAGCGATAAAATCGGTGATTTGATGATGGAAAAAAAAAGTAATGATCAAGAGCAAAACAAAAACAACAAGAGGAAGAATAAGAGAAAAACTCAAAAGTTTGTCTTTTTCTTCCTTTGTCTGGCAACTACTGTAAAATTTAATGACGGCATATTGAACACCAAAAGAGATAAAGGGCTGAACCAAATTAGACAAGGCCAACAAGGCCACTACTAATCCCTGAAGTGCACTTCCCATGTGGGTAGGGTAAAGATAGACCGTATTGACAGCACCCAACAGAAAAGCCAATGCAATACTTACACTGTTGTAGAATGACTGTTTGGCTATGATCCCCATTGCAGTAGAAGTTAGTTAGATTTCTCTTTAAATCTTTGATATCCAAACAAGGTTACAACCGAAATAAAAACCAAAAGCGTTATGAGTCTGATCATTCCGCCTCTAAGAATCACAGGAGGATCAAATGTAAATTCAATGGTGTGTTTTCCTGCGGGAACTCTAAGTCCTCTCAATACGTAGTTGACTGGAAAAACACTTGCCTTTTGTTTGTCTATGTTCACCGACCATCCATGGGGATAGTACATTTCTGAAAAGACCAACAATTGATCTCCTCTGGCTTGGAAATCGTATGTAAGCTTTGTGGGGTGGTTTTTGATCAATTCGATCTTATCCAACTGTTGCGCATCATATTTGACGGTCATATTGCCTGGAAATTCTGACTTTAACACTACAGCTTCTCTGGAAAAATCCATGCTTTTCATTGACGCCAGTACTCCGTCGGCCGTGTTTGCCACCAAAAGTGAATCGACTGCCCATGCTACACCCAGTACATTGGGGTTTTCGATCGGATTTTGTTCATTACTTTCTTGAACCAGGAGGTATTTCACGTTGAGCATGTCCATTACCCCGGTAATTTGATGGGTGGTAAAAAAGTCATAAAGTTCTTCGAACCGCCTTGGCTTTGCACCGTGGTAACCTCCAATGGCATTGTGAAAAAAAGAGGTTCTGGCTCCTGAAAGTTTTAAGCTCGGTTCGTATACCCGAAAGCGGCTGGTATCGGCATTGATTATTCGGTCTGCCTCTTGGGAAGTAAATAGGTTTTTTATTTGTCTTGGACTCACAAACAAATCCCTATCGATATAGCGTTGAGAAACGCTGATTAGATCACTGAGCATCAAACCAATCAGCACGACAAGGGCAAGGTTTCTTGAAAGCTTTCCCTTGGTGAAATAATATACAATCGTTAAAATCAGCAAACAGTATACAACAGCTCTGATCAAATCATAATTGAAAATAGACTTACGGGCCGTAAGGATTTGATCCATCAAGACAGGTCCATAAGCCTCCCTAAGATAGGCATCCATAGCCCCGGAAAAATCGAAGAAACCTTTGGATAGCACGAGGATCAAAAGGGTAAGAATAAATCCAATGGCTGGTTTTAATATTTTTTTAAACACCGATTTTTCTGGTTTTTGAAACAAATGATAAAGCCCCAAGCAAGCCAAAACAGGGAAACAAAATTCCAGAATTACCTGAATTGAACTTACGGCTCTGAATTTGTTATACAGAGGGAAATAATCGATAAATAACTGTGTCAGTAGGGGTAAGTTTTTCCCCCATGAGAGTAGTAGCGATAAGATGATCCCTGCCAATAATCCATTGCGCAGTCGACCTTTGACAATAAACAAGGCCATAAAGGCCATAAAAATTACGGTGACCCCAACATAAGCAGGAGCTTCGAGTATAGGCTGACTTCCCCAGTAGGTAGGTACATTGGAGACAAAACTTTTGGCTTGAGAGCGTGGTAGCCCATTTTGAATCAAAAAATCAAAGAGTTGGGAACCTTCACCTAAATCTTCTGAGGAACCTCCCCCCTGAATTCTGGGAGCCAAAAGATTAAAGCTTTCAAAAATCCCATAACTGAATTGAGTGATATAATCAGTACTGAGTCCTCCCGTATTTTGTTTAATGCTTCCGTCGGGGTTTTGATTTAACTCACTTTTTCCACGGGTACTGAATTTGGAGTATTCCGAAGTGGCCAAAAGTGGAGGAGCATTGAGTCCCAAGGCCAATATTCCTGCCAACACAAGGAGTAGAGATTGACGTAAAAAATTTTTGTGGGTTTTGGTTTTTAATGCGTGAATTGCATAAACGATTCCAATGACCAGCATTAACAAAAGCATATAATAGGTCATCTGATAGTGATTGGCCCTTATCTGCATGGACAGGGCAAAAACCGTTAGGACAAAGCCTCTAAAACGTTGATTGTGGAGTATCATATACATCCCTCCAATGACCAATGGCATATAGGCCAGTGCCTGTGCTTTAGTGTTGTGTCCAACCTGTAGAATAATCAACAGATAGGTAGACAAACCATAGGCAAATGCACCAAAAACAGCAATTGGGATGGGCATTTTAATGATCAGCAAAAAAAGGTAGGCACTCAATAGATAGAGAAACAAAATCTCCGCAGGTTGTGGGATCAACTGAAAAAGCTTATGAATCGGTGTTAAAAAGTCATAAGGATAACGCGCACCCAACTGATAAGTGGGCATTCCACCAAAAGCATTGTCAATCCAATAAATTTCTTGATTGTTGGTTTCCCTGTACTCCTGAATCTGTCTCGACATTCCGGTGTACTGTCTTATGTCAGACTGAATTAATTTTTTGCCCGACAAAACCGGATAGAAAAATAAAACAGAAAACAACCCAAAACCAAATATAAAGGCAAGGTGCTTTAGGGTTTGTTTGTTGAAAACCTGCTCAATCAATTTCTTCATATTCTATGTATTCCCCCATTTCCTGTTTGGTTTTGTTTTCCTCTTTTTGGGGCGGGGAAGAAGAAAGGTCAGCATCAAAATGCTGCATTTTTTTAGAGAGTCGATTGAGTAAATATTTAACAATAAATGGAGCAATAAATCTGAAGATATAGACGATTACCGTCAAAATCAAAAAAAACTTAAGCAGTCCGACCACAATAATTAGTTAAGTACAGATCAAAAGTAATTAAAACTTATGACTAATGTGATGTTTTTAGAGTGGCCTAAGTCATAAAAATAAAATTAGATTTATCTTGCAAAAAAAATCTAAATGCTGAGGCGATATACGCTGTTGTTTCTTTTTTTGACGGTCACGATACAGGCTCAATATACAGACCAGATCAATTCCAACCGACCGGGTGCATCTATAGGTGCTTTTGCTGTAGGAAAAGGAATAATTCAGTTTGAGGGCGGTTTTGAATACCGCAGACACAAACACCAAGCCTATAATAACTCTAGCGTTGATGGATCCATTATTTTCCTCGCTGCTCGATGGGGGTTTTTGTCGGAGCGTCTGGAGTTGACCTTTCAAGGTTCTTATATGTTTGACAAATTGACCAATAAAATTGCGAGTCAAGACTTTGTTTATAAAAGGAAAGGCCTGCTTCAGAATTTTTTGGGAATTAAATTTTTGATTTATGACCCTTTTAAAAAGGAAAAAAAAGTAAATGTTTACAGTTGGAAAGCCAACAATGGATTTAAATTAAAACACTTGATCCCAGCAGTATCAATTACCGCCGGGGGGAATTTTATTTTTGGCAAGAACCACCCCTACCCTTTCGGAGATGTTTTTGATGTGCTGTATCGGCCTATTTTCTTTCAAAATTTAAATGGCTCAACGGATAAGGAGCCTTTTTTTTCACTTCGGTCCGTCTTGGCCACACAATCTCATTTTTTGGGAAGCTGGGTTTTTGTTACCAATTTTATATTCGACCGATATCTGACCGAACAAACAGCCAAAAGTTATATCCTTACCCTAACACATACTTTTCATCCGCTGTGGTCTGTTTATCTGGAAAATGAAGGACTTTTCAGCGGGCGTATCAATGATCAGATTTTTAGAACTGGAGCGGCTTACCTTTTTTCGGACAACATACAGATTGAAGGCTCTTTGGGAGTCAATACCAATACCCGTCCCAGCGCTCTTTTTGTCAATCTAGGTGTATCTTATCGATTGAATTTCCATAAAGACTTTATCAGTGCTGCTGAGATAGAATACAAAGAATCTAAGAAGGAAGAAAAAAAACTGAAAAAGACGATGAAGAAAAACAACAAGGCGGAAAGAAAAAGAGCCCGCAAAGCCAAAAGGATTTAATTGATGAATAAAGAACGAATAGATGTTGTTGAAATAAGTACTAGAAAAGACCTTAGAAGGTTTGTTGATTTCACCTTTACTCTATATTCTCAAAATCCTCATTGGACGCCGCCCATCATAGAAGAAGAAATTGACACTTTAGACCAAACCAAAAATCCAGTCTTCAAAAATGCAAAAGCCCATTATTTTCTGGCCTTTAAAAATGAGGAAATTGTGGGTAGGATTGCAGTGATGATCAATTGGATTGAGGTAAATAAACTAAAAAAGAAAAAAGTCCGTTTTGGCTGGTTTGATGTAGTGGACGATATCAATGTGACCAAAGCCTTGATGGAAAAAGTGCATGCCATTGGGAATGAAAATGGAATGGAATTCATCGAAGGCCCTGTTGGTTTTTCCAATATGGACAAGGCAGGCCTGCTGGTTAAGGGATTTGAGGAAAGCAATACGATGATTACGTGGTACAACGCCTCTCATTACCACGAACATTTTAAAAAGTTGGGTTATGACGATCTGGCCGTTTGGGTAGAATATGAGATCACTTTAAGCTCTTTTGAGGAATCACCCGAAAAGATCAAAAAGTTTTCGGATTTGATGGTCAAACGTTATGAATTGAAAATTATTGATTTTAAATCCAAAAAGCAGATCCTTCCCTATGTTGAAAAAATGTTTGTTTTACTTGAGGAAACATATGGTAAACTGCAAACTTTTGTACCCATACAAGAAGAGCAAATAAATCAATACAAAGAAAAATACTTCCGTTATATTCATCCTCAGTTTATCAAGTGTGTCGTTGACAAAGACAATGAACTGATTGCTTTTTGTATTACCATGCCCTCCTTTACCAGGGCTTTGAAGAAAGCCAACGGAAGATTGTTTCCTTTTGGATTTTTGCACCTCTTAAGGGCTTTGTACTTTAATTCTTGTGCCTCTTTTTACCTCATTGGAGTGCATCCAAAATATCAAAACAAAGGAGTAACTGCTATCATCTTTAATGAAATGCAAAAAACCTTCAATAAGTTTGGATACAAAATAGTGGAAACCAATCCTGAGTTGGAGGAAAACAGCTCGATTCAAAATTTGTGGAAAAATTACGAACACCGGCAGCACAAAAAGAGGCTGACGGTAACCCAAAAAATAAAAAAGGGAGCCAAGACATAGCTTCAAAAACTCCCAAGCTAATTTAATTGATTTATTATTTCACATACATTATACAAATTAATTTAAAAAATGCTCAACCAAGGAACCATCATTGCTAAAGCCACAGGAGTAGGTAGCTCGGCCATCAGTCTATTCCGGCTTTCGGGTAATGATGCCATTAGAATGGTTTCCAAATGCTTTCAGCCAAAGTCTAAAAAAAAATTGGCTGATCAAAAAAGTCATACTGTCCATTTTGGAACACTTCACGACAAAGGGAGTCCCTTGGACGAAGTATTGGTAAGTATTTTTAAAGCCCCTCACTCCTACACTGGAGAAAATGTGGTTGAAATTTCCTGCCACGGATCCAACTTTATCCAAGAGGAGATTTTACGGCTTTTTATTTCGATAGGGGTGCAGCAGGCAAAACCGGGAGAGTTTACACTTAGGGCTTTCTTGAATAAAAAAATGGATTTAAGTCAGGCGGAAGCTGTGGCGGATTTAATCGTATCGGAATCCAAAGCAGCTCACGAAGTGGCCATGAATCAAATGAGGGGTGGGTACACTGCAGAAATTGCTCAATTGAGACAAAAACTGTTGGATTTTGCTTCGTTGATTACGTTAGAATTGGATTTTGCCGAGGAGGATGTGGCTTTTGCCGATCGAACCGCGCTTAAAGATTTGCTTGGGTCGCTACAATCAAAAATTAAATCACTCCTCGATTCTTTCCATTACGGCAGTGTGATCAAAAAAGGGGTTCCGGTGGCCATAGTGGGCAAACCCAATGCGGGTAAATCTTCTCTTCTGAATGCCTTACTAAACGAAGACCGGGCTATTGTATCATCAATACCGGGTACTACCAGAGATACCATAGAAGACACCTTGACCTTATCAGGTATAGAATTCAGGTTTATCGATACAGCAGGCCTGCGTGAAACCAATGATCGGATAGAAGCGGTAGGGGTTGCCAAAGCAAAAGAAAAAGTAGATCTGGCAAAAGTGATGATCTATCTTTTTGATACCAATGACACCTCCCTCTCAGAAATTACAAGCGCAATAAAAGAATTTAAAAGAGAAGACCTGATCGTGGTGTTGGTCGAAAATAAAATCGACCTGATCCAAGAGGCCGGAGAATCGTCCTTGACCAAAGCATTAAAAGAACAGTCTTCCCAGATTCCCACCCATGCGCTTTGTAGTATCTCTACTTTTGATCCCCGGTCCATTGAGGAACTCAAAAAAACACTTTACAACCAAATCAAAAAAATTGCTGTTCAGGGGGATGTGGTCGTTTCCAATGCCAGACATTATGAGGCCCTCCAAAATGCATTGGGAGCAATCATTGAGATTGGTGAAGGATTGGAAAGTGAATTGACAGGTGATTTACTGAGCGTTCACATCAATGAGGCCATTCATTTTCTGGGTGAAATTTCGGGAGAAATCAGTAATGATGAATTGTTAGGGAATATCTTTAGTAAGTTCTGTATTGGAAAGTAAATACAGATTTCAGGGGGTTTCATTTAGTTGTATAACTCCTATTATATAAGGTTTTACATATTTCAACAACTTTCTTTAGGTTTCATATTATTTATCGTAAATTTGTCGTATAATATCAGTTACGATAAAAATTACGACAAAATGGATGATAAATTGATTAAAGCATTACAGGGTAAACCAAAGTCTATAAAACTATATCCACCAACAGAAAAACCAAAGAAAGGAT
>CALKCR010000009.1:0-61384 GCA_938082715.1 uncultured Flavobacteriaceae bacterium | reverse complement strand
TTATTCAATTTAATATTGATTTGCATGTGACACAAATTAGAGATTGGAAAAAAAATTAATATTTTATTGGACTAATAAACATTTCAATGAAGTTAAAAAAAGGGACAATATTTTTATTTTTTTTTACAATATGTCAACTATGCATATGTCAAAATAAACTTTTAAGCAAAGACGGTTTTATATTTCCTGATTCAGAATCCTTTGAGGGACGAAAGCCAGAGGTGAATTGGGTTTGGGATTCTGGAGACCCCAATCCAAAAAATTATTACTTACATTTTCGTAAAAGCTTTACCTTGAGCAGCTCAATAAAAGACGTAAAATGCGGATTCACTCAGTTTTTTTTTGTTTTTTTTAACATATTTTATATATCTTGCACATCCTTGTGCGAAACATATAAGAAAACATGTGTGCGTACACGCTAGAAAAAACAAATTAATTACTAACTAAATTTATTAAAGTATGAATTCTATTTACTTGGGTATATGTAAGGCCCATGGAAAATCACTTTCACTTTTTAAGAAAAGTATTTTAAGTGTATTGTTCTTGGTAGGTTCTTTTGTTACCGCTCAACAATCTGTTAGTGGAACAGTGGTTGACCCCTCAGGAGTTCCATTACCAGGTGTTAATGTTGTTATCAAAGGAACCAATACAGGAGCATCAACAGATTTTGATGGAAATTTTTCAATTCAAGCTGCTGAAACTGATGTATTAATTTTTTCATTTGTAGGTTTTAAAGATCAAGAAGCTACTGTTGGAAATAACACCTCATTTAGTATTTCACTTGAGGAGGAAGCAAGTTTTCTTGATGAAATAATTGTTACTGGTTATGGAACACAAACCCGAAGAGAAGTTACTGCTTCGATTGTAAGGGTTGATTCTGAAACTATTGAACGAGTAGCGGCTGGAAGTAGTGTAGACGCTATTAAAGGTCAAGTTGCTGGAGTGGATATTACCTCTCAAGGTGGTAGACCAGGACAGAGTCCTCAGGTTCAAATTCGAGGAAGAAGGTCTATTTCTGCATCAAATGACCCTTTATATGTTGTGGATGGAATCCCTGTTACAAGTAGTGTCGACGGAGGCGCTATTTTTGATATTGCACCACAAGACATTGAATCTATGGAAATCCTTAAAGATGCAGCAGCAACTGCGATCTACGGTTCTAGGGGCGCAAACGGTGTAATTATTATCACTACAAAAAGAGGTAAGCAAGGTGAGCAAACCCAGGTTAGTTACTCAGGATATTATGGGACTACTGAAGTTCTAAATGTACCAGACATGATGAATGCAGAGGAGTATAAAAATATGAGAGCTGAAGCTTTCAGAAAAAATTCTTCTAGTCAATTTTCGTATGATGGACAAACTGAATCTGATCTTTATGTTCTATTTGACGGTGAACAAGCTTTAGTTGACAATTATACTGCTGGAAAAGATTTCAGGTATCTTGACGCTGTATTGCAGAAAGGCTCGCAACAATCGCACCAAATTTCTGCTAGAGGTGGTACTGAAAAGACTGCTTATAATGCATCTATTGGTTACTTTAGTGAGGAGGGTATTGTTCCTGGAATGGACTATGAAAGAATTAATGCTCGATTAAATTTGGATCACAGAATAAATGACATGTTTAAGTTTGGTATGTCAACCACACTTACTCAGGCCACCAATAACTGGGGATCTAACGCTGTAATGAATGAAGCATTAAGAAATTTACCAATTGGTAGACCTTATATGGAAGATGGAGTTACACCAAGAATGTTTACATGGAATGACGGTATTGCTACCAACCCATTGGCAGAGATTGTACCGGGGGCATATATTGATGAAAGACTTTCTACCAGAATATTCCTCCCTACATACCTTGAAGTAACATTCAATCCTGATCTTAAGTTTACAACCACTTTTGGTCCAGACTTACGTTTTGTGAGAAGAGGAGAGTTTAGGGGTGCTGCGACAAATGATAATAGAATGGGTCCTGCAGATGCCGAAACTGAAACAAGAAGAGAACAAGGTTTTACTTTGGAAAACCTGTTAACATACAACAAAGAAATTGGGCCTGGTAGGTTGAAAGTTACTTTACTCCAGTCCATTCAAGAGTTTACTAGTGAGACTGGTAAAGCTGAAGTGTTAAATTTACCATATGAATCTCAATTGTGGTATAACATTGGAACTGCTGCTGTAAAAGGTAATTTAAGTTCTTCTTTATCAGAATGGCAATTACAGTCTTACATGGGACGTGTTAATTATGACATCAATGGTAAATATTTATTTCAAGCCTCTTTAAGGGGGGATGGTTCTTCGAGATTATCTGAAGGAAACAAATGGGCGTATTTCCCTGGTTTATCTGCAGGTTGGAGACTCAATGAAGAGAGTTTCATGGCCGATGCTCCATTTGATGAATTAAAACTTCGTTTGTCTTATGGTGAGGTTGGAAACACAGCGATTAGTCCATACCAAACTCAAGGAGGTCTGGCTAGAACAGTCTACTCATGGGGAGGCTCAAGTGCCTTCGGTTACAGAGTAAATGATATTCCTAATTCAGAATTAGGTTGGGAGATTTCTAAAACTCTTGATTTAGGTGTTGATTTTACACTAATGAATGGGAACATTTCAGGTACATTTGATGTTTATCAAACTAAAACTTCTGACCTGATATTAGCAAGAAATTTACCATGGACTTCTGGTTACGAGAGCGTTTTTCAAAACGTCGGTTCAACAGAAACTAACGGTGTTGAATTTGGAGTTAATGCTGTTATTCTTGACAACCCTGATGGCTTAAACTTTGATGTTAATTTTAACATTTCAAGTTATGACGAGAAAATTACAGAGCTAGCTCTTAAAGATGCAAGTGGTAATCCTGCCGATGATGTAGGTAATGAGTGGTTTATTGGTCAGCCTGTTCGTGTATTTTATAACTATGAATATGGTGGAATTTATAAAATAAGTGAAGCTGCTGATGCTCAAAAACTTGAGGGTAAAGTTCCTGGTGAAATTGCAAGAAAAGATTCTAATGGTGATGGACAAATCACACCAGATGATAGACGTGTTTTAGGATCTGATGTTCCTGATTACTTTGGAGGTATAACAACTAATTTTAGTTATGGCAATTGGGATTTAAGTGCCTTTTTCTACTTCAAACAAGGACAGATGATCAATAGTAACTTTCACAGAGGAAATAACTCTCTACAGGGAAGATATAACAACTTAGATGTTGACTACTGGACACCAGAGAATCAGGATGCAAGATATCCCAGACCAAATATTGGTGATGAAAGAGCCGTAGATGGTGACTTACTTCGTTATTTTGATGGTAGCTTTGTCAAGCTGAGAAATTTAACCTTAGGATATAATGTAGATTCAGAAGTAGCTTCATCTATAGGAATGAGAAATCTTAGGGTATATCTTCAAGGACAAAACTTATGGTTTGGCGCTGACTATGACACATTTGATCCAGAGATTGGAGAATCAACACTTGGTAGTGGAGTTGCTCCATCTTCAAGCATGTGGGCATTTGGTGTTAGAGCTAATTTTTAATATTAATTATAACAAGACATGAAAAAATTTAGATTTTTATTTTCACTTTTCGCCATTGCAGCTTTCACATCATGTGAGGACTACTTAAATGAAGAGAACATAGCAAATGTGACAGCCTCTGGCTATTATACTACCGCTGCTGGACTTGAAGATGCGGTTAGAGCTACTTATGGTATTATGAAAGAGTTTTATGGACCTGAGATTGGCTGGACAATGAGTGTATTTGGAACGGATACATATCGTGCCGGTGCCGATGGTAGCCATAAATATATGGGTCGATATGACTCAGGACACAACTCGGAAGCGCGGTACATGCGTGACACTTGGAGAATTTTTTACCGACAGGTAAACCAAGCTAATGCTGTTATAGCAAGAGCTGATGGTGTTGAAGATATGGATGCTACGCTAAAAAGTAGAAGAATTGCTGAGGCAAAATTTTTAAGAGCCTTAGCATATTTTAACTTAGTTCGACATTATGGTGATATTCACCTGTCATTGGAAGAAACTGAGGGAGTAGAGATTACAGCAAATAAAACTTCAGCTAGTGAAGTATATGCTGCTATAACCTCGGATTTAAACGATGCTATTAGCGGTTTGGAGGACAATCCAAGTGATTATGGACGTGCTTCAATACCCGCAGCTCAATTTTTATTAGCTAAAGTAAAACTTTCTCAACCATCTCCAGATGCTTCAGGAGCTGAGTCTTTAATGACATCTGTTATCAATAATCCAAGATTCAGTTTATTATCTGATTTCTCTGATTTGTGGAGTCTTGATAATGAAAGAAACTCAGAAGTCGTTTGGGCAATCCAAAATGCTAAATCACAAGTTGATGAAGGATTAGATGGCTATGGACATCGTGGTCATTTGTACTTCTTAATGGAGTATGATAAAAAACCAGCGATGACTCGTGATACTGAAAATGGTAGACCTTGGAAACGATTTAGACCGACAGAATATTTAATGGATGTCGTTTTTGCGGATAGACAAAATGATTCACGATATGATAAGACCTTTAAGCATGTTTGGTATGCTAATGTTGGGAATGAAGGTGGACCAAACGGTGTTCCTGTTAAAAAAGGCGATACTGCGCTTTATATCCCAGGCCCAGGATTAGATAAAAATGGCGTTGATTTGGATGCTTATTGGACTGAAGCAAAACAGAAAACTGTAAACTATGAGGTTTATACTTCCAATGAGTGGGATACAAGAACATTTCCTTCACTGAATAAATGGATTGATAACACTCGACCTAATCGTCAGCATACTCAAGGTCAAAGAGATTATTTGTTGATGCGTTTGGCTGATGCCTATTTGATCAGAGCAGAGGCACGTCTTGCTCAGGGTAACACTTCTGGCGCTGCAGATGACATCAATGTGATCAGAACTCGTGCTGCTTGGGATGCTAGTAAGGTAGCCGCAATGCAGATAACTGCTGCACAAGTTGATATTGATTTAATTCTAGACGAAAGAGCTCGTGAGCTTGTTGGCGAAGGCCATAGATGGTTTGATTTAAAAAGAACAGGTCAGCTTATTTCCAGAGTAAAAGCTCATAATAGTGATGCAAAAGCAAATATTAAAGATCATCACATTGTTCGTCCAATTCCATTAAGTCAAATTGACAGAACAGATGGTGGATATGCACAAAACCCCGGATATGCTCAATAATTAAATTGAGAGTATTCTTAATATAAAACCGCCTTCGGGCGGTTTTTTTATTAATAATATTTCCGATTAGTTTATTTGTATACTAAAATGATTTTGAAAATAAGATCTATTTATTATACTAATAAATGGTCTTTATTTCACTAAACTAGATACTTGACATTAAAATATCTATTGCTTACTAAACTTGATTTATTAATTTAGAATTCAAAATCATGAAATGAACTCAAAAAAAATTATTCTACTTATACTATCTTTATTTAACTTAAAGTGTGAGGATAAGTTAGACTATAAATTTAAAAATGAACTTATAGAAAGAACTGAATTAAACAACACCAATCCTAAAATATACTTAGATGAAAATAAAGTCACTGTAAAATGTCCAGACGCTAAAATTGGTTCAATAGGAACAATTAACGGAGAGGAGTACATAGTTATTAATGAAGAAAAACTAAGAGACATGATTTCTGCGGGTGAAACCGTTCAATTTGTTTGTACTTCTAAAATAAATAATATGAGTTCCTTGATTCAGAATAAAGAAAAATTCAATCAAGATATATCTAGTTGGGATACTTCTAACGTAACCAATATGCGAAGAATGTTTTTCTATGCCTTGAATTTCAATAAGAGCATTGAACTATGGGATACCTCTAATGTGAAAGATATGCGTGGCATGTTCACCTATGCTTCCTCGTTTAATCAAGATATTGGTCGATGGGAAGTCTCAAATGTAAATTCGATGAGTAGCATGTTTGAGTACTCAGAATCGTTTAATCAAAATTTATCCAATTGGTGTGTTTCGAAAATTAAATTTGAGCCTGAACATTTCTCTATAAGTTCCAGATTAGAAAAAAAAAATAACCCAATTTGGGGAACTTGTCCGGATTAAGTGAATCAATTCCTGTAAATAGTTTATACGTTTTAAGAGTAATATTTAAAATTACATCATGAATTTTTAATTAAGAATGAAATTATTGAAATTTAAATTTTCCTTTTGGTAGTTCAACTTCAATAAGTCCATCTGAAGTACTTTTCACATTAATATTTTTATCAAATTTTACTCCAGAAAAGGAACTTCCCTTGAGCTTTAGTTTGCTCCCTTCACTGATCACTATTCCCTTAGATCCCTTGACATAAATGGTTAACGGACTGTCTGACTCAAAACCGAAACCATTGTTTAAGAAACTAGTTCCTGATTTTACAAAAAAAGAAGAAACAACTTTGTCTTTTTCTCTTGCCCAACAATAGTGACCCATAAAAGAGGAATTATCAAATTCAACCAGCTTATTATTGGTGCTGATCAAGTAATCTGTAAATGCTCCCTGGCTGAATTTGATCCCCTCAAACTGATTAGAAGAAAATTTCTCAAAGTTAGGTTTAGAAACCAAATGATTATGAGGGAAAATAAGTGTAGCTATTGATTTTTCACCTTCACTATCTACAGAATATATCGAGGTAAGACGATTATGATCCGGATATCCTGGATAACGGTCTTGAACTGCCGATGGTGATTTTTCAATTTTGACAGCATCAGGAACTGATATGTAATAGAAAGTTACCTTTCCGGCCGCTGCAGATGGATAATGATCTATCGGTGCCATGTACTCCCTGAGGTTTTCAATTGTAATAATATTGTTTTGACTTGCTGGATGTAGGTGATTATTCAGATTGTCTCCGGGATCTGCTTTTACCTGATCTAGGACCACAAAATATCCATTGGCATCGGGAGTTGTTTGAATCAAAATCAAACTTCTAGAGTGGTCTTTAAATCGAATGGCATTACCATCTTCTCCCTTGGCATAGTCTAAACCATCTGCTGTAAACCCTTCCACAATTCCTGCTCCGGTAAATCCATCGTGATTTTCTCCATTTATAGTCAAAGTATTGTTGAGTTTGGCTGCACGAGTTGGTGCTCCCAATCTTCCTCCATTAACCAACAATCGATTGCCTAATCCAGAAAGGGAAAGTCCATTGACTTCGTTGTGGGTATGCCACTCATTTTGAGACTTAATATTATATAGAACTGCGTGAAGTCCGCTTGCACTATCTTGTTTATCTCTGAAGAAAGCCCCCCCATTTTCATAAATTTGACTTGATGGTAAGACAGGATCTGGAAGCTCTTTTTTTGGTAAAATGTAGGTAAGTATATGACCATCGGCGGGCATCCCATCAAAATACCAAGCAGCATATGTTGAAGCTTCTTGATCGAAATTTACCACCCTTCGGTAAAGCAGTGAATTTCCTATGGTTTCAGTAGGAAGCATATCACCGAAAATAGCCAGTTCTTTTGCAGGGTTGATACTAGATCCAAATTGCCAACGCATAAATTTTTGCAATCTTTCATTGTTGTAATACCTTTTGTCTATTCCTGTAAATTCAAGAACATCCATATACCCTGATTTAGAAATCCTACTGTCACCACCGCCAACTCTTGACCAGGCATAGGTATTGGTTACAGGGCTTACTCCATCAGGTGTAATTTGATTTATAAGCGCATTGAAGTAATTGTCATCTTGTGAGACTCGATCTCCATTATATATATCCCATGTTCCGTGGGTGCCATAACGTGCAGTTTTCCATGAGCCAGTTCTACTAACCCTAGAGATTCTCTCAGAAATGAGTTCTTCACATTTTTTAATGTCTTCCAGAGAAAGTCCATCATATACTATATCTAAAGCAAGGATAGCACAGAAAAATGCACCCATAGTTGGAACTACTTTACTCCAGCTTGAAGATTCTTGAATGTCGAGTGTTGAATATCGATTCAAAATTACATCTCTTACTTTTTGGGCATATTCCTCACTTTTTCCATCATCTAATATGTAAGCTAAGGCTGCAGCACCAACATATTTTTGTAAGCTTCCATAATTATTACTGCCTGGTGCTTGAGACACCCTTAAAATAGCATCTTCTTTCATCGATTTCCAAGGATCGGTATTTGATTTTTCTCGGAGCGAGGTAAATAGTTCTTTTGAGACGATCAAAAAAGGATGATGGGTTTCTTTTTCGCCATTAACGGTGGAAATATTTCCAGAATTGTCGACTGTGTTTGTACCTTTACCTGGATTATTATTAGAAGTACTTTCAGGGCTGCAGTTAAAATTAAACAACAACAATAAGATTGGAATCCATCTAAATGAAGGGAGGTAATTGATCTTTATATTTAACATAACAAACTATAAGTTTTTTGATATGATGAATTGAAATTTCTGATCTTTAGTTAATTTTTTTTTCCTTGATTGACATGATTTGTTCATAAAACACTTTAGTAACACTAAACCAATGACCGTTTTCTTCATGTAAGCTATTGTCTCCTTTCCCATTTTGTGAATGAAAGTCCAATAGATGTTTTTTAAACCTTTTCAAGTCGCGAATATTATATGCTTTACCATTGTCATCAAATATTGTAACCATCTAAAGAAGTGTTTAATTCATATCTAAAACCAAACTACAAAAATGGGTAGAATTGATCATTAAAAAATTAAAAAAAATTCCATATTGAATAACCAATGAAAACAACTGCTAAACCAACCATACCCTGAAAAAATGTTCCTAGGGTATGAGTTTTGTATGCAGTTTTTACATCCATATCACTCATCTGAGATACAATCCAAAAATAGGAATCATTAGCATGAGAAACTGTCATAGAACCTACACCAATAGCCATTATTGTCCAAACCTTTCCCATTTCACTCTCCAAACCTAACAATGGAAGTAGTGGAAAAATAATAGAAGATGCAGTAATAATTGCAACGGTAGAGGAACCTTGGGCTGTTTTGAGAAGTGCTGCAATTGCAAATGGGATCAAAATTCCAAGAGATTGAAGTGATGTCATTTCTGTCGCATAGGATTGTAGGGGCACTGTTTCAATGATGGTTCCCAAAGCCCCTCCCATCCCTGTAATTATTAAAATAGGAGCTGCCTGTTCTATCCCCTTCGAAATCGATTCATGAATAAAGCTCCTCTTGTTAGAGTTTACCAATCTGAAGGCAAAAAGCATTCCCACTCCCAAAGCTATGGTTGGACTCGTTATAAGGCCAAGATAGGACATCCCCATAGCACTACTTGGTAGAAAGGTCAAAACTCCCCCGATACACATCAAAAGAATGGGGATAAGTATAGGGAAAATGGCCATCATAAAAGGTGGTAGATTTTTTTGTTGCATATTAGGGTTGGTATACTGTATATCTTTTTTGCGCTTCATTTTATGGCTTATTTTGATAAGGTAATTGCCATAAGCACCTCCTACAAGAATAAGAATAAAGGCAATTATACCCCCTACAGCGATTAACAGAATTAAATTTTCAAGTTTTAAATTTGCAGCTGCAGCTAAAGGTCCAGGAGTAGGGGGAATCAGTACGTGAGGTGCAAAAAGCCCGGTAGACAAGGCAACTGTAAGTCCCGCTAAGGGAGTATTCGTTTGTTGGGAAAGGGTCTTATTGAGTTGAGATAAGATAACAAAGGCTGCATCACAAAAAACAGGAATTGAAACCAAGTAGCCAATAAAACTCACCGAGTAGGGCAGAGGAAGCCTATTGAGATGTTTAAGCACCCATTTAGCGATTGAGAGAGTTGCATGGGAGCGTTCAAGGACAACCCCAATAATAGTTCCGAATAATATCAATAGCCCAATATTCTTTACCATTTTACCGAAGCCTTCTTTTATGAGCTCTAAAGTCTCTAAAGGAGGAATATTCAACAGGACTGCTAAAAATAAAGCAGCAGTAAATAGAACCAGAAAGGGATGCCATTTTGCATAAGAGGTTCCCAATATGATCCATAAAATGGCTAAAAAGATACTTGTTAAAGAAAACATCATAACCTCTTGTTTTTCAATTTAAACGCTTCAAGAACTTCCAAAAGCTTTACTTCAAGAAGATGGGGTGCTTTTTTGAGAGCTTCGCCCAAGGACATATGCTCGGGCCGAGTCCCATAGACCCTTACATGTGACATTTTGGGGAGCTTATTCACGCAGGTTTGGCCTGCAATAATTAAGGTTGGGGTCTTTTGTTTTTCGGTCAGTTTAGCTATTTTAAAAGGTAACTTTCCAAATAGGCTCTGACTATCAAAAGCCCCTTCGCCAGTCAATACCAAATCCATTTCACCGATTTGTTGAGTTAACCCCGTAAGTTCAGTTAATAAATCAAATCCGTGTTCCAGCCTGGCTCCCAAAAGTCCATAGAGACCGGAACTCACTCCTCCAGCAGCACCACCTCCTTTTATTGTCCTGATATCTACTCCATATTGACCCTCTACCACATCGGCGAATTTATTGCCTGCAAATTCAAGCTGATCAATCATCTCCTTAGATGCACCTTTTTGGTGGGCATAAATTTGAGCTGCTCCTTGTTTTCCTATCAATGGATTTTCAACATCACAGGCAATAATCCATTCTGTCTGGGAGATTCTTGCATCCATTTTTGACAAATCAATGTGATTTAGTTTAGATATGGCAGCGCCTCCCTGAGGTAGCCTTTTGTTATTTTTATCTAATAAAAAACCGTTCAAAGCACTGATAATTCCACTTCCAAAATCATGAGTAGCACTTCCTCCAATACCTAAGTAAATTTTGTTGCATCCTTGATCTAATGCATTAAGAATCATCATACCAGTCCCCCAAGTCGAAGTGATAAGCGGATTTAATTCTGATTGGTTTAAGCAACCTAGGCCTGCTGTTTGTGACAACTCTATCCAAGCACTCTTTTGGTCACTGAATAAAAAATAAGTAGTGTTTATTGGACGAAACAATGCGTCCACTGCAATACATTCTTTGATTATTCCCGCTGAATGATTTTCCAATACCTTTAATGCTCCCTCACCACCATCGGAAAATGGCATTACTTTACATGAGCTTGCTGGAAAAACTTTTTTTACTGCTTTTTTCATTATAAAAGCCACTCCCTCGGCAGTCATAGTTCCTTTGAATGAATCAGGTATTAGCAAAATTTTCATTTTATATTATTTGAATATCTTAGAGTATATTACATTTTTATATTAAAAAATTTATAGATAATTAAAAAAATTGCTATATTGTATTCCGTGTACGCACACGCATTAATAGTGTGTGCGTACACAAATTCATCAATTTGGAGTTACAATCAATTTAAGAGTTTAATTTTAGCTGATGAATTATTTACAAATAATTATTTAAACTAATCTATTAAAAAAATTAATTTATGATTTACTTAAAAAGTTTATCGAGCCAAAATCAATTTTTGAGGTGTTTTAAGCGAAGCATACTTTTGGTTTTGGTTTTTGTAGGTTCCCAAGTATTGGGACAACAGACGATAAGTGGTTCTGTGTCTGATCAAGATGGACCACTTCCTGGAGCTACTGTTATTGTTCAAGGGACGGATAATGGAGTAACCACTGATTTTGATGGGAATTTTTCAATCCAAGCCAGTGAAGGTGATATTTTGGAACTTTCTTATGTAGGATTTCAATCTCAATTTATTACAGTATCATCAAATCAAGACGCAATTTCTGTTATTCTTGAAACTGACAATGAACTTGAAGAAGTTGTTGTTACTGGTTATGGTACCCAGAAAAAAGTTAATCTTACTGGTGCAGTAGCTGCTGTGTCGGGAGAGGTACTTGAAGACAGACCAATTGTTAACGTTGGTGAGGGATTACAAGGTGTAATACCCAACTTAAACATTGACATTAGAAATGGTGACCCAACTACTGCTCCAGAATTCAATATCAGGGGCTTTGAATCAATTAATGGAGGGACACCACTAATATTAGTTGATAATGTACCTATGGATATTGGAAGTCTTAATCCAAATGATATAGAAAGCATAAGTGTTTTGAAAGATGCCTCTTCTGCAGCAATTTATGGTGCAAGAGCAGCATTTGGTGTAATTCTTATTACAACTAAAAAAGGAAAGACTGGTAAGGCGACGGTAAATTTCAATACAGAATTTGCTTGGGGTAAGCCTATTATGCGAATGGATCCTATTGATGACCCATATGAATATGCAAAGGCAAGAAATATAGCCAATATTCGAACTAACGGGGCACCATCTTATGATGATGACTATATGGCTGCCGCTTTAAATTACAGTCAAAATCCAACACCAGAAAATGCATGGTATAGGGATGGTACAGTACTTAGATATGTGGGGTATAATGACTTTATGGATATGTATCTTAAAGATTGGACACCTCAACAAAGACATAACTTAAGCGTGTCTGGAGCAACTGAAAAATCGAATTATTACGTTTCTTTAGGTTTTTTAAATAAAAAAGGATGGTTAAACGATGATGATCATAATATAAACTACGATCGTTACAATGTTCTTGCTAAAGTTAGTTATGAAATTACTGACTGGCTTGAAATGGATACTAAAGCTTTAATTACTGTAGAAGAAAATGATGAACCCCACTTTTATAATTGGGATGTTAACATCAATTCATTTATCAGAATGGGAGGAAGAGCAACTCATTTCCCAGATTTACCGTATTATTTGACTCCAGGAGACCGTTCTACATATGAAATGCATATTGGTCAACCCTTTAGTCAGGTAAACCCTATTCCATACTATGAGCAGGGTGGTAGAGATTTAATGCATCAAATGGATGTGTTACTTACCCAAGGTATTACAATTAAACCAATGGAGAATTTAAAAATTCGAGCAGAATTCTCTCCGAACTACACGTATACAAAAACTGAGGATCAAAGAACCAGAATCAGTGCAATTAATGGAGGTAGTAGTGTTGATTTATCAAATATTCAGTATGTAAATGGATTTTCTGCTACAGATTATCTAGAAAACAGATATGATAAACAATTTTATTATGTATTTAATGCATATGCTGATTATACCTTTGAACCTGAAAACTCACCTCACTATTTAAATGCGATTGTTGGATTTAACCAAGAATTAGGTGAGAGACATTATTTAAGGGGTAAAGCTTATAGTTTGATTACTCCCGCCATTACAAACATTAATGCAACGGTTGGAGCTCAAGAGGCATACAGCGGGGCATCTCACGTTTCTTTAAGAGGTGTTTTTTACAGACTTAATTATATTTTCAATGATAAATATATAGTTGAATTAAATGGTCGATATGATGCTAGTTCAAGATTTCCAACAGACGAAAGATTTGATTTCTTCCCTTCTTTCTCTGCAGGTTGGAAGATGTCTGAAGAGGCATTTATGGCTGATTTAACTTGGTTAGATGCATTAAAAATTAGAGCTTCATATGGTGAGTTAGGTAATCAATTACTTGGTAGTGATTATTATCCTTATATACCTACTATGGGTTCAGGAACATCTAACTATTTAATTGGATCTGGTTCCAGAGCACCTTATGTTTCTCCTGCTGGCCTTGTAAGTTCAGATTTGACATGGGAAACGGTCGCCTCAACTAACTTCGGTCTTGATTTTACAGTATTAGATAGTAGGCTAGATGTTAGTCTCGATATTTTCTCAAGGGAAACAAAAGATATGTTAATGATGGTTGATCAACCAGATATTTTGGGAACTTCAGCACCTAAAACAAATGCCGCTGATTTAAAAACAACAGGTTGGGAATTAGCTGCCACATGGAAGAATCAAGTTGATCAAGATTGGTATTATGGAGTAACACTAGCATTATCTGATAGCCAAGCTGAGATAACCAAATATGATAATCCAACAGGTTCATTAAACGAATACTATGTTGGTCAACAAATTGGAGAGATATGGGGTTATAGAACCGGTGGATTATTTCAAACCGACGCAGCTGCTGCACAAAACGATTTATCAAACCTCGGAAATAACTGGGGTGCTGGTGATCTTAACTACCTTGACTTAACAGGTGACGGGATTGTAGATCCAGGAAATCAAACTTTGGACAATCCTGGCGATAGAAGAATAATCGGAAATGAGAGTATGCGTTATAGGTTTGGTTTAAACCTTGACTTGAGATACAAGAATTGGACCTTGAATACATTCTTCCAAGGAATTTTAAAGGGTGATTACTTCCCTCCAACTGGAAACTGGAGAGCTTTCTGGCCATGGAATGCAGGGAATGCTGAGTGGTATTATATTACTGACTCTTGGACTCCCGAAAATCCCGATGCTTATTTCCCAGCCCCACACATTGGATATAATGACAAGAAAAACTATGAAGTTAATGACCGATATCTTCAAGATGCAACCTATATAAGGTTAAAGCAACTGACATTAAACTATAGAGTGCCCTCAGAAATTGTTGATATGATTGGAGTAAATTCTCTTAACTTATATTATTCTGGTCAAAACTTGTGGGAAGCTACTAATATGAGAGCTCCTTTAGATCCAGAAGTAAGACCCACCCTTACTCAAGAGTACTATAAGAATAGGACACACGCATTTGGATTAAAAATCGGCTTATAATTTTAAAATGTTTAAAGAAATGAAAAATTTAACAAGAAATATATTTAAAATATTCGCAGTTCTATTCATCGTTTATGGATGTGAACTGAACGACGACTTTCTTGAAAGACAACCACTTGATAAAATTAGTGATGCTTCTTTCTGGAATACAGAGAATGATTTAATGGTATACAACCATACATTTTATGATCTCACCAAAAATGATAATACTTATCCATTTTTGATGGGCCATGATGATGGTTTTGATAGCCATAGGATTTCATACACTCATCTTGATGGTATGTCTGATAATACAGCACCTAGACATGGTAGACACAGTACATATCAGAGAATAAGATCTGGAGTTTATAATCCTCCTTCAAGTAAAAATTCAAATGCACCTGGAGGATGGTATGGATATAAAGGTTTTGAATTAGTTAGAGCCATTAATATTGGATTAGCCAATTATGATAAAGCTGATGTTTCCGAGGAAGTTAAAAATCATTATAAAGCAGAAGCAAGACTTTTCAGAGCTATGTTCTATGCTAATAAAATCATGAATTTTGGAACAGTTCAGTGGGTTGAAAATGAGGTTACCCTAGAAAATCAGGATATCCTATATGGAGCAAGAGACTCTAGAGATTTAGTTATGGGCAAAGTTTTGGAAGATCTGAATTTTGCAGCTGCTAATATAAGGGACAACGGTCATCAAAATAAATTGTCAAGATCTGCTGCACTTTTAATGAAGTCAAGAATTTGTTTGATGGAAGGTACATGGAGAAAATACCATGGCCTGGGTAATGAAACCACCTATCTTCAGGCTGCTGCAGATGCAGCAAAGGCACTTATTGATAGCGGTAAGCATAGCCTCCATAAGGGAGCTGCTGGTAGAACATATAACGAACTGCACAGTCAAGAAAGTTTAGATGGAAATTCTGAAGTAATTTTCTTCCAAAGATATGAGAGGGGAACAAGAACAAATCATGTTCAGTCATATAACAGAGGATATAATGGTGGTGCTACTAAAAACATGGTAGAAGATTACCTTTGTTCAGATGGTCTTCCTATTTCGCTTTCACCCCTTTATAAAGGTGATGTTAACTATGGTGATATTTTTGTGGATAGAGATCCAAGGCTAAGGCAAACCATTATGCATCCTGATGATCAACCTATTTACCGATATGGAAATCACGATTATGGTGCTAATACTTACCCAAGAATTCAAGGAATGTCTGGAGGTTTAAAAACCTATACAGGTTATCACATTATTAAAATATATAATGTGTCTTCTGCCCATGCGTCATATAATTCATCAATTACACCGGGAATTAGCATGAGATATGCTGAAGCACTTTTAAATTATGCTGAGGCTAAAGCTGAATTAGGGGGAGGATCAATTTCTCAAGATGATTTAGATATGTCTATTAACAAACTTAGGGACAGAGACGGAATGGTTCATTTAGTTAATAATCCTCCTATGGATCCACGTTACTCTGCCGATGGTATTTCAGCTGTTTTAGTTGAAATTAGAAGAGAGAGAAGAGTAGAGTTGTTTTTTGAAGGTTTCAGATATGATGACTTAAGGAGATGGAAACAAGGTAAGAAACTTGAAAATAAAGATTATGGAATGCGTTGGGATGCTGCAACAAAAGCAATTGTTGATCCAGATGGTAAAACTACCGTTAAAACTGGAATAGTAGACGGCGTTGAATATCTTGAAGTTTATAAGGGAACAGATTTTGAGAATCCAACTTTTGATGAGAGTAAGCACTACCACTGGCCCTTGCCACTTGATGTACTTTCTCAAAACCCAAAGTTGGGCCAGAACCCAGGCTGGTAATTTTTTTTACCATATTGATTTTAACAAAGCCATCTGTAAAGATGGCTTTGTTTTTATCTAATTCGCTTAATTTAAGCACTTTATGACTTTTTTATTTTCAAAAATTTAGCTAATTTAATTGCTCAAAGGAGTTAAGATTCAGAATAATTAAGACAAGATTCTTTTAAGCTTTTCACACAAAAAAAATTATCTATTTAAAATTAAATATTATGAGAAATTTTAAAATATTAATGTGCATTATAATAGTCTTGATACAGGGTTCTTGTAATCAAGAACCGGAAAAAATCAAAAATAATTTGAAAGATTTGATAAACCCTTTTACGCCTGATTACCTTATAAAAAATATAAGAAAGGATATGCCTAGATTGGTTTTGAACAAGGAGATTGATAAAATCTTAAGAGACAAGCTTAAATCTGATCTCGTTGTTCAAAACATTTATCAGACAATTAAATTGAATGCAGATGAGGTAATGCAAAAGCCTTTTTTAGAGCGGATAAAAATTGGTAGGAGACTGCTATCTGTTTCAAGGGAAATGCTCTATAGAATAAATATGTTAGGGATGGTTTACTATATTGAAAAGGACTCTAAAATACTAGATAGAATCAATGGAGAAGTGAAGGCTGTTTGTAGTTTTACAGATTGGAACCCCTCTCATTATCTAGATGTTGGAGAAATGTCAATGGCCATTGCTTTTGCCTTGGATTGGACAGCCGGTGCTTTACCTAAAGAGACCATTGAACTGGCATTAAATAGTCTTATTGAAAAAGGAATCAAACCAAGTTATGATAGTATAAGTAGATCAAACACTTGGTGGATCAATGGTAATAATAATTGGAATCAGGTTTGTAATGCGGGAATGATTGCTGCTTCAATAGCCATTGCAGAGCGTGATCCCGAATTAGCAGCTACCACCATCAAAAGGTCTATAAATGGTTTGCCTCATGCTTTAGATGAATATGGTCCAGATGGAGTATATCCAGAGGGTTCCACCTATTGGGGGTATGGCACTGTATTTTCTGTTGTTACCAACGCCATGCTGGAAAGTGCTTTTGGTACAGATTTTGGTCTGGGAGACTATCCATCATTTAAAGAAAGTGCAATTTTTAGAGTTTTGATGAATACACCTTCTGGTTGGTATTATAACTTTGCTGACTGTGGAGATAAAAGGAGTGAAAATGGAGATATTACATTAGCTTGGTTTGCTTCTAAATCTGGAGATGAACTTTTTTTTGAGAGAAATAGACTACTTAGATCTCCTTCTAAAATAGGAAAATTAAGACGTTTAGACGGAGCTGGTCTAGTATGGCTTGCTCAATATGAAAAAATAAAGCAATCTGAATTACCCAAAGCATGGAAAGGTGAAGGTTCCAATCCCGTTGCAGTCTTTACTGGAGGCTCCTCTGACCCTTATAGCTATTATTTTGGAGGAAAAGGTGGAAGTGGAATGGTTAATCATGGTAACATGGATGGTGGATCTTTTATTTTTGAACTCAATGGTGTACGTTGGGTGTCAGACCCAGGTAACCAAAATTACAATGACCTTGAAAAAGAAGGGTTTGATCTTTGGAACAGATCTCAAGATAGCCAGCGGTGGACACTTTTAAATAAAGGAAACTTTGGCCACAGTACCCTTACGGTCAACAACCAGTTGCACGTAGTAGATGGAAAAGCAACCATCACCGATTTTAAAGAAGGGGATACTCCTCAGGTTACTTTTGACCTCACACCCACTTTTGAAGGGCAGTTAAAAAGTGTTCAAAGGACTTTTACCAAGGACAGCGAGGTGTCACTAATCATTGAGGATAGAATTGAAACTTCTGAAGATACGGAGATCATAACATGGCAACTGATGACAACAATGGCTGTCGAAATTACACCGCAGGGTGCAACCATAAGTAAACCTGAGTATTCATCGGTTTCACCCGTTAAAAAACTGTTTATTGAAAATTTAAGTCATCCCGAAATTCAGATGAATATTGTATCATTGGATCCCCCTCCTTTGGCTTTAGACAGGCGAATTGAAAACTTAAAAAGGATTGAATTAAAAATTCCTGCATCACAAGTTACCGGTGGAAAATTAGACATTAAAATTAGACTGGAAGGTCAAAAAAATTGGCGTGAGGGATATTGATAAAGGATATGATTTCAAATATTTTCAAAGATGAATCACACATATAAACCAATTATTTATCTGTTTTTTATGACTCTGCTCATCTTTAAAGGAGTAGAGAGTCATGCGCAGTTGACCAAATCGGATATAGACAAAGCCATTGAAATTTCTGCCCTTGAGCATCCCTATCTCTATTTTAATAACGCAGAGAAAAAGCAACTCATAGATAGAATTAAAACAGATCATGAAAGTAAGGATGTTTTCAGTAAACTAAGGGCTATGGCTAGGGTATGGATGGCTATGCCCGTGGATAAAAACATACCCATTCAGGGGAAGAATACACGTGCAGATTGGTCCGAAGAAGACCGAAGTGGAAAATATTCAGATTATTACAGAAACAATAGAAATAACGCTTTTTACCTTTCTTTTCTCTATCAAATGACAGGAGAAGAAGCCTATGCTCAAAAAGCTTTTGAGTTTGCAGATGCTTTTTGTGATTTGACAACATGGACTCAACGCGCACACGAATTTCCCATTATTTATTCTCGCATCATGCCCTGGAATGTGCCGGACGATCAGGTCAATTTTAATTTTGATCACTTCAATGGAGACTCCGGACGAATGATGGCTGCCGTCTATGATTGGTTGTATCCCGCATTGAATCAAGCTCAAAGAGATCGCATACGAGGGGCACTATTGGAAAAAGTCATTACTCCTGTGCGTGGGGATTATGAATTTCACTGGTGGGCAACCGCCTATCGATGTAACTGGTGTGGTGTTTGTAATTCGGGCGTTGGCCTGGCAGGCTTGGCCCTATTGAAAGAACATCCGCAACTCACCGATGTTGTCGCAGAATCCTATAACAGAATCAATAGTATGTTCAACGAATTGGGTCTTGATGGCGGCTGGCAGGAGGGAGGTTCTTATTGGAATTATGGGGTTCATACCTCCTCGTTTTTTGCAGATGCGTTAAAGCGTATGACCAATAAAAAATTCAACCTTTTTGAAAATAAACGACTTGCAAACAATCCCGTAACTTTCCCTTTGTATATCTCCCTCCCAGGCAACAAATCACTCAATTTTGAGGATTCTGGTGGAAATGGATTGGTGGGAAGCCCTCATTTGATCAATAAACTAGCCACAGAAACGAAAAACCCTCAGGCGGCCTGGTATCGTAATTTTCTCAACAAGGATGCAAGTGATGTTTTCGATATAATATGGCCCCGACCTAAATTTGCTGCTCTACCACCCACCCAGCCTTCAATTCATTTCAAAACCATCGATTGGTGGGTAATGCGAAGTGATTTTTCCAGTACTGACAAGGTTGTAGTTGCCGGTAAAGCGGGAAAAAATGATGACCCTCATCATGGTCATCTCGACATTGGTCATTTTGTAGTTTACTGGAATAAGGAATATTACATCAGAGATTTGGGGAAAAGTGGATATGACGAAAAATATTTTGATCAAGCACGGTTTGATTATCCCGAGGCATCCAGTGTAGGACACAATACAATATTGGTTAACGGTGAAAAGCAGATTTCTGGGAAATACTACAAACAGCCTTATGACTATGGTGTAGGGGGAGAGGTGGTTGATTTCAGAACCAGCACCGACAGTGACTATGTATTGATGGATCCCACCAATGCCTACCCCAAAAAAGAACTAAAAAAATGGAGAAGAAACATTCTGCTTGAAAAGCCAGAAATCACTCTTGTTTTGGATGAAATACATGCTAAAAATGATGCAGCAATTCAAGTGCGTTTTCACCCTGGAGTGGATTTAAACATTCTCGAGGATTATGTATTACTTAAAGGAAAAATGGGAACCATGGCCTTAATTCCATTTACCGAACAAGACTTTACAATCATCCAAGGCCGGCACCCATCTCAAATGGTAAATGCAACTCAAGCTTTCAGTTGGATCCCTTATTTTGATGTAACCCTCAAGGCAACTGGAAATAAAACGATAATTGCGCATTTGATTTTGCCCGTTGACAACGAAAATCAAGTTGGAGGTATTATTGCTTCTAAAAAAATAGAATCCAATAGTGACGGTAGTTTAGGCATTAGCTTTAGCTATAAAAATCAACTATTTAAGTATTATTTTAAAAACAACAAATCAGGTTTAATTCTTGATTAAAATTTAAAAATTCAATGAAATATTTAACTTTAAATGCAGGCTTCATAGAAAATAAAAGTTCATTGTTTTTCATGATTTTTCTGTATGTTTTTTTTACTCATTGTACTGATGGAGTCAAAGAAGAAACCATCATCGATGAATCTCATATTAAGGAGACCGTAGTACAGATCACAGAGATAGATTCGGTATGGGCTGGACATCGGGTTGGCTTTTGTCTGTATACCGAGAGTGATAGACAATACATTGCCTACTATAATGCCAATAGAAACATGATAGTGGGTCAAAGAAACATTAATGAAGCTAATTTTTCCTTACACCAAATGCCTGCGCCACCAAGAGATAAAAATGCTAAAGAAAAGTCAAAACGTTTTTCTGCTACTGAGGTCGGATGGGATTCTCACAATTCAATAATTATGGCAGTGGATAGCAAAGGCTATATTCACCTATCAGGGAATATGCATGTTGATTCACTTACTTATTTTAGGAGTCAAAAGCCAAATGATATCACCACATTAAAACAATACTTTCCTATTGTGGGCCCGAATGAATTAAGAGCGACCTATCCGAAGTTTATGATGACAAAAGATGATCAATTGATTTTTCATTACAGAGATGGTGGCAGTGGAAATGGAAATGAAATCTATAACATCTATGACACTGAATCCAAAACTTGGTCGAGGATGCTGGATGTTCCCCTAACCGATGGTCAAGGTCTGATGAATGCCTATCAGTCCCAACCTGAATTAAGAGAAGACGGATGGTATCACGTATATTGGGTATGGAGAGACACACCAGATTGTTCAACTAATCACGATCTATCTTATATGAAGAGCCCTGATTTGAAAAATTGGTACAATGCTTTTGATCAATCCATTACTCTTCCTGCAACAATTGATCAAAAATCACTGATCGTGGACCCTATACCACCAAAAGGAGGGATCATTAACCTTGCAGCAAAACTTTGTTTTGACCGGGACAAAACCCCCCTTTTTGTTTATCATAAATACGATGATGCTGGAAACCTACAATTATACATTGCCAAAAAAAGTGATCAAAAATGGGAGTATCATGTGATCACAGACTGGGATTATAGATGGGAGTTTTCCGGGAATGGAAGTATTAAAAATGAATTCACTATTAAGAGTTTTAACCGTAGATCGGATGACCGATATGAGGTTGGATATTGGCACATCAAATATGGAGACGGTACCATTTTGCTCGATGAGGATTTAAACCCTATTGGAAAAGTACTTAAATCTGAAAAACTTTTTTCAAGGAGATTTAATGACAGTTCCGTCAAGGTAGAGGGAGATTTTCCGGGTCTACAAGTTATTAGTGCTAATGATAATGGAAAAAACAGTGAGCTCGGCGTCAGATATGCGCTCAAATGGGAAACACTTGGTTCTAACCGAGATAGACCTCGTGAAAAGCCATGGCCATCACCTAGTCTTTTATATTTATATAAGATAAAAACTAAAAACTAAAAACTAAAAACTAAATTCTAAAATTATGAAATTCCTTAAAAATTTAATTTTACTAACTATTTTTTTATTTGTACTATCACTCAATGGACAAAAAATTGAACCCTCTGAAGTAAAAAAAATAATGGAAAAAGTGGCTGACTGGCAAATTGAAAATCATAACGATTTAAAATATAGGGCTCAAAATAAGAGATTATCTAGAGGTAAACATCATATGTTGGATTGGACAAATGGTGCACTATATGTGGGAATGTCTAAATGGGCTAAAATGGCAGACACTGACAAATATTATGAGTGGCTTAGAGGCATTGGTCAAGCCCATGAATGGAAACTTCATATGAGAAATGGTTATTTTGCTAGAGTTTTCCATGCAGACGATCATACTGTTGGTCAAACCTATTTTCATCTTTTTAGAAAATATAAAGATGATAAAATGATTAAACCAACAATTAATCAATTTGATTTTATTCTTTACCATCCTTCAAAAACAAAAATGGATTGGAAATCTCCTTTTCATCAGGACAGATGGAACTGGTGTGACGCATTGTTCATGTCACCACCTGTCTGGGTTATGGTATCAAACCTGACCAGAGATAGAAAATACATTGATTTCATGGTCAAAGAGTGGAAAGCGACTACAAACCATTTATTCGATAAAAAGGAAAATTTATATTACAGAGATGGCTCTTACTTTGATAAACTTGATAATGGTACAAAAATCTTCTGGGGCAGAGGAAATGGATGGGTATTTGCAGGTTTATCTAATGTAATGGACGAGCTAGGTCCTAGTGATAAAGATTATCCTTACTTCCTTAAGCTTTATAAAAAAATGGCTAAAAAATTATTGGAGATCCAAACTCCAGAGGGTCATTGGGCAATGAGTCTATTGGGGCAAGAATTTTACCCTACCCCCGAAACCAGTGGTTCTTCATTTATTATTTTTGGTCTTGCTTGGGGAATTAATAATGGAATTTTAGATAGAGGAATCTACGGTCCAGCTGTTCAAAAAGGGTGGAATGCCATGGTAAGTCATGTCAACAGAGATGGTATGTTAGGTTATGTTCAGCCCATTGGCGCAGAACCAGGTGTGGCATATCCCGATAAGACTGAAGTTTATGGTGTAGGTGCTTTTTTGAGTGCAGGTTCTGAAATTTATAAGTTGTACGGAGGAAAGTAGATCAATTTTTAACCAGAAAAATTAGCACTCAGATGTATAAAATAATATTAGTAGGAGCAATTGGATTGTTTTATTTAAAATGTCAATCACCTGAACCCATTCAGGGCCCCTATTTCGCCAATGGGATAAAAAACGGATGGGCTGACCAAAACTCTATTGTACTTTGGACGCGATTGACGCAAAATAAATCCGCTAATTTCAAAGGACATCCTTTTATTGACATATCTAGAGAGAAAATGAAATCCTTGTCCAAAAACCTTGATGTTGTGGGCATTTATAATACTCAGATTCCAGAGGGCTTAAAACTAAAAGACATGGAGGGTTATTGTCCGGGAGCTTATGGTGAGGTGCAACTCCATTACTTTGTTAAAGGGCAACCGGAAGCGGCCATTGTTACCGATTGGAAAGCGGTAAATCCCCATAAAGATTTTACCCATCAATGGAAACTGAACGATCTGCAAGCTGGAGAGAGGTATCGTGTGAAAATCTATGCCCGACCCCAGAAAGGGCAAAAGATTTCGGATAGTATTTTCGGACAATTTCTTTTACCGGTATATGAAAAAACCGCTAAAGACATCAAATTTTGTGTCGTTTCATGTCATGATTACAACCGTCGTGACGATACGGAAAACGGGCACAAGATATACCCCAGTATGTCGCAATTACAACCCGATTTTTACGTGCATACTGGAGATATAGAGTATATGGACAAACCTTTTCCATACGCCATGACAGAGGAGTTAATGCGTTTTAAGTGGAATCGCTTATTCGCCCTCCCTTTTCAGCGTTCATTTTACAACAATCACACCTCATATTTTATGAAGGATGATCACGATGTGGGTTATGATGATAGTTACCCCGGAAAGGATTATGGAACGGTTACTTTTGAGCGGGGGTTGGAGATATTCGATGAGGAGCAGTTTCCCACTTACTCCAAAAGGTACAAAACCATCCGTTGGGGAAAAGATCTTCAGATTTGGATCGTTGAGGGGAGAAATTATAGGAATCAAAACTATTTGGAGGATGGTCCGAATAAAACCATATGGGGGAGAGCACAAAAGCAGTGGTTTTTTGATACGGTTACCGATTCAGATGCAAGCTTTAAAGTCTTGATTACTTCTTCTCCTATATTGGGCCCTGACCGAAAAAATAAAAATGATAATCTAAGTAATGCTGGGTACTCTTTCGAACAAGCCGAGATTCTCAATTTTATAAAAAAACAGAAAAACCTTTTTATTGTCAATGGTGATCGACACTGGCAGTATGTAACTCATTTAAAAAACACCAATCTTTGGGAATTTGGATGTGGAGCAGGTGCCGATGCTCATGCTAGTGGATGGAAGCAAGAGGATTTTAGACCTGAACATCAATTTCTAAGAGTTAAAGGTGGTTTTCTGTCGGTTTCGGTGAGCAGCGGGAGGGAACCCAACATTAAATTCATACACCACGATGTAGAAGGTCAACCAGTGAATGAGGTTGTATTCTAATTTTCTTCGTAATAATTTCGCTCTTCTGAGTGACTGTATTTGTAATTTTCTTTGGTAATGATCTCTAAAGGCGTGGGGATTTCGTTGGTAGGCATCTCCTTGTGAACCAAGTAACTGGCAATGGTTGTGATAGATTTATACCCTTGATTAAATGATTTCTGGGAAATTAAAAAAGCAACAACACCTTTTTTTAGAGCGTCTTCATTTTGGGGTGTAGTATCAAAGCCAATGACTTTTAGTCTTGATAAATGATCCTTTTCAATAGCATTACAGATGTTGGAAACTCTACTGGAGGGAACCATAATCACCCTCACACTTGGGTGCTCAGTTAAAAAAGAATTAATTTTTTTACTGAGTTTTTCAAATCCATCTGATAGATCAAATTTTAATTGATGGATCAGAGCATCGGGAATGTTTTGCTGGAAATAACTATTGAATCCTTTTACACGTTCATTATTGGCCCCGTAATCGTGTATATTTTTACGGGTCAGAACAATCAAAAACTCATCCCCATTTTTAGAACACAAATGAGAGAGTTTTCCCGATAAAATACCTGCGTCAAATGATTTTTGACCAATATAACATAGATTCTTATAACCCTTTAGATCGGCGTTTAGAAAAAGATAAGGTATTTTTTTTTCATCTAGTATTTCAATTATTTTAGAGGTCTCTTTATAAAAAAAAGGCACCATGACCACAGCATTCGGTTCTGTTTTGATTAGTTTTTGGAAGGCTTTTAAGTAGCTTTTCGGATCAAATTGGTCAAACACAAACACTTTATTTTCAATCCCATAGGCACTGACCTCTTGGCTTGCTTTCTGAATTCCTGAATAGGGAGACTTCCAGAAGAGATTCTCCTCGTCATATTGAGGGATCAAAGTTGCCAGATTGTAATGTTTTTTCATTGCCAATGAGCTAGCGATCAAATTGACTTTAAACTTCTTCTGTTTTAAAATCTTTTTGATTTTAGTTTCCGTCTCTGGAGATACACCACCACGATTATGCAAAACCCTGTCAACAGTTCCAGCTGATACATTGGCTTCCTTTGCAATATCCTTTATAGTTATCAATGAATATTAGTTTGCAATAAATATACCATCTAATTAATAAATTTTTATTCATTTTTTATTAATTTAATTATAAATAATAATCATATCAGTAGGTTAAAATTTACAAACAGTTTCTCTATATTTGTGTTAGTAGTGTACGCACACGAAAAATTAATTTTATGCCTAAATCATTCAGATGGATTCTTGTGGCAGCTTTATCGGGCTTTTTGTTTGGATTTGATACAGTTGTTATTTCTGGAGCTAACCTGCCCATTAAGGAACTGTGGTCAACCAGTCCTTTTTTTCATGGTTTTTTTA
The DNA here is from genome assembly GCA_938082715.1 of uncultured Flavobacteriaceae bacterium. Taxonomy (GTDB): domain Bacteria; phylum Bacteroidota; class Bacteroidia; order Flavobacteriales; family Flavobacteriaceae; genus UBA8316. Next base: position 35,245 of record CALKCR010000009.1, on the reverse strand, counting down.
TAATGTCGATGGCCCTTTGGGGAACTGTTTTCGGCGCCTTGTTTGGGGCTTATCCTACCAATAAGTTAGGCCGAAAAAAAACCCTCAGTTGGGTTGGTTTTTTCTTTCTAATTTCTGCTTTGGGTTCTGCTTTTGCGATGGATGCCTACACTTTTTCATTTTTTAGATTTATTGGAGGTATAGCCGTAGGCGTTTCTTCCATTGCAGCCCCCATATATATTTCGGAGATTTCCACCCCCAAAAACCGCGGATCGCTTGGGGTTTTGTATCAATTCAGTTTGGTTTTTGGAATTCTTATCGCATTTTTTTCCAATTATCTCCTTACTGGTTTTCAAGGAGGTTCTGATTGGAGATGGATGTTGGGGATAGAGGCGCTTCCAGCCCTTGTGTATCTGCTCTTAACATTTTATATACCGGATACCCCACGATGGCAAATCCTTTTTCAAAACAATAACAAAGCTGCTTTAAAAACACTCCTAGAAATATATGGTGATAATCAACATGCCGAGAGTGTTCTCAATCACATTAAATCGGCCGATGTCCTAACTGCAAGTCAAGAAAAATTGATTAGTAAAACCAATAAAAAAATCATTGTTCTCGCTTTTTTGATTTCATTTTTCAATCAAATTTCGGGGATCAATTTTATACTTTACTATGCCCCGGAAATTCTTGAGATGGCGGGTTTTGCCACCAGAGCCTCTCTTTTCAATTCTGTTTTGATAGGGCTGACCAACATCATATTCACTTTTGCAGGCTTGCTTCTCATTGATAAATTGGGGAGAAGACAATTGTTGATTTTGGGTTCATTGGGATACATCATAAGTTTATCGGGAGTATCCATTTCTTTTTATTTTCAGTCAAGTCCCGAATGGATTGCCTTGTTTATTTTTGCATTTATTGCCTCCCATGCCGTGGGTCAAGGTACAGTAATTTGGGTTTTTATCTCTGAAATTTTTCCCAACAGAATCAGAGCGATTGGACAATCCTTTGGTGCTGGAGTTCACTGGGTCTTTGCTGCGTTGATTACTTTGGTGGGCCCTTCAGTTATTGCGATCTATCAGACCAATCCTTGGCCGATCTTTTTATTTTTTGCCGCTATGATGGTCTTGCAACTGGTATTTTCTATTTTTACAATGCCCGAAACCAAGGGGAAAACCCTTGAAGAAATAAACTTAATCATTAATAAAAATTAATTTTTTCAATGAAACGAAAAGACTTTATTCGCAATTCTAGTGGAATACTTATAGGTTCTATGCTTGCGCCCAATTTGATGGCCAATGTTAATCTAAGCAGTACCTTTAATCTAGGAGTGATTGGTACTGGAGGAAGAGGACAGGGTATTATTAAGTTGCTCAATAATCTTCCTGGCATCAATGTAATGGCTTCTTGTGATATATTGCCTTTTCGATTAGAAGAGGGTTTTGAATTGGTTAAAAGCAATAAAAATGCTAAAGCATATAAGGATTACAGAAAACTGTTGGACAATAAAAATATTGATGGAGTGATCATCAGTACCCCTTTAAACAGCCACGACATAATAGCAGTTGATGCATTGGATGCCGACAAACATGTTTATTGTGAAAAAACATTAGCCAAAGGGGCTGCCGCTACTTCGCGCATTGTCAGTAAATGCAAAACCTCCAATAAAATTTTTCAAACCGGACATCAGTACCATAGCTCTAGATTATACTCACAGTTGGTTGATATGATAGAAGATGGTAAAGTAGGTAAAATCACCTCCATTGAGGCTCAGTGGAATCGTAACGGAAATTGGAGAAAACCCGTTCCTGACCCTTCATTGGAGCGACAAATCAATTGGAGGATGTACAGAGAGTATTCCTTCGGACTTTTGGCCGAATTGAGCTCTCATCAAATCGATTTTGCCAACTGGATTCTTAAAGCCACTCCAGAAAAGGCAATTGGTATGGGTGGAATTAACTACTGGAATGATGGTAGAGAGACCTATGACAATACTAAGGTAATTTACGAATTTCCCGAAGGAGTAAAAGCCACTTATACCTGTCTGACTTCCAACGCTAAAGACGATTATAAAATCATGGTCATGGGGGATAAAGGAACTCTATCCATTTTTTATGATACTGCATGGTTTTATCCCGAGGGGGAGTACAAAGCCAAGTATGGTGAAGTGGATGGTGTATCGGGAGCGACAACCAATTGGTCAGAGGGTAAAGGGACCCCTTTGGATATCAAACACCTCGATCCGACCAAACAAGCCCTAATCGATTTTAGAGACGCTGTAATCAACAATAAAGCCCCACTTTCAAGTGTAACCACAGGAGCCAAAGCGGCTTATGCAGTAGACATGGGAATTAAAGCCATGGACACAGGGCAAATGACCTATTGGGACGATATTAATTATATACTTTAAGACGATAAATGAAACCAAATTTTGATTTAAACAATAAGGTAGCGGTTATCACCGGAGGTGGTGGAGCACTTGGGGGATGTATTGCGCGAAGCTTTTCCCAATCCGGGGTAAAGATTGCAATTTTGGACCTTACTCAAGAGTCCGCTCAAAGAACCGTTGATACCATAAAAAAAGAAGGAGGAACTGCTATCGGTTTTGCTGCCAATGTACTTTCTGAGGTATCCATTGCAGCCATCAGCAAAGAAGTTTTAAAACGGTGGGGAAGGGTGGACATACTGCTCAATGCAGCAGGAGGTAATATGCCCGGTGCGACCATTGACGTTGACCAAACCATTTTTGATTTGTCTATGGACGACTTTAAAAAGGTTACTGAGTTAAACCTCAATGGCTCTGTTATCCCTTCTTTGATTTTTGGGAAGATTATGGCCGATCAAAAAAGTGGATCCATCATCAATTATTCTTCCATGAGTGTGGACAGGGTAATTACTCGAGTGGTGGGCTATTCTGCCTCCAAGGCGGGAATAGAAAACTTCACTCGATGGATGGCCGTTGAAATGGCAATTAAGTTTGGTCCTGGTGTACGTGTAAACGCAATAGCCCCTGGATTTTTTGTAGGAAATCAAAACAGAAGATTACTTTTGAACGAAGACGGATCTTATACCGAAAGAGGGGACACCATCATCAGAAATACCCCCATGAAACGATTTGGAGAAGCGCAAGAACTCAATGGAGCAATCCAATTCCTTTGCAGTGATGCCGCTCAATTTATAACTGGAGTTGTGCTACCCATTGACGGAGGCTTTAGCGCCTTCAGTGGGGTTTAATTTATTCATATGAAAATGACACAAACATGGCGCTGGTATGGACCCAATGATCCAGTAAGCCTATTAGACGTTAGGCAGGCTGGTGCAACGGGCATTGTCAACGCCCTCCATCATATACCCAATGGTGACATTTGGTCGGTGGAAGAAATTCAAAAGAGAAAAAACGAAATCGAGAAGGCTGGACTCACCTGGGATGTGGTAGAATCACTACCGGTACACGAGAAAATAAAAACCAGAACCGAAGATTTTGAACAGATCACCGAAAACTACAAGCAGAGTATGAAAAACCTGGCTTCTTGTAGCGTTTATGTTATCTGTTATAATTTTATGCCCATACTGGATTGGACAAGAACCCGATTGGATATGCCCTTGGAAGATGGTTCTCTAGCCCTGGAATACAACGCTTCGGAATTGAGGGTTTTTGATCTTCACATTCTCCAGCGCGAAGGGGCACAACAAGATTATACCCCCCAGGAGATTGAACAAGCCAAAAAACAATTTGAAGACCTTGAGGCATCAGATATTCAAAGAATATCCGACAATATGCTCAAAGGCTTACCCGGTTCGGAGGAGGGATATTCCATGGAGGAGTTTAAAACCATGCTGGACACCTACAAAGGAATAGATGCGGATCAATTGCGTTCTCATTTGGTTAAATTTTTGGAAGAAATCATCCCATTGGCAGAGCAATTGGGCATCAGGATGTGTATTCACCCCGACGATCCACCCTTTTCACTTTTGGGTTTACCAAGAATCATGAGTACCCGATCTGACTATCAATACATTTTTGATAAGGTCACTCCTCTTTCCAATGGTATTACTTTTTGTACAGGTTCATTGGGCGTGAGGGCCGATAACGACCTTCCCGCCATTTTCGATGCTTTTGCTGATCGTGTTCATTTTTTACACCTCAGAAGTACCAAGCGTGATGCTCAAGGTAATTTCTTTGAGGCAGATCATCTTACCGGTGATGTGGACATGCTCGAGATCATCACCAGAGTCATCAGGGAACAAAGACGCAGAGTCGCCGAAAATCGCCAAGATGCCTCCATTCCCATGCGACCGGATCATGGACATCAAATGTTGGATGACCTTTTAAAACCAAAAATTAATCCCGGCTACTCCGCCATTGGGAGACTCAGGGGACTGGCCGAACTCAGGGGACTCGAATGGGGTATCAATAAAATGATCTAACGATGGAATTCAAGAATACGGAACCGTTTATAAAAGATAACTTTTTACTTCAAAATAAAACAGCAGAACGACTGTATTTTGACTACGCTGTTTCCATGCCCATCATAGACTACCACAATCACCTGCCGCCGGATGTGATTGCAGCCAATCAACCCTTTGCGGGCATCAACGAAATTTGGTTGGATGGTGATCACTACAAATGGAGGGCCATGCGCAGCCATGGGGTACCCGAAAAGTTCATCACCGGAAAAGAAGTGAGCAATAAACAAAAATTTGATCAATGGGCCTATACTGTTCCCTTTACAACGGGAAATCCTCTTTTCCACTGGACGCACCTTGAATTACATCGATACTTTGGGATCAAAACCCTGCTCCAGCCTTCTACTTCAACCGATATTTTTGAGGAAACCAATAGACAACTGTTGGATTTGACCCCCAAAAGTTTGCTCAATGACATGAAGGTTGAAATGTTGTGCACCACCGATGATCCCATTGACGATCTTTCAGATCACCAAACAATAGCTGCAAGCGATCAAAAGGGACCGGAGGTATTGCCCGGTTTTAGACCCGATAATATTTTTGGTATTGAGGGAGATCAATACTTGGATTACGTAATGGCACTGGGAGATGTTGCCGAGACAGAAATACGGGATTTGGACAGCCTATTGGCAGCCCTAAAGTCCAGGGTCGATTATTTTCATCAAAACGGTTGTAGGATCTCTGATCATGGATTGGAATTTACTCATGCAGCAGATTTCACCCATGCTGAAGCCGATGCTGTTCTCAAAAAGCGCATTGCAGGAAAACTCCCCTCTGCCGACGAAGCCAGCCTCTTCAACTCTTGTGTGTTGTATGAACTCTTTGTCATGTATTTTGATTTTGGGTGGACACAACAACTGCATTTGGGAGCGTTGAGAGGCAACAATCAAAAATTAAAAAGACAGTTGGGCGCTGATGTAGGTTGTGATTCCATCGGAGATTTCGACCAGGCCAAAAACCTTTCCAAACTCCTGGGAATGCTCAACGACATCAACAAACTCACCAATACCATACTTTACAATCTAAACCCGGCTATGAATGAGGTTTTTGCCACCATGCCCGGCAATTTTAACAACGACAAAGTAGAGATTCAATGGGGGACTGCTTGGTGGTTTCTCGATCAGAAAGACGGGATGGAATCACAAATGAAAACCCTTTCCAATATGGGACTTTTGTCTAAATTTATCGGTATGTTGACCGACAGTCGTAGTTTCCTCTCTTTCCCGCGTCATGAGTATTTCAGACGATTGCTTTGTAATATGATTGGAAATGATATTGAAAATGGGTTATTGCCCAACGACCTTGTCTTTTTTGGGAAAATGGTTCAAAATATATGTTATCACAATTTGAAAGAATTCATTAAATACAAAAAATAATGTTCAAGTTAAAACCACTTATCGTATTCGTTTGTTTACTCAGTTTTATTTCCTGTGATCAGATCAGCCCAACAAAAATTATTCGTTTTGGTCATGGATTGAGCACCAGTCATCCTGTTCACAAGGCGATGGTCATTTTCGGAGAGAAACTGGAGGAGATCTCAGAGGGAAGGTTCAAAGTACTAATATATCCAAGTCAGCAATTGGGGACTGAGCGTCAATTAATAGAGTTGGTTCAAATTGGAAGCTTGGATATGATGAAGACATCGGCTGCAGTTCTGGAGAATTTTTCTCCCACCATCAAAGTATTTGGTATTCCTTACCTATTTAAAGATAAAGATCATTATTATCGCGTTCTTGATGGTTCTGTGGGAGAGGAATTACTAAATGGTACAGAAAAATACTGGCTTAAAGGCCTTGGTTATTACGACTCCGGGAGTCGTAGTTTTTATACCATCGACAAACCATTGGAAAAGCCTGATGATTTGAACGGATTAAAAATTAGAGTTCAAGAGAGTCAAACCGCCATTGATATGGTAAAATCTCTGGGCGGTTCCCCCACACCCATTTCTTGGGGAGAGCTCTACACCGCACTTCAACAAGGGGTAGTGGATGGAGCAGAAAACAATCCCCCTAGTTTTTATTTATCAAGGCATTACGAGGTTTGTAAGTTTTATACCATTGACGAACACACAGCGATTCCTGATGTAGTTCTTATGAGTACACACTTATGGAACAGTTTAACCCACGTGGAACAAAAATGGATAAAAACAGCAGTCGATATATCAGTGATAGCTCAGAGAAAGTTATGGTTGGCTTCGGAACAGGAGTCATTGGAAGCTGTCAAAGCTGCAGGTGTTCAAGTGAGTTATCCCGATAAATCCTCTTTTGTAGAAAAATCCAAGTCGGTGGCGGATAAATATGGAAAAGATCCTTTGATCAAACCATTAATTGAAAAAATTAGAAACATCCAATAAAATGAAAATAAGAGCACAGGTAGATTCTGTTTTAGAAAAAGTACTGGTGGTGATCATGTCCGCCATGGTAATCAATGTATTGTGGCAAGTTTTTTCAAGATATATTTTGGCTAATCCTAGTTCATTCACTGACGAGTTGGCCAGATACCTTATGATTTGGGTAGGAGTTTTAGGTGCGGCCTATGTGGCCGGAAAAGGAAATCATGTCGCTATCACTTATTTTTCGGAGAAATTTAGCTCGGCCAATCAAAAAAAGGTACAAACCTTTATCAATCTGACCATACTGACTTTTGCCATTTTGGGTATGCTCATAGGAGGGGTACGGTTGGTTTACATTACCTTGGTTTTGGAACAACTTTCACCGGCACTTAAGATTCCCTTAGGAGTGGTATACTCTGTGATCCCGATCAGTGGCATACTGATCATTTTTTATAAAATTTTAGACTTAAAAAAACAGGCATAATGATTGAATTTTTACCCGTAATAATATTGGTTTTTAGTTTTTTAGTACTGTTAACCCTTGGTGTACCTGTAGCATGGTGTATTGCCATGTCCTCTTTGTTTACCTTGATTTCGGCCATGCCTTTTTCGGCTGCCACCACTACCGTATCTCAACGAATTGCCACAGGACTTGACAGTTTCGCACTTTTGGCCATCCCTTTTTTCATACTCTCCGGACAAATCATGAGTAAGGGAGGCATCGCCAACCGATTGATATCCTTTGCCAAAACATTGGTGGGCTTTTTGCCCGGTGGATTGGCATTGATCAACATCGTATCTGCCATGATGATGGGTGCTATTGCAGGCTCTGCGATGGCGTCAGCTTCGGCCATGGGAACCATTTTGGGACCGGAAATGGAAAAAGAAGGCTACTCAAAGGAGTTTGGCGCTGCTGTAAACATTACTTCTTCTACCACCGGATTGGTCATTCCGCCCAGTAATACTTTAATTGTTTATTCACTGGCCAGTGGGGGAGTATCCATTGCCGCTTTATTTTTGGCTGGATACATTCCCGGAATTCTCACTGGATTGTTGATGATGCTTGTCGCCATAGTGTGGGCCAAAAAGCACAAATATCCAGTTGGTGAGCGCTCTTCTCTTAAGGAAGTATTTACAAAATTCATCGATGCACTCCCCAGTTTATTGCTTTTGGTGATCGTCATTGGAGGAATCATTGCAGGAATCTTTACCGCAACGGAGGCTTCTGCCGTAGCTGTGCTCTATACCATACTGCTTTCTTTTTATTACAAAGAATTGTCTTTAAAAAAAATGCCAAAAGTAATTTTAGAATCCTCTGAAACCACAGCCATTGTGATGCTTTTGATTGGGGCTTCTATGTGTATGTCATGGGTGTTGTCCTATGAGAATATTCCCCAAGACATCAGCAATGCCTTGTTGTCTGTGAGTGACAATAAGATCATCATTCTTTTGATGATCAACGTCATCTTGTTGGCGGTGGGTGTTTTTATGGACGCTACCCCGGCAGTACTCATTTTTACGCCTATTTTCCTACCCATAGTTACCGATTTGGGTATGGATCCTACCCACTTCGGAATCGTTCTTATGCTCAATCTTTGTATTGGACTTTGTACACCTCCAGTAGGCTCCGTTTTATTCGTTGGAGTAGGGATCGCAAAAACCACCATATCAAAAGTTATTAAACCGCTGATTCCCTTATTTTTAGTAATGATTTTATCTTTGTTTTTGGTAACCTATATCCCTCAGTTAAGTTTGTGGTTGCCTGAACTTTTTGGAGTGTAAATAATTCAATTAAATACAACACTATGATTTCTACCAAAACCATTCAACTGTTGGGCGTGATTTGTCTTTTTGACTCATGTGCCACAACTCCAGTTAGTATTTATCTAACCAACAACCTCAGTATTGAGCGTCAAAACGAAACCGTTGAGGTTTTGATAGCAGACCTGCCAGAGCCATTGTCTTCCAAAATTGATAAAATAGGGGTCTATGATCCCTCAGAAAATGCCTTTCTGACGACTCAACTCATCGATGTGGATCAAGATGGTAAGATGGATCAACTTATTTTTCAACCCCAATTGGCTCCTTCATCACAAAAGACCTTTCACCTGAAAGAACAACCCGACAAGCCGGAAGCTTTGGAGTATTGCTTTTCCAGAATTGTACCCACCCGAATTGACGATTATACATGGGAAAATGACAAGGTGGCCTTCAGAACCTACGGCCCTAGGGCCCAAGCACTGGTCGAGGAGGGAAAAGAAGGGGGGATCATCTCCAGTGGTATTGATTGTTGGTTAAAAAAAGTTAGTTATCCCGTAATCAACAAATGGTACAAAGCCAGTGAAGAAGAAGGGATCAGCTATCATGAGGATCACGGAGAAGGATTGGACAACTACCATGTGGGCATCAGCAGGGGTGCGGGAGGCTTGGCAATCAAAGGAGCAGATGATCAGTATTTTGTATCCAAAAATTTTACCGCCCACAAAACCTTAGCCACGGGACCGTTACGAACGCTTTTTCAATTGGATTACGCCGATTGGCAAGGCCCTCAGGGAATGATCAAAGAACAAAAAACCATCAGTTTGGATTACGGAAATAATCTGATGAAAATTGAGGTTTCCATTCAGGGAACGGATGAGATTGCTGCTGGAATATCACTTCAGGAAAATAATGGAGGTATCATCGACAAGAACAATCTCCTTATTTTTAAACAAAATCATTTTGAAACCACACTGAGTAATGTGATTTTGACCCCCCAAAAGCATTTTAAAAGTCAACACTTATACAACCCCCAAATAAAAGATCAAAATCATGTATTTTTAGATCTTAAGATCCTAAACCAGTCATTGGTCTATTATGTAGGCTTTTACTGGTCTGAAAGCAATCAATTTGCAGATCATGAAGCTTGGGAAGCCCATTTGGATGATCTGGCCATTAAAGTTGAAAACCCAATACAACTCATTATAAACTAATATTAATAAATTTCAATGAAAAAAGTAGTGACCTTTGGTGAGATTATGTTAAGACTTTCACCTCCTGGCAATTTGAGATTCTCCCAGGCCAACAGTTTTGATGTGGTCTACGGAGGGGGTGAATCCAATGTTGCTGTATCCCTTGCTAATTATGGTGTTCCTGTCGAATTTGTAACCCGCTTGCCTCAAAACGATATGGGAGCATGCGCGATGATGGAAATGCGTAAAAGAGGGGTAGGAACACAACACATCGCCTATGGAGGCGACCGTCTGGGGATTTACTTTTTGGAAACCGGAGCAGTGAGCCGAGGCAGTAAGGTTGTATATGACCGGGCCCACTCTGCCATGGCAGAGATCACTGCGGGAATGATCGATTGGGATGCTGTATTTGAGGGGGTAATTTGGTTTCACTGGACGGGAATCACTCCGGCCATTTCTCAAGGCGCTGCCGATGCTTGTTTGGAGGCTGTAAAAATTGCCAGTGAAAAGGGAATTACCGTTTCTACAGATTTGAATTACCGTGCCAAACTATGGAAATACGGTCAACCCTCTGAACCCATCATGACCGAGTTGACCTCCTATTGTGATATCATTCTTGGTAATGAGGAGGATGCCGAAAAACACTTTGGGATCAAACCCGAAGGATTGGACATCACCACCCAAGGGGATCAGGTCAAAGCCGAGGCTTTTCAGTCGGTATGCGAACAGATGATGAAAAAATTTCCCAAAGCCAAAAAAGTGATCACCACATTGAGAGGATCTATTTCTGCTTCTCACAATACTTGGGCGGGAATACTTTACGATGGACAAAACATCTACACCAGTCCCGAATATCAGATCACCCACATCGTGGACAGAGTAGGAGGGGGTGACTCCTTTATGGGAGGATTGATTTATGGTTTGTTACAGTATCCCGAGGAAGATCAGAATGCATTGAACTTTGCAGTGGCCGCCTCCTGTTTAAAACACACCATCAAGGGCGATGCCAATTTGGTCACCGTAGCTGAAGTAGAAAAATTAATGAGCGGTGACGCCAGTGGCCGTGTAGCAAGATAATTATGGCAAAATTTACCCGTTTAGAAGTCGCAGCAAAAATGGCCGAGACCGGAATGGTTCCCCTTTTTTATCACAGCGACATCAATATCGCAAAAAAAACATTGAAAGCCTGTTACGAAGGGGGCGCAAGATTATTAGAATTTACCAGCAGAGGCGATTTTGCCCATCAAATATTCGATGAACTCAATCGATATGTGTTGTCTGAATTGCCCGATATGATCATGGGGGTAGGCTCTGTAACCGATGCAGCGGCGGCATCACTCTATATGCAATTGGGAGCCAATTTTATTGTTACTCCTGTATTGAGAGAGGACATTGCTGTGGTATGTAATCGCAGAAAAGTACTGTGGTCTGCCGGATGTGGTTCCCTTACCGAGATTGCCAGAGCTGAAGAGTTGGGCGGAGAAATCGTCAAACTCTTTCCGGGAAGTACTTATGGCCCCGGTTTTGTCAAAGCTGTAAAAGGGCCGCAACCCTGGACAAGCATCATGCCCACCGGTGGAGTCAGTACGGAAGAAGATAATCTCAGGGGATGGTTTGATGCAGGAGTTACTTGTGTGGGAATGGGTTCTAAATTAATCTCCAAAGAGGTTTTGGCCAGTGGAGACTATGAAGGACTTAAAGCAAAAGTCGCAGAAACCCTTAAATTGATAAAAAAAATAAGACAGTAAAATGAATAACAATTACCAAGTGCGCTATGCTGTGGGTCAAAGAGAATTCAATCAGATGGGTACTCAGGCCTTACGAGATGAATTTTTAATCGAACAAGTGTTTGGAACCGATACGGTAAATTGGGTCTATACCCACTACGATCGCTATATGGCAGGTGGGGTTATTCCTACAAAGGGAAGTGTCTTTTTGGACACCCTGGAACCCCTTAAGTCAGATTTTTTTCTCGAGCGCAGAGAAATAGGCATCATCAATGTGGGAGGCAAAGGAACAATATCGTGCGATGGGGAAAATTATCCGTTGGATTACAAAGAGGCGCTATATCTGGGCAGGGGAATCAAAGAAGTACATTTTTCCAGTAAGGATTCCAATACACCCGCTAAATTTTACCTCAATTCTGCTCCGGCACATCATGCCTATCCCTCTCAAAAAGTAGGCAGAGACCAAGCCGAAATCGTTGAATTGGGATCCGCCGAAACCTCCAATGCCAGAACCATCAGAAAACTCATTGTCAACAGCATAGTCAAGAGTTGTCAATTGCAGATGGGGATGACCGAGTTGGCTTCCGGGTCGGTTTGGAATACCATGCCCGCCCATGTCCATGATCGTCGTATGGAAGTTTATTTCTACTTCGAAGTACCGGAAGATCAGGCGGTCTGCCATTTTATGGGGGCCACCGATGAAACCCGACACCTTTGGATGGCCAACGAGCAAGCAGTCATTTCTCCCCCTTGGTCGATTCATGCCGGATCGGGAACTTCCAATTATACCTTTATATGGGGAATGGCCGGAGAAAATTTAGACTATGGTGATATGGACGGTTGTCCTATTCCCGATTTAAGATAAAAGCATGAGCACTTCTCTATTTGATTTGACCGGAAAGGTCTCATTGGTTACCGGTGCTACGCACGGACTGGGGATGGCCATGGCCAAAGGTATTGGTCAGGCCGGAGCCACTGTAATCATTAATGGTAACAGTTCGCAGGAAAAAATTGATAAGGCCGTTGAAATTTTTAAATCAGAGGGGATTCAAGCTTTTGGCTATCGTTTTGATGTAACCAATGAAGAGGAAGTCCAAAAGGCAATCGCAAGGATTGAGAATGAAGTGGGCCCCATTGATATTTTGGTCAATAATGCCGGGATCATCAAACGCACGCCACTGTTGAATATGGAGGTGGCCGATTTTGAGCAGGTCATTAAAGTTGATTTGGTCAGTCCTTTTATCGTTTCCAAAGCGGTGGTCAAAGGAATGATCCAACGCAAAGCAGGTAAGATTATCAACATTTGCTCCATGATGAGCGAATTGGGCAGAAATACCGTTGGGGCCTATGCTGCTGCCAAGGGAGGATTGAAAATGCTGACTCAAAACATGTGTGTCGAATGGGCACCTCATAACATTCAAGTCAACGGTATTGGCCCGGGTTATTTTGCCACCGAACAGACAAAACCCATACGGGTAGACGGTCACCCATTCAACGAATTTATCGTCAACAGAACCCCTGCCGGACTGTGGGGAGACCCTGATGAGTTGCAAGGAGCAGCGGTATTTCTCAGTGCAAAGGCCAGTGATTTTGTAAATGGACAAATCCTCTATGTGGATGGTGGGATATTAGCCACCATCGGCAAACCCTCCAACGAGTAGTCATTTTTTTTACCGGATTGATTTTACTTCTTCTGCTGTGCGGCTATCTTGATCGTTATCCCTTGTCCCGCTGATCCTAAAAACCACCTCAATAAACTTTAATATATGCACCTAATAAGTGCTGTAACCCTAGTCATCATTGGCTTAAGAAAAAATCCTGCTTTGGATTATTAAATAAAAATCAATCTAATATTTATCGGATATTTTGCTGTTTTGACGAAGGGAATTTAGTGGTCCTTTTCAACGGATTTCAGAAGAAGTCACAAAAAACACCAACCAAAGAAATATAGAAAGCAAAAAAACTAAAGAAAGCATATTTTGAACAAAAAAATAAACGAAATGAATAAATATAAAAAAGTGACAAACTTTGAGGAATTAATCGAAGTAGAACATGGAAAAACAGGAACTGAAAGTAGAAACCGATATGAGGAAAATGCTCAAATGTTTATCATTTCAGAGATGTTGAAAGAAGCAAGGAAAGAAGCAAGAATGACCCAAGAGCAGCATACCGAAAAAGTGGGAACTAAGAAAAGTTATATCTCAAAACTGGAAAATGCTAAAGGAAATATCCGACTTTCAACATTAATCCGATTTTTTGAGCAAGGACTGAATAGGCGAATCGGACTAACTTTCTTGTGAAAAATATAACGCTAGCCAACACATTATAAACGCAATAGCGGGCTAAGTACTTTAATCCAACGAACTATAAAAATCAAACATTGGTATCTTAGTCGAGTGGTAGTGCCAAAAATCTGCTACTGCGTTTATATGACACCGTTAGCCACTATCCTTTATTTAGCAATAGAAAACCGATAAATACTTTTTGTCTGATAGGTTTCTCCAGGATTTAGAATTGTACTTCGAAATGAAGGCTGGTTGGGCGAATCGGGAAAATGCTGTGTCTCTAAAGCAAAAGAAGCCCGGTATTCAAATTTTGTACCGTATTTACCGACATCACTTCCATCCATAAAGTTGCCTCCGTAAAATTGTATTCCCGGTTCTTCGGTAAAAATATCCATTTGTCTCCCGCTTTTGGGATCGACCACCCTTGCCGCCAAACTCATACTGCCTTGGGATTCCTTGTTAAGAACAAAATTATGGTCATACCCGCCCCCCCGACTGAGTTGGGTGTCGGAGTCTTGTTGATTTAAATCCCGACCAATGGTTTTGGCCTTTCTAAAGTCAAAGGGACTCCCTTCAACCGATCGTATCTCTCCCAGGGGGATCAGGCTCTTATCCACAGGGGTAAAGTGATCGGCATTGATCATCAACAGATGATCGTTAATGCTACCCTTGGCTTCTCCGGCCAAATTAAAGAAAGTGTGGTTGGTCAAGTTGACCGGAGTGGCTTTGTCTGTGGTGGCTTTATAGGCAATGCTCAATTCATTTTTTTCATTGATGGCATAGGTCACCTCAACACTCAAATTTCCGGGATAGCCCATTTCTCCATCTTTAGACAGATAGGTCATTACAATGGAGTTTTCGTCGGCAGAAACAACCTCCCAAACTTGGTTGTGGAAACCATCCGGCCCACCGTGGAGGTGATTTTCATTGTTGTTAATGGGCAGTTGATAGGTTGTTCCGTCCAATTCAAACTTTCCTTGGGCAATGCGATTGCCATACCTTCCGATCAAACATCCGTGATAGGGGGTTTTGGCTTTTTGATAATCCGCTATGCTTTTAAAACCCAATACTACATCCCCCATTACTCCTTTGCTGTCGGGAGTCAGCAGGCTGACGATCCTTCCACCATAATTGGTGATATAAACTTGGATTTTATCGTTTTTTAGCAGATATAGGTCTGTTTTTTTTCCTTCAATTTCGGTCTGTAAATCACTGGCTTTTAGCACGAATTCTTGTTTTTTAACTGGCTCGCAAGATACAAAGCTCAGCCAAATTAATGTTAGAGCAATTTTGTTTAAGGTCATAAGGTGGGTTTATTCTTTATACAATTTACTGTGTAATTCTTTAAGGGTTTCAGCAGGCATTTTGGTCACCTTTCGGTCATAGGTCATCAAGCCATTGATTTCTCCTTCAACATCAGTGGTTTGGGTATAAACAGCTGCAGAAAGCCCATTTTTCTCTTTCATCTCTACTATCTGATTGAATTTATAGATGTAGTTTTTGAGCAAGTCCTCGGCATTATAATAGGTCTGATAACCCCAATTGCGCATTTCTGGATTCCAGAGGTTTTCATTAATGGGATAGCCAATACCTCCAAACTCTCCCACCACCGTAGCGCGGTCGAGTGCAGTAGGGGGAACCGTCAGGTCGACATGATAGGTATGAATGTCATAAATATCTCCGCAGGGCCTAAGGGTCCATCCACTGGTGGGATTGACCAATCGGTCAGGATCTAATTGTTTGACAAAATCGGTGATCCTGCAAGTGTCGTATTGACCCCAGCCTTCGTTAAAAGGAACCCACATTACGATACTGGGGGCATTGTAATGCAAGTCCACCATACGACGGAGTTCCCATTCAAATTGGGCCGCATCTTCTGAGCGTCTGTTAAGATCATCATCTTCTCCGTGTATTCTTTCTAAAGCATTGTAAATACGATCCTTTCGTTTGGTTTTTTCCATTTCCTCGGGCGTTTTCAATGCCAATCTGTTGTAGGAGGGCATGTCTTGCCAGACCATGATGCCTAACTTGTCGCAATGATAATACCATCGATCCGGTTCGATTTTAACGTGTTTTCGAATCATGTTGAAGCCCATGGCTTTGGTCATTTCAATGTCGTATCGCATGGCTTCATCCGAGGGAGGGGTCAACAATCCATCGGGCCACCAGCCCTGGTCGAGGGTACCGTAATGAAAAAGCGGGGCATTGTTTAAAAAGAGGTATTTCACTCCTTTGTGATCGCCCAAACTGATCTTTCGCATACCAAAATAACTCTCCACACGATCGATTTCCGTTCCGGAGGGATTCATAAAACTCATGCTTACATCGTATAAGTGGGGATGATCAGGAGACCACAATTTTGGTGTGTCTATTTTTAAGGTCAGCGGCATATTGGGTTTAGTTTCCCCTGATGTGACTCTCTCCCCATTGAAAAACACAGTTGTTCTCACCATATATCCTGATACCAAGCTCTGATTGCTTAAGGGAATTAGTGTTACTGTATTTTCATCTATATTGGTGGTTGTTTTTACCTGCATTAGGTAAGCTTCAGATGAGACCGCCTCCAACCAAACCGTCTGCCATACCCCACTTACAGGAGTATAATAAATTCCACTGGCATTGATCTGTTGCTTGCCTCGAGGCTGTGAACTGAAGTTGGTAGCATCCTCTACTGCCAATACGATTTTTTGTTGCCCATTGGGTTTTAAAAAAGCGGTAATATTAAAAGAAAAACGATCAAAGCCCCCTTTGTGAGTTCCCGCTAAAACATCGTTTACCCAGACAGCACATGTGTAATCTACCGCTTCGAAATGGATGACCACATCTTTTCCACTCCAGTTTTTGGGAAGCTCAAAGTTTTTTCTATACCACATTTTATCCTCCGGATCGATATTTTTTCCTACCCCCGACAGAGGAGATTCAGAACTAAAGGGAACCAAAATTTTTCCCTGATACCGCTTGGGTTGGATTTCATTGGTTTTTAAAATGGCATAGTCCCAAAGTCCGTTGAGGTTTTTCCATTTGGCCCTTTCGAATTGGGGGCGGGGATACTCTTGCCAGGCATTTTCGGGATTGACCGTCTTGGCCCATTGGCTCATGATCTTTCCTTCTACCGCCTTCCAACTTTGGGCTTGGACCCCGGTTATAGAGATCAGTACGAAAAAAATGATTTTGCTTTTCATGATTTGTTTTTTTATCAACTGAAAGATATAAAAAAGATGGTTTGGTCAATTTTTTTTTAACACCGCTTAAAGCTCATTGATTATTGTCAGTCATTTTTTTTTGAAAAATTTCTATATTGTGGTTTTAATTGCAAATGGATGGAGATTTTTGAACCTTTTTGGAATGAGATTGTCAACTTTTTTGGCATCACAAATTTTTTTCAAATCCTCAGTAGTGGTGATTATACCTCTTTTTTGACCTATCACGGTATTGTGGCCATCATAAAGCCCATTTTGCCTTTGCTTTTGGTATTGGAATTTGTGATGGGTATAATTCAGAAAAACCCTCAGACCAAAGTTTATCAAACCATCTTTTTGATCTATGTATTCAATCGTTTTGTGGGTCGCTTCATTGCCATTGCCATGACTACCATCTGCATAGGACTTTTTCAAGTATACGCTCCTTTTCAGACCTCAATGACCTGGTATTGGTTTATCTATGCCTACATCATCTGGGAGTTTGCCCATTTTGTATATCATTATTTAGGGCATAAGGTTCGCCTATTTTGGTGTTTTCACGCTACCCATCATAACCCCGAGGAGATGAATTTAAGTGTGGCGCATGCTCATTTCTTTTTGGAAGCCCCCTATGCTGATCTGATCCGTACTTCCATATGCATTCTGATGGGTGTCCATCCTGCCCTTTTGTTTGTCATCATGTTTGTGGATGGCACCTACGGAACTTTTATTCATGCCGGAGAAAATCTGATGAAAAACGGTAGGATGGGTTTTCTCAACAAATTCATTTTAACTCCATCCCACCACAGGGTCCATCATGCTCGAAATCCATTGTATATTGATACCAATTATTGCAATCTGCTCAACATTTGGGACAAGGTCTTTAAAACCTATCAAGAGGAGCAAAAAGACATAGATATTGAATACGGTATTACACGAAAAATCAATTCAGGTAACTTTATCGATGTCTATTTTGGCGAGTTTATTGCATTGTTTAAGGATGTTGTACGCGCCCCCGGTCTAATAAATAAATTGGCCTATATCTTTCTCCCTCCCGGTTGGGATCACAACGGAAACCACAGGACAGCCAAAATGATTCGAGACGAGTATCTGGCACAAGTCCAAAAATAGCAACCATAAAATACAATTAAAAAATGAACAAATTCACTTATCTTCTATTAATTTTAACTTTATTTTTTTCATGTCAAAATAATGATTCTGAAATATTTAATGGTTCCAACCTCGATGGATGGGTCAATTATGGTGGAGGAAAGTTTTATGTAGAAAATGAATGCATTGTGGCAGAGGCAGACATGGGCTTACCCAATACCTTTTTACATACCGAAAAAAAATACCAAAATTTTGAATTGGAATTTGATGTCAAATTGGATACTGTTTTGAATTCGGGTGTCCAGATTCGAAGTAATATCTACTCAGAGGATACTGAAACAGTTCGTTGGGGAGGGCGTTTCGATGAGGAAGGTGAAAAGAGTCTTAAATACATTCGCCGCAAGGCCGGGGTTTTTTGGGGCTATCAAATCGAAATCGATCCTACCTTCAGAGCCTGGAGCGGAGCCATATATGAAGAAGCCGGAAGAGGGTTTCTCCATACACCGGGAATCAACCAAAAGGTTAAAGCTGCTTTTATGCCTTTGGAGTGGAATCACTTTAAGGTCATGGTTAAAGACAACCACATTCAATCATGGGTCAATGGTGTGATGGTTGGTGATGTCTATGACGATCTGACCGATAATGGTTACATCGCACTTCAGCTTCACGGCATCGGCAAGAAAAAAATGAAAGCCAACAAAAAAATACGTTGGAAAAACTTAAGTTTGAAAGAACTTAAGTGATTTTGAAAATAAAATTATTGAGTCTATTACTTGTATTTTTTACTCTGGGTTGTAAAAAAACAAGCTCACAAGATCAATGCAAGGGACCACGTCAGAATATTCCTTGCACCAAAGAATATATGCCCGTTTGTGGTTGTGACGGAATCACCTATGGAAATGATTGTGTGGCCGAAGCCTCCGGTGTTAAATCATGGACAGAGGGGAGTTGCGATGAAAATTAATTTTTTTTAATTTCAATGAAATAAAAATTAATGACTCGTTGACTTTATGATGGCTACTCTCAAAATTTTTAAAGAATAAAAAATTAAGGTTCTTAAGGTGTGATCAATTTTAAATTGTACAATATAATAGAGTTAGTTCAAAGAATTATGATGATTAGAGAGAAAAGAGTAGGGGTTGTACTGGCAGGAATTTTGGTATTCATAGGATTTCTTGTTTTGAGTTTAAAACCGGATCATCAAGTTGATTTTGCTACCGAAGTCAAACCCATTCTCAACAAACACTGTATCTCCTGTCATGGGGGGGTAAAGAAAAACGGTGGATTTAGTGTTTTGTTTGAATCCGAAGCCATGGGGGCAACCGAATCGGGAAAACCCGCCATTATTCCCGGGAGTGCCCGAAGGAGTGAGTTGATCCAAAGGTTGCACCATACTGATCCCGAGCTTAGAATGCCTTACCAAAAGACCCCATTATCAGCAGATGAAATCAAAACCCTTACCGATTGGATCGAACAGGGCGCCCAATGGGGTACCCACTGGGCTTACCTGCCTGTTGAAAAAACCGAATTACCCAAAGTAGCCCCGGTTTTTGAAGAAAAAGACTTTATCGCCAACTCCATTGATCATTTTATTGCGGCCAGAATGGAGGAGAAGGACCTTTTACCCAATTCTCCTGCACGAAAAAACATCATTGCAAGACGATTGGCTTTTGACATCACAGGTTTGCCTCCCGATACAAATCTTTTTCAAAGTTTTGTCAGCGGAGAGATCACCTACGAAAACTATGTTGATAGCTTATTTACCTCCGATGCCTATGGTGAAAAATGGGCCAGTTGGTGGTTGGATTTGGCCCGCTATGCCGATACCATGGGATTTGAAAAAGATCCTGGAAGAACCATTTGGCATTATCGCGATTGGGTCATCAAGGCACTGAATCGCGATTTGCCCTATGACCAATTCACCACTGAACAATTGGCCGGAGATCTCTTGCCCGAACCAACGGCCGATCAATTGATTGCAACTGCTTTCCATCGCAATACCATGAACAATGACGAGGGAGGAACGGATGACGAGGAGTTTAGAGTCGCCGCGGTTATTGACCGTGTCAACACCACTTTCGACGTATGGCAAAGTACCACCATGAGTTGTGTGCAGTGCCATAGCCATCCCTATGACCCTTTTAGACATAAAGAGTATTACAATGTCATGGCTTTTTTCAACAATACCAGCGATGAGGACATTCCCGATGAATCTCCCAACCTGATTGACTACAAGCCGGAGGAACTTCAAAAAATCAACAATGTATTGGATTGGGTAGCTACTCATGCCGATCCCAAAAAACAAAAGCTTTTTAAGGACTTTATACTGTTTAAAGAACCCAACTATGCTGCTCATCACTTTAAAGTCATCGATAATGGCTTTGTTTCCGGCCCTAATTTGGGATTAAGAAAAGGAGGGGCCGCTTCTATTAAAAATGTAAATCCACTGGGTTACCAAAAGCTCTACCTAAAGTTTGTCGGAAAGACCGATCGTTCCACATTGGTCTTTCGTAAAAATGGGTTCAATGGGGAAATCATTGGAAAATTTAAGATTTCAAAAAAAGGCAAAAATTTTTATGGGGATCGTCAGGGGCAGATCATTACCTCTATTGATATCAGTAAGGAAACAGAGGCATTTGATTTATATGTTCAACTTCAGACCCAAGACCAGACGTTAAAAAAAGAGCACGTACTCATCCATTGGATTGCATTTGTGCCCGAACTCCCCGGCAGAGGAAAACCCGGTTATACCGCGGTTCACAAAAACTTAAATGAAGTGTTGAACATCAAAGGAGATGTCACCCCAGTTATGGTCGAAAACCCCGACCACATGAAAAGAAAAACCCATGTTTTTGATCGGGGCAATTGGATGGTCAAAACGGAGGAGGTACAGACCGGAGTTCCTCAAACGCTTAATCCTTGGGAAAACCGATGGGAAAACAATCGTTTGGGATTTGCCAAGTGGTTGGTGGATATGAAAAACCCGCTTACTGCTCGAACACTGGTCAATCGGGTTTGGTATCAGATTTTTGGAAAAGGTTTGGTCTCCACCCTAGAAGACATGGGCACCATGGCCGACCCTCCTTCGCATCCGGCACTGCTGGACTGGTTGTCTCATGAGTTGATGCATTCCATGAACTGGAGTGTTAAAAAACTGATCAAAACCTTATTAATGTCTGCCACCTACCGCCAAAGTTCTTTGATAAGTCAGGAGAAATTGGCCATTGACGCCAACAATCTTTTCTATGCCAGAGGCCCTCGCTTGAGATTGACCGCGGAGGAAATCAGAGATCAAGCCCTATACGTTTCAGGATTGTTGAGCGATAAAATGTATGGCCCGGGTGTTATGCCTCCTCAGCCTGACGGTATTTGGGAACATGTTTACTTAGGCAATCTATGGAAAACCAGTCAAGGAGAAGACCGATATAGAAGGGGTATTTATACTTATTTAAAACGAACCAGCCCTTATCCCTCCATGATCACTTTCGATGCAGGAAGTAGGGAAGTTTGTTTGGTAAGGCGATCTCCTACCAACACTCCGCTACAAGCTTTGGTAACTATGAACGACCCTGTTTATTTGGAGGCGGCCATGAATTTGGCCAAAGCACACCAAAACAAAGAAAGTAAAACCGCCATCCTCGAGATGTACCAAAAAGCTACACTCAGAGAAGCCGATGAAGACAAACTCAAAGACTTGTTAAACCTATACGAAGAAGCCAAGTTGACTTTTGAAAACGATCCCGATCAATTGGAAGATTTTTTTGGGTTGGATCAGCATACCAATGTTAAAACAGCATCCTTGGCCATCATTGCCAATGCCATTATGAATTTAGACGAATTTCTCACCCATGGATAAAATAAAGAAATTATTAGCAGAGCAAAGAACTGTTGAGGCACAGTTCAACAGCAGAAGACACTTCCTGAAAGATTGTACTTTAGGCTTGGGCGGATTGGCTTTGGGCAGTTTGTTAAAATCCTGCTATACAGGCGGTACAAAAACTCCTGCTTATACTACCGATAGGTCATTGAACCCCATGGCCGCCATGCCGGCTCCATTTTTGCCCAAAGTCAAAAGTGTCATTTACCTTCATATGGTGGGAGCTCCTTCCCAATTGGAGTTATTCGATTACAAACCCGAATTGGCCAAACTTCATAACAAACCTTGTCCACCTTCTTTACTGGAGGGCAAAAAGTTTGCATTTATTCAAGGGATTCCTAATATGTTGGGGCCTCAAGCAACCTTCAAACAGCAGGGTGAATCTGGAAATTGGGTGTCCAATCACCTGCCTCATTTTAAAAAGGTAATCGACGAGGTGGCTTTTCTAAAGGCCGTTCATACCGATCAATTCAATCATGGCCCCGCTCAAATGTTGATGCATACCGGCAGTCCTCGAAATGGGCGGCCTAGTATTGGATCGTGGGTAACCTATGGTTTGGGCTCTGAAAACAACAATTTACCGGGCTTTGTGGTGCTTACTTCGGGAGGAACACCCGATGCAGGAAAAAGTGTTTGGGGAAGTGGATTTTTACCCTCAGTATATCAAGGGGTACAATGTCGATCCAAAGGTGATCCCGTGCTTTATCTCAAAGATCCTAAAGGGGTTTCCAGAAATTTAAAAAAGAAAGTCCTGGCATCCATTAATGACATCAACCTCAAAGAGTATCAAAAGTTTGGTGATCCCGAGGTTTTGACCCGAATCAATCAGTACGAAATGGCCTACCGTATGCAGGTATCTGTCCCTAAAGTAATGGACATCGACAAAGAACCCGATGCCATAAAGGAAATGTACGGCGTTCAATCTGGTAAAGAAGCTTTTGCCAACAATTGTTTGTTGGCTCGTAAAATGGTAGAACAAGGCGTTAGATTCGTACAACTGTACGATTGGGGTTGGGATTCTCACGGGGCAAGTCCCGGAGAGGCCTTAGACTCGGGTTTCTTGAGAAAATGCAAAGAAACCGATCGACCCATAGCCGCCCTTATTCTCGATTTAAAACAAAGAGGTCTTCTCGATGAAACCCTTATTGTTTGGGGAGGCGAGTTTGGAAGAACCCCCATGTGGGAAAATCGAGTGGGGATCCAAAATTCACCCGGTAGAGACCATCAAGGCGATGCCTTTACCATGTGGATGGCAGGAGGCGGTATAAAAAAAGGTGCCGTACACGGAAAAACAGATGTAATAGGATACGCCGGAATAGAGGGTCGGGTTTCTGTTTTCGATATACAGGCCACCATATTACACCTTTTGGGCTTCGATCACGAACAGTTTACCTATGATTTTCAGGGTCGACCTTTCCGATTGACCGATGTAGAGGGCCATGTCATCAATGAAATTTTGGCTTAAATGATTACTAATATCAACTGATCAACAACTGCAATGGATTTTATCTTTGACCTAATGGGGCGTTTTCATCCCCTGATCGTGCATCTGCCCATTGGGTTTCTACTTTTAGGCTTGATGATGTTGGTATTTGACCGCAAAGAAAATAAACATCAAAAAATTATTCGATTTACCTTCTTTTGGGGAACCTTTTCCACCCTTGCTGCCGTGCTTACCGGAACGTTTCAATATACTAGGGAGGGCTACCCTTGGGAGAACATTCAGGGGCATTTGATCTTGGGGGTACTCACTTTTGTGTTCTCCTTTTTGATGTATCTAAAACTCAAAGGATATGTTTTTTTTCAAAGGATTTCCTATCGGTTTTTAGGATACGGCCTGGTTGTAATTTTGTCCATTACGGGACATTTGGGAGGCAACCTTACCCATGGAAAGGATCATCTGACAGCGCCCCTTCCCGACGAAATAAAAGAGGTTTTGGGATTGGAAGTTCCCTCTCGAACGCTCGTTCTTCATCCCGAAACCCATCAAGACTTACCCTTCTATTCGGGAGTTATACAACCGATCTTGGATCAAAAATGCGTGAGCTGTCACAATCCGAAAAAGACCAAAGGTGGGCTTTTACTTCACAACCTCAAAGGCATAATGATTGGGGGAGAGGAAGGCTCCATCATTTCGACCATTAAGCCTGAGGAAAGTGAAATGCTAAAAAGGATTCACCTGCCCAGAGACGAAAAAAAACACATGCCGCCCGAAGCGAAAATCCAATTGTCCAAAGTCGAAATAATATTGATTGAACAGTGGATCAGCGCGGGAGCACCAGAAAATAAAACCATCGCAGACTTGCGACTCTCTCCGAGTCTTTTTGTTTCCTTTTTTCCCAAAGACCAAACAGGGATTTATCCCGATCCGGTATTGAAACCTCTTGATAAGCCAGTTATCGATTCTCTTATGGCTATGGGTTTACAAGTTGCCCCGCTTTATAAAACAGCTTCACTCTTAAAAATTTCAGCCATTAATGTCCCCGATTTTGACGATAAAAAATCAGTTGTACTTTTAAAGGCATTGGATCATATTGTAGATTTGGATTTGGGACAAACCCAAGTTACCGATGCTGTTTTTGAGGTGATACAACAATTTAAACATTTGACCGTACTGAAATTAAACCGAACTGCCATCTCGGGGAATGGGGTCAATAAACTCAACACTCTTGAGCATTTAAAGCAAATCAACTTGGTCAACTCCAACTTTGAGGCAGCCCATCTAGAGGAGATGTATTCTTTTCCTGCATTGGAAAAGGTTTACCTATTTGGAACTTCCGCAAACAAATCTGCTGAGCAGATTCCAGACCAATTCCAACCCATTTTTGAAAGAGGAAATTACAAATTGGATGAGGGTGTTTAAGAAAACCATTGAGTTTTGTACCTTGGTTTTAAAACTAAACCTTAAATGTCAATAAACAGAAGAAATTTTTTAAAAAAAACCTCCCTATCAACAGCTGCCTTGGCATCTGTGCCATTACTCACAAACTGTGAGTCGGAGGTAAAATCACAAGCGCCTTCAAGAGGAATTTATATGGGAGACCACGCTGCTCCTAAAATCAGCAAGATAAGATCTGCTTTTATCGGTGTAGGAAGCCGGGGCGAAGGACACCTCAAGTTTTTTGCGGGACTGCCCGGAACTGAGGTGGTAGCCATCAGCGATCTATACGAAGATAAGGTTAAAGAAAAACTGGGGATGGTAAACCAACTTGCTGAGGCCTCCAGCCATTCAAATATCGCAACCTATTGGGGCGATGAAAACCGTTGGAAAACCATGTTGCAGGAGGTAAAACCAGACGTAGTTTTTATCGCAACAAATTGGAACAACCACGCTACAATGGCCATTGAAAGTATGAAACAAGGGGCCCATGCCTTTGTAGAGGTGCCCTTAGGGAGAACCCTAAAAGAACTGTGGGAGATTGTAGACACCTCGGAGCGAACTCAGAAACACTGTATGATGATGGAAAATGTCAATTACGGCAGGGCCGAATTGATGTATCTCAACATGTGCCGCCAAGGGGTAATAGGTGAATTACTCCACGCCGAAGCGGCTTATATCCATGAGCTTAGAGGGCAAATGAATCAGGTGGAGCGGGGTACAGGTTCCTGGCGTACCCACCACTATGCTACTGGAAAAGGGAATCTCTACCCCACACACGGATTGGGGCCCGTGGCCCAATACATGAGTTTGGCGCGCCAAGACGATAATTTCAAAACTCTTGTGTCTTTTTCTACCCCCGCTTTGGGTAGAAAATTATATGCCGAAAAAAATTACCCTGCGGATCACCAATGGAATGAGTTGGACTACCTTAACGGTGACCTCAACACATCCATCATCAAAACCCATGTGGGACGCACTGTCATGGTACAATGGGACGAAACCAGTCCAAGACCCTATACCCGTCTGAATCTTATTCAAGGAACCAAGGGAACCTTAGCCGGCTATCCCACCCGTGTGGCACTGGAAGGTGGAGTAGAGGGGATCACCAAAGACCATCTCAGTTGGGTAGAGGGAGAGCAGTTGGATAAAGTATTTGAAAAATACGATCACCCCCTTTATAAAAGGCTCAATCAGCAATCCAAAGACAGCGGACACGGAGGTATGGATGGTATCATGATGTATCGTATTGTAGAGTGTTTACAAAAGGGACTCCCTCTGGATCAAAATGTTTACGAAGGGGCTTTTTGGAGTGCAGTGACCGAACTCAGTGGAAAATCTATAGAACAAGGTGGGGCTCCACAACAATTCCCTGACTTTACACGTGGGAACTGGAAGAACACAAAACCTTTAGGTATAATATCATAAAAACAACATTTTATTCTATGAAAAAAATCATTTTATCAATAGCCCTGCTGAGTATTTGGTCTTGTACCGAAGCTCCCAAAAAAACAAACAGTGAATGGATCAACCTTTTCGATGGCAGTTCATTGGACGGTTGGAGGGCCTACAATGGCGATCAAATGCCTCCCGGTTGGAAAATCGTGGACAGCGTATTGACTTTTACCACCGCCCAAATCTTGGAGGAAAATTATGATTATACGGGCAGTAGAGACATCATTTATGGCGCTGAGGAATTTGACAACTTTGAGTTGTATGTTGAGTGGAACATTCCTAAAGGGGGGAATAGTGGTATTTTTTACCACCTCAAGGAAGGCTATGATGGCCCACCTTTGGTGGCACCCGAATACCAATTGCTAGACGATGAGAATTATGCTGAGATTCACAACTACGAGTTAAAAGATTGGCAACTTACTGCAGCCGACTATGCCATGCATGTCCCCGATACCACACAAAAAGTACTTTACCCTCCCGGCCAGTGGAACAGCAGCAGGATTGTTTTTACACCCGACAATGTAGAACATTGGCTCAACGGTAAAAAAGTATTGTCTTTTGTGCCTTGGTCAGAGGATTGGTATGAAAGAAGAAACTCTGGTAAATGGAACAAAGCACCGGATTATGGAAAATACAAAACGGGATACATTGGCTTTCAAGACCATGGTAGCAATCTGTCTTTTAGAAATGTCAAAATCAAAAAACTTTAAACCTATTTCATCTATGAAAAAAAGAGATTTTTTAAAAACTTCATTGGCAGCGGCCTCAACCGCCTTTTTACCAAAATCAATTATGGCCATGGGAAAAACAGCAGACAAACTCAGAACTGCCCATATTGGAGTTGGTGGTATGGGGGGTGCTGATCTCAAGTCGATCGTTTCCCACCCGGATGTTGTCGTCGTCGGACTTTGTGATGTAGATTCCAATGCAATTGCCAAAGCCAGTGCAAGCCATCCCAATGCCAAAACTTATAAAGATTACAGAGTGATGCTCAAGGATATGGCTGATGAAATTGACGCTGTTGTGGTATCAACTCCCGACCATACCCATGCACCTGCCTCAATCATGGCTATGGAAATGAACAAACCCGTCTATTGTCAAAAGCCCTTAGCACATCATGTGTCTGAGGTACGAGCCATGCGTAAAATAGCTGAAGAAAAAAACTTGGTTACCCAAATGGGGATACAGGTACACTCTTTTTATGATTATAAATTGGCTACCCTTTTGATCCAATCAGGCATCATAGGAAAGGTAAGCCGAGTAAGAGCCTGGTCCCCCAAAAATTGGGGTTATGACGGTCCAAAACCCAATGGTACTGATCCCATACCTTCCAACCTGGACTGGAACCTTTGGTTGGGTACTGCCGAAGAACGCCCCTTTAAAGAAAAAATTTACCATCCCGGAAACTGGAGAAAACTGCTTGACTTTGGTTGTGGCACTCTTGGAGATATGGGTGTTCATATTTTTGACACGCCCTATAATGCCTTGGCATTAGACGTCCCGAAAACCATTAAAAATAGCTGCAGGGAACCCAATGGATTTGGTTATCCTGAGATCAATAAAGTAATCTATACTTTCCCTGGAACAGAATATACCACTGAAAATTTTGAGTGGGTCTGGCACGACGGAAAAGGAGCACCTAAACCCCACAAAGAACTCAGGTTGCCCAACAAAGAAAAATTGCCCTTACAGGGTGCTATGTTTATAGGAGAAAAAGGAAGACTATTATTACCTCACTTTATGAAGCCGCCTCGTTTGATTGTGGATGGTGAATACCATGAGATCGACATCAAAAAATATGATCCTCAGGGAAAGTTGGGTATCACGGTCAATGATTATGAAAGGGATTCTCCAAAACACTACCACCAGTTTGTTGATGCTTGTTTGGGCAGAGACCGAGTCTCCGCTCCTTTCTCATATGCTTCCAGGCTGACAGAAACCATTTTACTCGGGGTTATTGCTGGGAGATTTCCCAACAAGACCCTTCACTGGGACAGTGAAAAAGCAGCTTTTAAGGAAGGCGAAGCCAATGTTTTCCTCAGTGGTAAAAATCGAAAGTTTTAGTTTTTAGAATATCATTTAAATGGTTAATGGATAGAATTTAACCATCAAGAGTTTTATTTTTAACCTAAAAACCAATTTATTTCCAATGCAATTTTTAGGGTCTCTGACCCCAATTAAAGAGGAGGTAAGATCCTACTTGCCCAAATATGAAGAAATATAAAAATTGATTCTTACCTACCGCAAAATGTATGCAGCGTAGGAAAAATATCCAACCTGAGTGATTTGTTTTTTAAAAAAGAGTATTATCCAAACTGTATTTTCCTGGTCCCCTAAGCAGAATTACTAAACTCAAAATGAGAAAAAGAATTGGAAGTTCGCTACCATCAACACCTGCCTCTGAGAGCTTTTTGGAGCTTGCCACCAACATAGTGATTACTAATAAAAAGGCCGCCGGACGGGTCAACAGTCCAATGGCAATCAATAGTGCGCATATGGATTCTGAAAAAGCAGCCATAAAACCCAAAGGAATTTTAAGCGCATCCAAACCAATCCATTTGGTCAAGGTATTACCCAATCGTTCCCAACGTGAAGTGTCGGAGAGTAGTTTTGACCAACCGTGGTAATAGCACATCATGATCCCGAATGTAAAGCGGAGTATCAAATAGGACGTTTCGGGAAAAAGTGATTTTTTGTTTAAAAGTAGGTTTTTCATTTTTTATACTTTCTAAGGGGATTATTGATAATTAAATTATTAGGGTTAAAAATTGTAAATTACAATTTAACAAATTAAATTTAATTATCAGTCGTCCATCTGTCTTTATGGGAAATAATATTCAAGACCTTATCATCATTGGAGCAGGGCCCATCGGATTGGCTTGCGGAATTGAGGCTCAAAAAAAGAATTTGGATCATCTGATCTTTGACAAAGGTTGTTTGGTCAACTCCCTATTTCGATATCCGATGAATATGACTTTTTTTTCAACTTCAGATAAGTTGGAAATAGGAGGGGTTCCTTTTATTTCCCACAATCCAAAGCCCACAAGATCCGAGGCTTTGGAGTATTACCGCAGGGTGACTACTCACTGGAGATTGCCATTACGTTTATACGAGAAAATCACAAAAGTCGGGCGAGAGGGAGATTTTTTTGATGTGATCACCGATAAGGGGAGCTACCGATGTAAAAAAATCGTCATTGCCACAGGTTTCTATGATTTCCCTTATTTGTTGAATGTTCCGGGCGAACAATTGCCCAAGGTGCTGCATTATTACAAAGAAGCCCATCCCTTTTTTGGAATGAATGTGGTCGTGGTCGGAGCGGCCAATTCCGCTGTGGATGTGGCCTTGGAGCTCTATCGAAAGGGAGCCAAAAGTGTGACCATGATCATACGGGAGGAAGAAATTGGTCAAAACGTTAAGTATTGGTCAAAACCGGATATTATCAATCGGATCAAGGAGGGCAGTATCGAAGGCTATTTCAATTCTCAGATCGAAGAAATTACAGAGGATCAAGTTCGGTTTAGAACCCCGGAGGGTATCAAGACCATTGAAAACGATTTTGTGTTGGCCATGACAGGCTATCAACCCAATTTTGAGTTATTGGAATCTTTGGGCGTAAAATTCCACGATGATGAATACCGCACCCCTGTTTATGATTCCAATACGATGCGTTCCTCTGCAAAGGGTGTTTATTTGGCAGGTGTGGTGTGTGGTGGGATTAAAACCAACAAATGGTTTATCGAAAACTCCAGAGATCACGCACCGCTGATCATTGAGGATATTGACCAAACTTGATCGTTTTTGTTTTAACGACCCATTCCTATTCCGTATTTGATGGTGCCGGTTCAATGGCTTTGACATAACGGCCGGCCCAATAGGGGAGCAAGTAGATATAGGGGGAATACTCTCTGAACCCTCCACTGCCACCATCGTTCCTATAGGCTCGATTATGAAGGTGGTGGGGTCTTTCGTCTCTTGGAAGGACTTCACTGTATTCTTGTTTTCTAAAATTAGAAGTAACTTTTTTAAGGTCTTTTCGGTGTTTGTTTTCGATTTTCCAATCGATTAGATCGAGGGGATACTCTTTTAACCACCAAATGGATTCCTTAAGGTCAAAATCTTTCCCCCCTGACATAGCATACAAAAAATTCCACAATGGATTTTTTTCAGATCTTTCGATTTCCCAGTGGGAGGCAACAGTTTCCAAATGACGTTGTCTTGAATCTTTATCAAAAGCGTATTTTACAAAAGCCGGAGCAGTAAGAAAATACATTTCATCATCGGAATGATTCCAACCGTCGCTCAAAAATTCGCCATGCACATATCCAATCACACTTGCAGGACGACAGGCATTTTCCTCATAACCGAATAAATGGCTGAGGTTTAAGGCGTGATCTTTGTAGCGCTCTTCTTTGGTAAAATGATAGGCCGTTTGTAAAAATGTAAGAATGAGAGTAGAATTTAGTCTTCTGTCCCCAACTTGAATGGGAAAGCTGTTGACATAATCTGGGTGCCAGCGTCCCCAGCGTGTGGGTTTTCCATCCCATGAAACCAAATACCAATCGTTTTCGATGATGTGATCCATTTGTTTTTTGATCAGTTGAATGGCCCGATTTTTCCATTCTTCGTCTTTGATGATCTCTGCAAATAAGGCATAAACAAAAAAATGTCCACAAGATTCATCGCTGCTGGTGGTGGTTTTCCAAACCCATCTTTTATCTTTGGCTTTTTTCCAAGTGCCATAGGAAGAATCATTGTTCCAATTGCTTTTTTGGTAGCTGTTTATTTCATATGTTCTGGCGGGAAACCCCTCTATTCCGGAAATGGTCGTGAGTCGTTCCATGGCTTCAAAAGCCTCCAAAGCATTGAGCCTGGCATCTTCTGATTGGGTTACCGCATAGCGAAATAACTCCGATGCCAAATACATCGAAGTCCACAGTCCATCGTTGTCGGTATCGATCAATTCTAAGGAGGATAAGTCTCCGGGAACCCTCAGTTTGACCGAAGATTCCAGACCGTATCTGATGTGTCTTTTTCTTTGTATCTCCTGAAAATAGTTTGCTTTTTGTTCCAAGGTCATCGGTTCAAATACAATTTGACTGAGTCCTTTTTGGGTCAAAATCAAAACACTTTGGTCGGGCCCTTTTTCAACGGAAATGACTTCGTCATCCGCTAGCCATCTTTTCGAAGCGTAATAATTGTATTTGCCATCGGCTCTGAATTTAAAAGCCCCACGCGTACTTCCTGCCCACAAGGCTCCACCGATGTTTTTTAGACTGGTTATTTCGTCATGGGGGAGTTGTTCAATGATTTTTTCCAAGTCAAAATTGCGGGCATTGAGTCGGTGAATGCCTTTGTTTGATCCGATCCATATTTTTTCTATGAATTGCTCAAGGGACGAAAATCCGGATCCGGAGTATACTTTTTTTAGTGATTGATCCTGGGGTCTGAATTCATAGAGATGTTTCTGGGTGAGAATAAGATAACGGTTAGCCCAAGTATCGAAATGAACTGAAAGGGCTTTTTCGCTTAGATCCAGGGAAATGTCTAGCCGTCCCTCTTTATCGAAAAAGAACAAGCCTTTGTCGGTGAGGATCAAGAATGATTTGTCTTTTCCCATACCCAACAAAATTGGATTTTTAAGTCCGTGTTCCACATAAAACTTCCCGCCAAAAGAATGACTCAAAACCGCTTTCTGGGTCAAATAATAAAACTGATTTTTATGGGATTCAATTGCCATTACTTTTTGATTTTCGAGAGGTCTGTATTGGAAATTGGGTTTTAGTTTTTTTTCCCAAGGGGATAATAAGCCTTGGGATGACAGTACATTGATGTTTTTGTTGTTGTCGGTTTTGACTCCCATCAGTCTGATGTCGATTTTTTGTTTTTCGAACTGTATTGAGCGGTCTTGAAGAAAAAAGACGTCTTTGTAGGATTGTGGAAACAAACTACTCCACCACAAAATGCTTAAGGCGAGTATTTTATAGCGAGATAATGGCATGGACAATGGTTTTTTGTTCGTTGGATCGTAGTGAGTAGCTCAGGTGAATCTGACCCTTTTTAGTGGAGATCAGGGTGGGATAGGAATAACTGTCTTTGAGATGCTCAGATTTTTCGATTTCTAAAATGGAATTCCAAGTTTTTCCTTCATCCTTTGAATGATTTAAATGCAAAGCATTTCTTCCCTTTTCTAGATTGTTGTTTACCATTAGCCAATCGCCATTGGGAAGTTTTAGGGTATGCAAACTTGATCCCGGATTGTGGATGTCGGTATCTGATACAGCACTCCAGCTTTCACCCTTGTCGTGGGACACACTTTTGAGTATCCGCATGGGTTGATCCCCATTGTCGCGCATATAGGCGACGAGATCCCCATTGTTCTTTTGAATCAAAGCAGGTTGAACATTTCCATAGCCTACTATTGGTTCACTGCTTCTCCAGTTTTCCCCTTGATCGTCTGAAATAGCCATTAAGGAGAAATTGAAACCATCGGAGTACAAAGGCAATATAATCCTCCCGGAATCCAATTGCAATGCCCGAGCTCGGGTCATCCAACCACTTTGTCTTTTGGTTTTATCACCCGCAGCCTCCACAATCATTTTTTCGTACAGTGGTGCATATTCGGCCCATCCCAAGCCCCTGTCGGGCAATTGCTCGAACTTCAATTGGGTGGATTTTTGAAACTTGTCCCCGGGCTTTAGCAGGAGGATGTCTTGCCAACTCCAGTTGGGAGCTCCTTCAGTGTTGTGTATTATGCTTTTTTTATATTTCAATAGGGACTCCTCCCATCGATTGCTTTTGATGACCAACCAAAACAAGAATAATTCATTTTTTTGATTGAGAAATAACACAGGATTACAATCGGGAAATCCAGGAGTATCGGACATTATAAAAGGTACTTCCCACTTTTTGGTGCCTTTTTTGAGCCGAGAACCCATGATTTTGACATCATCGGCTTTTCGTTCTCCTGTACCTTGAAACCAGCAACTCAACAGATCCCCATTGGGCAATTCAACCATAGAGCTGCTGTGTACATGTTGGGTTTGTAGTGGAAAAATATTTTGTTTGTGAATGATCTTTACTTGTCCTTGGGCAAAAAATTGTCCCCCCAATACACCTAAAAGCAGGAGATTTTTGTGGAGAAAAGTTAGAATAATTTTGATGTTTAGTGGCTTGTTCATAATTGTCAGAAATTAAGAATTTTTTATAAAAAAAACCATTTTACCAAACTCACCCTTACTATTTGGGATTTGATAGGTGGCCTGCAAATGCCCATATAAGAAAACTTAAATGCATTAAGATAAAATCAAAATTACTTGTAATCAACCACTTTATAGACTTTTCCATTACATTTTGTAAATACAAATAAATCTCCAAAAAAGTCTTGACCAAATCGCAAGTCAATCCTTTCACCAGGTCGTAAGTCACTTAGAATCATTAACTTTCCATTATTTTCAATATTAACTTTTTGTATGGGAAAAAGCTTTCCATTTTGAGCGTGCTCAAGTGGGGAAATAAAAATTGTCCCTCGAGCGATATCGCCAAATAAATAATTGCCTTTTAAAAATTTAATTTTAGAGCCACGATAGATAAACCCTCCTGATATAGCATTACCCTCATCATGATCATACTGGACAATGGGTGGGATGTAAGATGTCAGTGTATCTTCTAAAGTAGTCTTATAGACTAACTCAGTGTTTGCATTTAAATCATAAATAAATGTTCCTTCTCGATAGGGCCATCCATAATTTCCTCCTTTTTCGATCAAATTTACTTCCTCTACACTATGTTGACCAATATTTGAAACGAACATCTTATGAGGAGTATCCGCATCCCACGAAATACGATGGGGATTTCGAAACCCATAAGACCAAATTTCATCTAAGCCTTGTTTATCAACAAAAGGGTTGTCCCCTGGGATACCATACTTTCCATTTTTACTGTTGGTGCCTAATGGATCAATTCTGAATATACTACCCCAGATATTATTCTTGTTATCACACAATTCGGGATGACCAGAAAGAGCCAAACTTCCATCACCTATTCCAATAAACAACAAACCATAATCCGCAGATTCAGCCACAGCAAAAGGATTAAATGTCAAATCTTGAATGCCATGAGCTTGTGATGACATATCAACCCTCAATAACTCTCTTTTTTGCTTTGAATCAAAAAAAGCACCTTCTGGGTTGCTTGTTTTCCATTCTGTCAATATCCACTGCAGAGTAACTTCTAACCCATTAGGTAAAGCATAATCCGCAGCTTTTGTTCCAGATGGCTCTGTATGAGTAGTATAAAGTAAACCATTGTTTGCAAAATTAGGGTGAAAGGCAAAGCTTCCAAATCCAGTTCCAAATCCCGGAGCATCAATAAAATCGGGATATTTTGATTTTAAGTCTAAATAAACCTCAGGTTTTTTGTCTGTTATTTCATACAATTTTCCTCTAAGATCAGAGATAAAGATTCTTTGTTGATTGCCCATGGATTTAAAAGTTCGCATGGTATTAATTCGGGTATCCGGTGCTATTTCAGAACTAACTGGGATGGTCACAAAATCCTCTAAAACCAATCGGTGTTCTGAGGTTGGGATTGACGCTCTAATGGGATTGATTAATCCACCGGGACGATTGGATTTATTTTTTTTCTCTGCCTTGGAAAGCTTGTGTATGAATGCCAACAACTTTTCTAATTCTTGATCTTCAAGAAATGTAAATGAGGGCATGTAAACTCCAAACTTTTTGAATTGGGCAACGGCCCTCTTGTCACCACGATTTATAATTTTTTGAGGATTTTTTATAAATTCTTTTATCCATTGTTTTTCTAATTTGTTGGTGATACCGCCTAAACTGGGCCCTATTTCAACATTATTGAAATTGTGACAATTTGTACAGTATTGATTAAACAATACCATTCCCTCCTGGACGATAAGTTCACCCCTTAGGTAATTGTTGTTAATTTGATTTTTTCTTTTAATACAAGAATTAAGTACAAAATATAGGGTGACT
>CALKCR010000008.1:0-94693 GCA_938082715.1 uncultured Flavobacteriaceae bacterium | reverse complement strand
TTGTCGTATTTCCTTCTGGGATTCAATTTGGATTTTCTGATGCTTAAAACCCGCCACAGCGTTAAAAAAGGCAATGACATAGGCCCAGATCCCATGCCATCCATTCTTCTGGTAATTCCGGATAAAATGTGATTCTAAGGCGCAACCCATATTTCCAAAAAAATGATACCCGTTGACCACTCCCACATCCATTTTGGCAAGCTTATTTTTTTTGATGACTTGGACTGATTTAGAAATTTCGAATGGAATTTTAAAATGACGGGCAATACCATTTCCGGATCCTAAGGGTATAATACCCAAAGGAATCTCTGTCTCGACCAATCCTCGAGCGACTTCATTGATCGTTCCATCTCCACCACAAGCCACCACTAAATCTGCTTTTTCGTCAATCGCCTTTTGGGTTAAATCGATGGCGTGCCCTTTTTTCACAGTACAAAAGATGTGGCAGGAATCCTTTTTGTTGTCAAAAGTTTTCTCCAGTGACTTGCGCAATTGTTTCAGTGTGTATGCCCCTAGAGGCTTGACAATGAAATATACCTTCATAGGTTTGAGGGTTGACTACTTTTTTCGTCCCGACATTAGGGTTTCAAAATAATCTTCAAGAAACATACTGCATTTCTTTTCCAGTTCAATCATCTGCTCGGTTTTGTTCTGGATCAGATTATTTTCCATGTTTTTATCTTCTAGCTCATAAAAGCCAATGGCTTTGTTTCCATTGTGGACACAGATGATATTTTCATCCATGATAAAATAACTTCCTCCGCTAAAATAATTAATTACAAATGGATGATGCTTTTGATCAGAGACTAAACTTCTTCCCCAACTTTTAAATGGCTTGGGGTAGTCGATCAGGTCGGCAACGGTGGGGAAGATGTCCATATGGCTGGCCAGTCTCATATCAACCCCTTTGAGCTTACTGTTGGGTTTGAAGATCATCAAAGGATTGGCAAATCGATTCACTGTCTTTTCATAAAAAGGAAAATGGGTTTGGTTGCCGTGATCGGCAGCAAACAAAAATACGGTATTCTCAAACCAGGGGGCATTACTGCTTTCTTTAAAAAATTGTCGCAGCGCATGGTCGGTATATCCCACACATTGGTGCATGGGCACATGGCCTTTGTCAAATTTCCCCTCATACGCTTTTGGGATCACATAAGGCTCATGTGAAGTGATCGTAAAAATACTGCTGAGGAAGGGCGTTTTTTGTTGGTCTAAAACTGATTTCATATAGCGCAAAAAAGGTTCATCCCAAATGCCCCAAGAGCCATCAAACTCATCGTCATTATTAAATTCAGTTCTGCCGTAATAACGTTCAAACCCCAGGGTATTGGCAAAGCCCAAAAGGCCCATGGATCCATTTGCGGCTCCGTGAAAAAAAGAAGTATGATACCCCAATTGGTTGGCGAACGAAACCACAGAACTTATCTTTTGTCTGGAATAAAGCGATGAGGCGTATGAGGTTTCAAAAGAAGGAATACCCGCCAAAATGGAGGGCATGCCATGAATCGATTTTCGGCTAGTTGCAAAACCGTTGGGAAAAATCAAACTGTGTTGCGCCAATGAGTCTAGAAATGGAGTATAACCCTCAAAATCAGGGATGTTGTAGGGTTGGTTCAAAGCTCCCCAATACTCTCTTCCCATACTCTCAAGGATAAAGATCACCACATTGGGCTTTTTCTCAAATCTTTCTGATGGGGGGTACTGTTTGATGGTGTTCAGTTCCTTTTCAACTTCCAGATCGGTGAAGCGGTCTTTGGATTTGTTAAAATTGTCCTGCCCCAGTGTTTTAAGAAGTGTGAAGGCACTACTGAGTATCACATCGGCCTGCTGTGGGGTTCTGACATTGTCCATGGCATCGATCAGCGTGATGGGACGGGTACTCTTTTTGAAATCACCCCCACGAGCCCCCAAAACAAAAAGCGCAATGCTTCCAAAAAATAAAACAACAGAGCTGAGACCGTAACGCCAATAATTTTCTATAATTACGGGATAGATCTTTACCCTTTTGTAGGCTAAAGCCAGCAGATAGAGCATGGCGATAAATAGAATGATGAGGTGCAAATAAACCCAAGCAAAATGTATTAGCAAATCGGTTTTATTGCTTTCAAACTCAATCACTTCCAAAAAATTATTCATCAATCGGTTTTGATTGAACCGATAATATGCAAAGTCAATAAAGTTGAGGGACAGAAAAAAGGCATTGCAAAGCCAATAAACACAAAAAACCACTTTTTGATATAATGGGTAGGTTGTTTTTTTCCATGGAATGATCGACATCAGAATAAAAATCATATTGGAGTAAACAATGGCGACATTGTCAAAACGCAGTCCATAATAGCACAATTCCGCCAGTTGGGAAACCGATTTTACCTGAACCAAGTCATTATTGAAATAAACAAACATTAGCCTGCAAAAGAAATAGCACAAATAAACAAGAAAGAGGCGGTAAAAAAGTGATGTGTATTCTTGGAGGCGGAGATTCATAATAAAATACAATTAGCAAATATATGATTTACTGATCTTTTGTCAACTTAGTTAGAGGGGAATCGACGAAACTTATTTTCACTACGGTATAAGTTTTTAAAAAAAAGTAGGGTATTTAATTTCTGAATCGGGTTATGGGTGTAATCAAAAAAGAAATAGTTATGAAAATGAAAAAATTAGCCTTGTTAACATTGAGTCTGGGTGTGTTCACTTCCTGTTCCGAAGACAGAGTAAGTGGTTTCTCAGAAAATCTCAGTACGACTACTGTTATGGAAACCATCAATTCTATTGCCTTTGAGGAGGACATCGACGACTTAGTGTCAGAAAGCTTTGATTTAAGTTCCAATGCGATGAGTGCTCGATCCGCTGATGCAGGCTCAGACAAAGGTCCCAAAAGATTTAAAGGAGATAAATACGGAAACTGTGCAACTGTTGTTGAAGATGAAGAGAGCAATACCAAGACCATTACTTTCTCCGAAGAATGCGAGGGAAAGCTTGGCCAGACCCGAAGTGGAACCATGATTGTTACTTACTCAGAAACTCAGGGAGAAACCGGAAGTTTTAGACAAGTCACCTATGATGACTTTTATCTCAACGGGGTTAAAATTGAAGGAACCCGCAGAACCGAAATCCTATCCATAGACGAAAACGGAAGTAAAACCATGCGAACTACGTTAACTGACGGAAAAATGATTTACGAAGACGGTACTTTTAAAACCAAAAGTGCTGATATGACCCGTTACACTCACTTGGAAAATAACGAAAAGCAATACAGTACACTGACTGGCAGCAAATCCGGAGTCAGTACTGAAGGGGTTAGCTTTTCCATGGAAATCACTACTCCCATCAAATTTGTTTACGACTGTTTTGGTGAAGGACAAAGAAAAAGAGGAAAAGTCCCGGTAGAAGGAATTAAGGTCACCGACGATGGGGAGCAAATCATCACCACCGATTTTGGAGACGGAACCTGTGATACACTTGTAGAAATTTCCAAAGACGGAGAGGTTGAAACGGTGGATTTGAAAGATATCAAAAGGAAAGACCGCTTTAAAAACTTATTGAAAAAGTAAAAGAATAATAAGAAATAGGCTTTGTTCGTAATTATCTGTCAAAATTTCGGTCCAATTCCTTCGATAAAACTTATCTTAGGGATTGGATTTAAGGAGTTAAAAGTTGACGGCTGAAGATTTTAAAATGATTTATGATACGCACTTTGACGACCTCAGACGATACCTCATCTACCGATCGGGGGATCAGGATTTGTCTGGAGACATTGTTCAAAATGTATTCATGAAGGTTTGGACCAAAAAAATAGATATTGCATCGGGCAATATCAAAAGCCTGCTCTTTAAGATGGCCACCGACGAGTTCATCAGCCACATCCGAAGAAAAACAGTAGAAAAACAGTATAGAGAAAGTATAAATTTGAGATTGATACGGGAGCCAGACAACAATGATGATCTTTTGGAAAAAAAAGTACTATTTCAAAAAGCCTTAAACCAATTGCAGGAGAAAC
Organism: uncultured Flavobacteriaceae bacterium; assembly: GCA_938082715.1. Lineage (GTDB taxonomy): Bacteria > Bacteroidota > Bacteroidia > Flavobacteriales > Flavobacteriaceae > UBA8316. The sequence goes on along the minus strand of CALKCR010000008.1, from coordinate 90,693 downwards.
AAAAAACAGCCTTGTTGATGAACAAAATGCAAGGCCTTACTTACAAAGAAATTGCAGAAGTATTAAATTTGTCACAAAAAGCGATTGAAAAGCGAATAGGTTTGGCTATAAAGGCATTGAAACAAAACCTCAATCAAAGATGAGTAAAAAAGAACTATTTACGGATGGGGAGATCGACGATCTTTTTTCTAAAGTAGAAATTCCATTAGAAAAAGACAAGGATCACATTTGGTCTGAAAAGTTTGAATCTTTGGTCAAAGACAATGTCGTCTCGTCCTCAAAAAAACCCCCTGTTTTTCTTTTGTATTGGCGATATGGGATCGCAGCTTCTTTTGCCATACTCCTGGCCGCTACCTTCTATTTCGATTCTCAAAATACTGTTTCACAAGAAGCCAAGCTGGTCGAAACCGTAGAGGATTCTGAACAAGACCTGCTGGCAGATCAAACCATGATCGAATCCCTGTTTGTGGAGGATAACGAATTTGATAAATGGTTTGAAGAACAATATGTTTTGAGTTCAGTCAATTAAAAATGAAAAAAAGTAAAACCATATATGCCCTGTTGTTGTTCACCACTCTGTGGTTTGGTGGTTTGCTGGCTCAGGACAATGTTCCTCAAAAAATATACACCCCCAAGCAATTGGAAATGATCGAATCCCAGAGGGAGTTGGTAAAACAAAACAGAGAAGCCTTCAGAAGTTCGCTGTCTGAGGAACAAAAAAAACTGCTCAAGGACAATTCACTTTCCATGAAAGAAAGGCAGCAGGGGCTCATGAAAACACTTACTGACACCCAGAAAGAGGTGCTCAAAGGCAATCGTGAGTCTCTGAAAAAACTAAAGGATGCCTTTTCCAAGTCCATTACCGAAAAACAAAAAACTGCACTAAAGTTGCGCAAGAAAAACATCAAAGAGCGCAGGGAAAAAATCAAAGACTACAAGTCCGGCTTCGATGGCCGTAGAGAAAATTTAATGGAAAAGAAACAAAACGTAAAGCAACGGGTTAAGAAAATCAAACCCAAACCCAAACAATAGGTTTTAAATCTATTGGTTTGATCTTCAATTTTCTCCTTTTACTATCTTTAGTCAATGAAAAAGTTCCTCTTTGTCGGCTTTTTTTTGGTACACCTTTATATTTTTTCGCAAACTGAAGAAGAAGACGCCATTCTGGAAAGCGTCATGGACGAATTCTTCTCTACCGACAGTTTATTGGCAGACCTCTCCAAAGCCAGCTATTTGTACACTACTTTTTCATTTGATGAAAGCCTATTTTTTGCCGGACGGGATTTTGACATCAAGCAGTTTGGTTTTACACCCAGCATCAGTTATATGCGGGGGCAAAACTTTTTTATCAGTTTGGGCTCGGCCTATTTCAGTGAACTCGATCCCAAGTGGGATTTTGTCTCCATCAGCAGCGGATATTCTGTTTTTTTGGATCCAAAGGAGCGATTGAGTTTGACGGGGATCTTCAGCCGTATCTTTTTTACTGCCAATGCCGACGAACTCAATCCCAATAGACTTTCGGCTGCTTTGGCCTTCCGCAAAAACAGTTTCAGGCTGCGATGCGCTACAGGATACCTTTTTGGAGGATCAACCGCTTTTTATACCTCCCTCACCAGTAGTTATGATATTTCAATTTTTGAAACCGATAGTTGGGAAATGTCCTTCAACCCTCAATTGAGTTTTTTGATGAGTGAACAAACTACTAGCGAACAAATTGCCTCCGGGTTTTTAAATACGCAAACATTAGAGAGAGATGTGTTCGACCTGATCAACACCCAAATCAGCATCCCCATTGAGTTGGACACAGGAAATTGGGATTTTCAATTGTCCTATAACATCAATTTACCCAAAGCTTTGGCCAATGAGAGTAACCTAAGTACATCAGGCTATCTCTCTTTTTCGGCAGGGTATTTTTCTGCCCTCTAAATTTCCAAGAGTTTATTATCTTTAAAAAAAATCTCTTGTGATTAAATTTTCCAAAACAATGGCCCCACTTTCACTGTTGATAATATTGTCATTGGGTGCTTGTGAATCTCCGTCTCAAAAATACGTCCAAGCTCCTTTTTCAGCATTGGATACCTTGGCCACCAACGACTGGTGGAACCGCAAAACCAGCAAGATCATCAACATGAAAGTGCCTAGGGATCAGGTCGTCGCTTTTGGGATTTACACCACTTCAAACAATACCTTAAAGCTCTCTGCCCAGCTTTTTCCCCTACATCCGGAAGAGAGTAGAACCGTAAGATTGTCCCTCTATCAAAATGGCCAATGGGAAGAAGTTCAATCTCAAGAAGTCAATGAGATCGGATGGTCTGCCTTGTTTAGAATTGAAGATTGGGACATGAATCAATCTGTAAAATACCGATTACTGCATGGCAAAAATGCCCAATTTGAAGGCGCCATCAGAAGGGATCCCGTCGATCAGGATGAAATCAGCATGGCAGCACTGTCTTGTAATAGTAATAAGGACAGAGGCGACAGAGAGGAATACGTTAAAAACATCAATGCATTAGACCCCGACTTTGTATTTTTTGCCGGAGATCAATCCTATGACCACAAGGAACATACGGCCGCCTGGTTAAAGTTTGGGATGCAGTTTAGAGAAGTTTTTAGAAACCGCCCTTGTGTTACCATTCCCGACGATCACGACATAGGCCAGGGCAATCTGTGGGGCGAAAGCGGTAAAAAATCCATGCGTAAAGACGGCAATGATGGGGGCTATTATTTTCACCCCGAATACGTCAAAATGGTAGAAAGGGCACAAACCGCTCATTTGCCGGATGCCTACCACCAAAACCCTTTGGAACAAGGCATCAAAGCCTATTTTACCAGCCTAAAAATTGGAGAGGTAGATTTTGCCATCATAGAAGATCGAAAATTTAAGTCTGGGCCCAATGGAAAAATCCCCCGACAGGGGCCAAGGGCCGACCACATCAATGACCCCAATTACAATCCCGAGTCCATCAATTTACCTGAATTGGTCTTGTTGGGAGAACTTCAGCATCAATTTTTGGAAGAATGGGGGAGTGATAAAAACACTGAAATGAAAGCCGTTCTATCCGCTACCGGATTTTGTGGAGGAGCCCACTTGCATGGCAAAGCAAGTAATCGCCTTCATGCAGATCTGGATTCCAACGGTTGGCCCCAGTACGGAAGAAATAAAGCCCTCGGCCTGATCCAAAAAGCCGGAGCAGTTCATATCGCCGGTGACCAACACCTGCCCACCGTAATTCATCACGGTATAAAAGCCTTTGAGGATGGCCCATGGGCTTTTGTAGTTCCTGCCATTGTCAACAACTACTACAGCAGATGGTGGTGGCCTGAAGACGAAATGCCCGGCGAAAACAACAACGAAATCCTCCCTTGGACAGGTCGCTATCTCGACGGTTTTAAAAATAAAATTACCATGCATGCCTATGCCAACCCGGATTCCAATTCCAACGGTGCAGGATTTGGTTTTGTCCGATTTAACATTGAAAAGAAGGAAGTCACTTTTGAGTGCTGGCCTAGAAACGAAGACGTTTCCCAGCCCGATGCAAAACAATTTACAGGCTGGCCCATAACGGTTAAACTCTAAAACTATTGATGAAGAAGCTTTATTTGCTTTCATTACTCTTGTTTTTTGGCTGTTCTGAGCCCCCCCAAAAAACAGTCACCCGCCCCAATGTGCTTTTTATCTTGGTGGATGATTTGGGTTGGAAAGATCTGAGTTGTTATGGAAGTTCCTTTTATGAAACCCCCAACATTGACGGATTGGCCGATATGGGCTTTCGTTTTTCACAGGCCTATTCCGCGCATCCCGTTTGCTCTCCCACTCGCGCCGCTATCATGACCGGCAAACACCCCACCCGATTGAAAATCACAGATTGGATTCCCGGTCAAAACCCCCAAAACCGAAAACTACTCGGGCCCACCGATCTTCATGCTTTGCCATTGGAAGAGACCACCCTGGCCGAGGCCCTGCATCAACAAGGTTATAAAACATTTTTTGCCGGAAAGTGGCACCTGGGTGATGAGGGTTTTTTTCCCGAAGATCAGGGGTTTGAAATCAACAAAGGAGGGCACCACAAGGGCTCGCCCGCGGGGGGATATTATTCGCCCTACAAAAATCCTAAATTAGAGGATGGTCCTGAAGGAGAACATTTGACGGATCGGCTTACCGATGAATCGATCAGATTTATTTCTCAAAATCAAGACAACCCCTTTTTACTCTACCTCTCCTATTATACCGTTCACACCCCCATTCAAGCCCACCGAGATCACTTACCAAAATTTCAGGCCAAAAAGAAAACACTCAAAGACACCCTGGCCATTAAGATCAAAGATCAAGGTGGTTATACGGTACAAAATCAATACAATGCTGATTATGCCTCCATGGTATATGCCCTGGACAAAAATGTGGGCAGATTGATCGATCAATTGGAAACCCGGGCGTTGTTGGACAATACCCTTATTATTTTTACCTCCGACAATGGTGGATTGACAACCTTGGAGAGAGTGAACCGTACTGCTCCCACCAGTGTTTTACCACTTCGAGCAGGAAAAGGATGGGTCTACGAAGGAGGGATCAGAGTTCCCCTGATCATCAAAACCCCGCATAACAAGATCGCTAAGGTCATTGACCGCCCGGCGGTCAGTATGGACTTTTATCCCACCATTTTGGAGTACGGCAATATTTCAACACAGCCCGACCAACATCGGGACGGCATCAGTCTAAAGCCAATTTTGGAGGGTAAAACCGATAAAACCCACTCCATCATGGTTTGGGATTTCCCCCACTATCACGGCAGTGGTTGGACCCCCGGGAGGGCCTTGCGTAAAGGCCCCTGGAAGCTGGTGTATTTCTTCGAAGAGGATCGTTACGAACTCTACCAAATTGAGCAAGATCCCGAAGAAAAAATCGACTTGGCCAGCCAGGAAGGAGCCAAGCTCGACGAATTGAAACAATTGTTAAACGATTGGGTTCAAAAAATGGGTGCGCAATCCCCAACAAAAAATAAGATTTAAGACGATGAATAAAATATTTCAGCTTATTTTTTGGTTGGTTTTCAGTGTGGGTTTCGCACAGTCAACCGCATACAAAACCTTGGCTGATCTTCCCTACTATGAAAATCCGGTAAATGACGCTTATCAAAACGAACGCTGTAAGTTGGATTTGTATTATCCTGCAGATACCCAAAATTTTCCAACGGTAATATGGTTTCACGGCGGCGGACTCAAAAGCGGCGCAAAAGCGATTCCCGAGCAGCTAAAGGGCAAGGGCCTGGCCGTAGTGGCGGTCAACTACCGATTGCATCCCAAGGTGAATGCTCCAAAATATATCGAAGATGCCGCAGCAGCAGTCGCATGGGTATTTAAAAATATTGATCAGTACGGAGGGGACAGCAAGAAGATCTACGTCTGTGGATTTTCGTCGGGAGGCTATTTGTCTCTGATGGTGACTTTGGAGCAAAAATGGTTAAAAAAATACAAGTTGGATGCCAACCAAATCAAAGGCGTCATTACACTATCAGCTACGACCTTTACCAATCATACCATCAGAAAAGAATACGGTATGGAGATCACCCAAGCGCTTATCGATCACTATGCTCCGGTATACCACGCTCGCGGCGATGCCCCACCCATCACATTGATCACGGGAGACCGCGAAAAGGAATTTTTTGGCATGTATGAAGAAAATGCCTATTTGAGAAGAATGTTAAAACTCAATGGTCACCAGCAAAACGAATTGATAGAAATAGGAGGCTATGGACATGAGATTACTGAGGTTGGAATTCCGTTGCTTTTAAAAAGGATTAATCGCTAATGCTTATAAATGAATAAAAACATCATCAAAGTTGTATTGTACTCACTGTTTTTGATCGCTTTTGGCGAAAATGAGAAGGAGTACATTGAGTCCGTTCCGGGAACAAAAGAAAAAGTTGAAATGGTATTCATTCCCGGCGGCACATTCTCTATGGGAAGTCTAAAGTCCGAACAGGGACATTTTGGAGACGAAGGCCCTCAACACCAGGTAGAGATTGCCCCCTTTTGGATGGGTAAATTTGAGATCACTTGGGATTTATACGAACTTTTTGTCGCTCGTGACATAGACAGCAAAAGACCCCAGCAGCTCAATGGTAAGGAAGTAGACATTGATATTGATGGGGTTTCCGGAGCTACCCAACCCTATACCGAAATGAGTTTTGGAATGGGGGTAGATGGTTACCCGGCCATCTGTATGACCCAACTGGCCGCGGCCAAATTTTGCGAATGGCTCTCTGCCATGACCGGTAATTTTTACCGCCTGCCCACCGAGGCAGAATGGGAATATGCCTGTAGGGCAGGAACAAAAACTGCCTATTCATTTGGAGATGATCCCACAGATTTAGATATTTATGCTTGGCATGAGGGAAATAGTGGAGGTGCCTATCATCAAGTAGGTCAGAAAAAACCCAATCCCTGGGGCTTGTATGATATGCACGGGAATGTTTCGGAATGGACCTTGGATCAGTATATTCCAACCCTTTACAAACAAAGAAAAAGGAAAACCGCAAACAATCCCCTTCAAAAACCAACCAAAACCTACCCCCGCGTTGTAAGGGGTGGAGCATGGTCAGACAAGGCCGGGAGGTTGAGAAGTGCAACACGAAGACCCTCCTCCAAAAAATGGAAAAAAAGAGATCCTCAGATCCCAAAAAGCCTATGGTGGCACACCGATGCCCCATTTGTGGGTTTTAGAGTCGTAAGACCGATTAAAACTCCAACGCCTGAAGAGCAAAAAACGTATTGGAATTAATAACATCTAAACAATGAAATCAAAACAAGACAACTCAATCAGTAGAAGAAACTTTGTAAAAAGCTCTACCTTGGCAACGACCGGAATTTTGTCGGCGGGTCTCCCCGTTGGAGCCATGGCCAATGTTTATGGCAATAAAAAACTAAAACTCGCCCTAGTAGGTTGTGGCGGCCGTGGAAGAGGCGCTGTCGTTCAAGCCCTTCAAGCCGATGAAAATGTCGAGCTGGTAGCCATGGCTGATGCCTTTCAGGACAACGTTGAAAAAAGTCTTAAAACCGTTCAAGAACATTTCGACGGTGTTAAGAAAATCAAAGTCAATCCCAAAAACCTTTTTTCCGGTTTTGATGCCTACAAAAAAGCCATCGATTTGGCCGATGTGGTCATACTGACCACCCCTCCCGGTTTTAGGCCCTATCACTTTGAATATGCCATAAACAACGGCAAACACGTCTTTATGGAAAAGCCCGTAGCTACCGACCCCGTAGGTGTCAGAAAAGTATTGGAGGTGGCTCAAAAGGCACGAGAAAACAAACTCAATGTAGTGGTGGGACTTCAACGTCATTACCAAAAAAAATACCTCGATTTGTATCAAAAAGTCAAAGACGGTAAAATCGGAAAAATCACCGGTGGACAAGTCTATTGGAATGGTCGAGGTGTATGGGTAAGAGAAAGACAGACCGGACAAACCGAAATGGAATACCAAATGCGCAATTGGTACTATTTTAACTGGTTGTGTGGAGATCATATTTTGGAGCAGCACATCCACAACATCGATGTGGCCAACTGGTTCATTGGAGGTTACCCTTCTCAAGCCCAGGGAATGGGGGGAAGACAGGTGAGGAATGGGAAAGATCACGGAGAAATTTTCGATCATCACTTTGTAGAATTCACCTACGATTCCGGAGCTGTTATCGCCAGTCAGTGCCGTCACCAACCGGGCTGTATGCGCAGGGTTGATGAAACCTTACAAGGAACCCAAGGGAGCGTAAATACAGGAAAAGGAAAACTCACCGATCTGGAAGGAAACGAAATTTACAAATACAAAAGCGACCCATTAAATGAACCCAATCCCTATCAGGTGGAGCACGACAAATTGTTTGCTTCGATCCGAAATGGCGGCGTCATTGCCGATGTCGAAAATGGCGCGAAAAGTACCCTGACTGCCATAATGGGAAGGATGGCCACTTATTCCGGTAAAGTCATTACTTGGGATCAGGCCATGAATTCTGATCTGCAGATCATGCCCGAAGCTTTAGACTGGAACAGCAATCCACCTACCATGCCCGACAACAATGGAAGGTATTCCATTCCTACTCCCGGTATTACTGAATTTTAAATATTGAACAAGATGAACAGAAGAAATTTTACCCAATCCGCCCTGATGGCAGGAGTGGGATTTGCAACAGTTCCTAATATATTCGCACAATCGGGTGCTGTGGCTCCCCACCAATTCAATCTAAAATACGCGCCCCACCTGGGTATGTTCAAACACTCGGCGGGCGACGATCCCATCGATCAACTCAACTTTATGGCCGATCAAGGGTTTACCGCATTCGAGGACAATGGCATGAACACTCGACCGGTCGCCGTACAGGAAAAAATGGCCGCGACCATGCAGAAAAGAAATCTGACCATGGGGGTTTTTGTCGCATACAAAGACTTTAGAAATCCCACTTTGGCCAGAGGAAAAGCCAGTGACCGCAAGGCTTTTTTAGAGGAAATCCAAGCGTCGGTTGCGGTAGCCAAAAGGGTCAATGCCAAATGGATGACTGTAGTTCCCGGAACCGTTGATTTAAAATTGGTGGAGGACTATCAAACTGCCAATGTCATCGAAAGTCTGAAACAAGCTTCCGCCATTTTGGAACCCCACGGTATCGTGATGGTATTGGAACCCCTGAACTGGTACCGAAACCATGCCGGCTTGTTTTTAAAGGAAAGCCCTCAGGCTTTTCAAATTTGTAGGGCGGTCAACTCGCCTTCGTGTAAGATCCTTTTCGACATTTATCACCAGCAAATCCAAGAAGGAAATTTGATCCCGAATATTGAAAAATGCTGGGATGAAATTGCTTATTTCCAAATTGGGGACAACCCCGGAAGAAAGGAACCCACAACAGGTGAGATCAATTATAAAAACGTTTTTAAATATATTCATTCCAGAGGTTTTAAAGGGGTTATGGGCATGGAGCACGGCAATTCCAGACCCGATAAAGCCGGTGAAATCGCTGTAATTGAAGCCTATAAACAAGTGGATGATTTTCTTTAATAATTAATGGTTAAATTTGATAGTCCTTAGGACATCAACAAACGCCATTGACCAATTTGAAGCCATATTCTCCATCTCAATCTAACCCTTGGAATGCCAAGCAAATCAACTTACTTGCCAGGCGGTTGGGTTATGGATGTTCCCTATCCGACATTGACCTTTACTTGAATTCCACCCCGGGAGCGATGATTGATGACATCGTGGGAGGGGCAGCGGATATGGAGGTAACCCCCGCTCCCGAATGGGGTCAATGGGACAATAAGCAATTCAACAACTCCGGGAAAAACAAAGGCTATTATCATACACTTTGGCAGAAACAGGCTTTTACGGACATCACCAATAACGGTTTTAGAGAACGTCTGGCCTTGTTTTGGAGCAATCATTTTGTGATAGAATACAAGGACGTGAACCAACCGGCCTATCTCTACCAATATTATGCCTTGATCCAACCCCATGCCTTGGGGAATTTCAAAACTTTTGTCAGCGAAATGGGACTGGCTCCGGCCATGTTGCGCTACCTCAATGGTTATGAAAACAAAAAAAATAACCCCAATGAAAATTATGCCAGAGAATTGTATGAGCTATTTACTCTTGGTGAAGGAAACGGATATACCCAAGAGGACATAACCGAGACCGCCAGAGCTTTAACGGGCTATAACCGTTTTAAAACCTATTTGGGCGTAATCGAATTCAATGAAAACACTTTCGACAAAGGGTCAAAAACCATTTTTGGTCGAACAGGCAATTGGGGATACAAAGATGTGATCGACATTCTCTTTGAGGAGAAAAAAGACCTTATCGCCGATTTTATCTGTACCAAGATCTATCGTTATTTTGTCAGTCCCCAGATCGATTCGAGTATTGTTTCGGCCATGGCCAAAACCCTTAAGGAGGGAGCGTTTGAAATGCTGCCCGTTTTAAAACAGTTGTTTAAAAGTGAGCATTTTTTCGATTCGGTCAACAATAATGTGATAATCAAAAGCCCTATTGACCTTATGTTGGGATTGCACCGATCCCTTTCTTTTCAATACCCGGACAACGTCGATTTGGAATTGAACTTTAGAAATAAATGCAGAGACATGGGACAAGAAATTTTTTCCCCGGTCGATGTGGCAGGATGGCAAGGCAATCACGATTGGATCAATTCTGAAACCTTACCCAAGCGTTGGGAATTTGCAGATTATTTGTTGATCAAATACTGGCAAAAAAACAAAAACCAGTTTAAAACTTTTATCAAAGCCTTGGTGGGAAGTGATCAAACCGATTTAAGGGTGATTGTCACCCAACTGAAAGATTTTATGTTTTGCCCCTATGAGATCAAAGAAGAGGAAATGAATGATGCCATTAATGTATTCATTGGCGAAGTCCCCGAAAGTTATTTTGAGGACGGCACTTGGTCTTTAAATAGCAACAGCGTTCCCAAACAGGTTTACGACTTGATGCGATTTTTTATAACCCTACCTGAATTTCAATTGAAATAGATATGAAGCACCACAAACCCAATGAACTGCATTTAAAGTCCCATGATCGCGATCATGCGCACTGGGATCGGCGAGGCTTTTTGAGAACCCTCGGAATGGCAGGGGCAGGTGCGATTTCATTTGGGAACAGTACCCTGTCGGTGGTCGAATCGCCACTGTTCAACCAAGCCCTTTCCGATGCCTATTCCGATCGTATATTGGTGCTTATTCGGCTCAAAGGTGGTAACGACGGACTCAATACCATTGTTCCACTTTACGACTTTGATCTTTACGCCAACAAGCGTCCAAAAATTCACATACCGCAAAATAACATTTACAAGCTTAACGACAATCTTGGCATGCCCAATTTTATGAACGCTGTGGCTCCTATGTGGGGCGAAGGCGCCATGAAAGTCATCCACGGTGTGGGCTATGAAAATCAAAACTTATCCCATTTCAAATCCTCCGAAATTTGGGCAACGACCACTCCCGACAGTGAGATCAGTTCCGGATGGATGGGCAGATACTACGAAGGAAAGTACATGGATTATATGAACAACCCGCCCGAAAAACCCTTGGCCATTCAGATCGGCGGCGGTGGTAATATGATTTTTGATGGAGACCTCACCACCTATTCTTTTTCGGTATCCAGTCCGCAACGCCTCAAAAGAGTGGCCGAAAACGGAACCCTCTATGACAACCAAAACAACGGGAACAACCTTCATGGCCAGCAGGTTTCCTTTTTGAGGGAAGCCTCAAACACCACCTTCCGTTATGCTTCTGTGATCAATCAGGCTTACGAAAAGTCTGGAGCATTTGATTCCTATGCCAATGATAATTTCGATTTACAAATGAGTTTGGTCTCTCGATTTATCAAAGGGGGTCTGGGGACCAAAGTATATATGCTTTCATTGGGCGGGTTTGATACCCATGCCAACCAGCCCGCACGTCATGAAGCCTTAATGACAAGACTCACCAAGGCCATCCAAGCTTTTTATAATGATTTGGGTGATTATGGAGTGGCCGACAAAGTCCTCTCGATGACCTTTTCTGAGTTTGGTCGTCGGGTGGCCGAAAATGGTTCCAACGGAACCGACCACGGTTCTGCGGCACCCATTATGCTTTTTGGGCCTGCCCTCAACGGCAATGGTTTTATCGGTCAGCACCCCAGTTTGAGGGCATTAGATAAGCAGGGCAACATGGCCAGCAGCATCGACTTTAGGGCCGTTTATGCCTCTGTCCTTACCGATTGGTTGTGTGCAGATGCCGTCGATGTCAGCAATGCCATTAGCGGCCCCAAGCCCGAACTTTTGGGATTGGGATTGGGTTGTGATGGATCTGAAAAATTGCCCGTGACCGATGATCCGCTACTTCCCTTGCATGCGGCTGTAAATCAAGATCAAGGGGTCAGTTTGTACCTGTCCATCAATGAATATGCCAAGGTCGAAATCAATGTCTTTGATGTGTTGGGAAGAAAAGTTGGGAACACCATCAGTTCTCGTTTAAGCTCCGGAAAGCACAACCTCTCTTTGATCGATACCGCTACCCAACGCCTTCCTCCCGGACAGTATTTTTATAAAATTACTGTCAACGGAGACAAAACCTACAGCAAATCCTTTTTGGTTAAATAGCAGCTCAGTTCTTTTGCTATATTTCTTTAAAAACTTGTTCAACCATTTGACCCAGTTCCAGCGCGTCTTGGTGGCTCCACAACTCGCTCTCCTTTTTCCCGGAGGCGATACAGCGGTTGACCTCTTCAATTTCAGGAACATAACCATTGCCTTCTGAGGGAAAATCCTCCCGGGTGATGGTTCCGGATTGGGTCAACTCCACTTTTTGGGCATTGTGCCAAAAACCATGGAGTAATATTTCTCCTTCTGTCCCCCCCACTTTGGCGTTGTTGTCGCTTTCGTTGGCAATACCACAATAGAGCACCGCTTGGGCATTTTCATATTGCAGTATCATGGAGGTCTGAACATCTACCCCCGTATTTGCAAGTATGGATTGTGCTACTATATTTTTGGGTCTACCCAAAATGAAATAGGCCAGAAATAGGGGATAGACTCCAATGTCCAGCAAAACCCCTCCTCCTTTTTTAGGATCCATCAAACGATGGGAGGAATTGATATTAAGACGGTAAAAGGAAAACTCGGCATACAGAAACTTGGGATCACCAATCTGCCCCGCTGCGATCCACTGTTTTGCTTTTTGTATGGCAGGATTAAAACGCGACCACAAGGCTTCCATCAAAAAACAATTTTGTTTTTGGGCCAATGCGATCATCGCCCGCATTTCTTCCGTATTGAGTCCAAGGGGTTTTTCGCACAAAACTCCTTTTCCCGCTTCTAGTGCCGCCATGGTCATGGCTTTGTGGTCTTGGTTGAGACTGGCAATATAGATGACCTCTATCTCGGGATCAAGGTACAAATCTTCATAATTATCATAGGCTTTTTGTCCGTGAAATTCCTTTTGAAAAGCCAGGGCACGATCCCTGTTGGTGGAGGCCACACCGACCAACTCGGCTTGAGCAACCCCCTTTAAATCTCCGGCAAACTTTCGGGCAATATTACCCAAACCTGCGATCCCCCATTTGATTGTTTTGGTCATCTTTTGATCCTTAATTTTTGGAAATTAAATGTAAGATTTTATCTATAACAAATTAACCCCCTCGATTAATTGAAATTTTTATAATTTGTATGTCATTAAATAAATCAAATCCAATGAAAAAATTGATCCTTTTCGTTTTTCTTTTGCCACTTCTTTTTTCTTGTGAGCGAGAAAAACCACAGCCACCAAATATCGTTTTTATCATGTCCGATGATCACGCTTTTCAAGCCGTAAGTGCCTACGGACATGATCTGAACAACACGCCCAACATTGACCGAATTGCCCAGGAGGGTGCCCTGTTTAATAAAGGTTTTGTGACCAACTCCATATGTGCTCCCAGTAGGGCGGTGATGCTCACCGGAAAGCACAGTTTTGTCAATGGACAGGTGGATAACATCCAAGACTTCAATTGGGAGCAACCCAATTTCGCCAAAGACCTGCAAGCCGCCGGCTACCAAACCGCTATGGTGGGTAAAATCCACCTCAGGGGATTGCCACAAGGTTTTGACTATTCTGCCGTACTACCCGGACAAGGACATTACTACAATCCCGATTTTATCATCAATGGCGTCAAAGAACGCATACAGGGCTATGTGACTTCCATCACCACCCGTTTGAGTTTGGATTGGCTCAAAAACAAAAGAGATAAAACCAAGCCTTTTCTGTTGTTGTACCACCAAAAAGCACCCCACAGAAACTGGCAGTCTGAGGAAAAGTATTTAACCCTTTTTGACGACAAGACCTTTGATTTTCCCGACAATTTCTTCGACGACTATAAAGGCCGTCCTGCCGCAGCTGCACAAGAGATGCTAATCGCTGCTACCGAAGAGCAAATTGCCGCCGCCCATGGCAATGGAGGACACGGTCGCTGGGGACACGACTTCAAATTTCTCGTTGATCCCTACGGCAGAGAGACCCGATTCAACAAAGAACTCGAACGTTTTACTCCCGAACAGCGTGAGGCCTGGCTCAATGCATATACACCCAAAAACGATGCAATGAAAGCGGCAAAATTAGAGGGTAAAGAATTGGCCTTATGGAAATTCAACCGCTACCTGAAAGACTACCTCAGAACCATCCAGTCCGTTGACGATGGTGTGGGAGAAGTACTCGACTACCTCGATGAAAACGGCCTGGCAGAAAACACCATTGTTGTTTATACTTCCGACCAAGGATTCTATTTGGGAGAACACGGTTGGTTTGACAAAAGATTCATGTACGAAGAATCCCTAAGAACTCCACTTTTGATGCGTTACCCCAAAGAGATCAAACCCCGGACACAAATAGATCAGATGATCCAAAACCTCGATTTTGCCCCCACCTTTTTGGACTATGCCGGAGTACCCATACCCGAAGAAATGCAGGGAGAATCTTTTAGAAAAGTTGTCAGTAAGGAAAACAGCGAATGGCGCGATGCAATTTATTATACCTATTATGAATACCCTTCGGTTCATATGGTCAAAAGACACAACGGAGTCCGGACCGATCGCTACAAGCTCATGCATTTCTACTACGATATCGATGTTTGGGAAATGTACGATTTGGAAAAAGACCCTGCCGAAATGAACAACATTTATAACGACCCTGCCCATGCAGAGATCCAGCAAATGATGCACAAAAGATATGACGAAATGCGTGAAAAATACGGTGACTCCGATTCCTTAGACAAGCAGTTTATCGATAGCTATGTCAACCGTTAAACCCCTGTAAAAAATAAAAACACAACCCTTTTTTCTGTTCAGTTAAAAGGGTTTTTTTATAAAACCTGTAAGTCAGATGAGAGCTTTTTTGACTATCTTTTTTATTTCCATTTTAACGCTGGCTTGCCAACGGGAACAGCCTCCTAATATCATTTTGATCATGGCCGATGATCAAGGATGGGGTGATATGGGTTATAACGGCCACCCTCACCTGAAAACCCCCCACCTCGATGCGATGGCCCAAAACGGTGCTGTTTTTACACGTTTCTATTCCGCAGGTTCGGTTTGTTCTCCCACCCGCGCAAGTGTCATGACCGGAAGACATTCTTCCCGTATGGGCATTTGTAGCGCCAATTGTGGCCATATAAAGGCCCAGGAGATCACCCTGGCCGAGATGGTCAAAGAAAAAGGCTACCGCACCGGGCATTTTGGCAAATGGCATTTGGGAACCCTTACCCGAGACACTCCGGATGCCAATCGCGGCGGCAAAAAACAAAACGACATTCACTACGCCCCGCCTTGGGACAACGGTTTTGACGTCAGTTTTGTCACCGAATCCAAAGTTCCGACTTGGGACCCCATGATCACCCCACCCCAGTCGGCCGAGGATGTTAAAGCAACACTCCTAGAAGGAGGGCCTTTTGGCACTTACTACTGGACTGGTCCGGGCCAGCGGGTAACCGAAAATCTCGAAGGGGACGACTCACGCGTCATCATGGATCGGGTGATCCCTTTTATCGAAGAATCTTTGGCCCAAAACCAAGCCTTTTTGTCCATCATTTGGTTTCATGCACCCCATTTGCCCGTATTGACGGGAGAACAATACAGATCTCTTTATGCGGAGCTCAGCGAAGACCAACAACATTATTACGGAGTCATCTCTGCCCTGGACGAACAGGTGGGGCGTTTGAGGAACCAACTCAAAACCCTTGGGGTGGCCGACAATACTTTGATCTTTTACACCTCCGACAATGGCCCTGAAACATCAAAAGAAGTAAGAGACAAAAACATCCCCCACGGCAGGGCTCAAGGGATCACCAAAGGCCTGCGGGGAAGAAAAAGAAGTTTGCATGAGGGAGGGATCAGGGTACCCGGCATCATAGAATGGCCTGCCAAGATCCCCTCCGGAATCCGGGTCGACGCTCCCTGCTTTACCTCCGATTACTTTCCTACCATTGCTCATATTTTGGGGATTGATCCGGAAAAATACCAAAGACCCTATGACGGGGAAAACCTGACCCCCTACTGGAACAAAAAAAAGCGAAAAAGAATAAAACCCTTGGCCTTTCAATTCAACAAACAATTTGCTTTGATCGACAACGACCACAAGTTGTATGGTATTTCTGACGGAGGATCACAGCTTTATGACTTGGGACAAGACACCAGAGAAGAAAACGATCTATCAAGCGCACAACCCAAAAAATTAAAAGCCTTACAAGGCCTTTACCGAGAATGGAATTTGTCTGTTCAAAACAGTAATGCTGGAGGGGATTATTAATTTTACCCTAACTTGCTCCAACTTTATAAATGAAAGTAGAGAATGAAGCACATTCAGGAATTGATCGACCTAATCACTTTGGAGAAGACGGGTGAAAACACCTTTGAAGGCCAAAACTTCCAAACATCCTGGGGTAGGGTATTTGGGGGACAGGTGTTGGCACAGTCCCTCAATGCGGCTTACCAGACCGTTCCCGACGATCGCTTTGCCCACTCGCTTCACGGATATTTTATTCTAGGAGGTAATTTGGAATTGCCCATCACCTATGAGGTGGACATCATCAGGGACGGCAAAAGCTTTACCACCCGGCGGGTGGTGGCCTTTCAGGAAGGACGGGCCATCTTTAATATGTCCGCTTCTTTTCAATTGCTTCAACAAGGGGTTGACCACCAAAATTCCATGCCCAATTATATTCCCCCCGAAAAACTACTGAGTGATCTGGAGCAGTTGGAAATGCAAAAAACAGACCCCAAAGTATTCGAACGATTTAAAAAGATCAAACCTGAGGTGATAGAGTTTCGACCGGTAGAAAAGCTTAGTTTGAGGGATGATGTCAACGCTCCGGCAGAGAGTAATTATTGGTTTTGTTCCAAAGAGGCCACCCCCTTTGACATGCCACTTCAGCATCAGTTGTTGGCCTATATCTCTGACTATGGCCTGTTGCGAACGGCCACCCTGCCCCATAAAAAAGAACTCAGTCAAGGCTCAACCTTTTACACCAGCCTTGACCATGCCCTGTGGTTCCATCGGCCCTTTTCTTTAGACCAATGGTTGCTCTATGCGATGGACAGCCCCAGCGCGTCTAACTCCCGCGGATTTTCCCGAGGCTCCATCTTTGATCGCGAAGGTTTGTTGGTCGCCTCCTCTGCCCAGGAGGGATTGATCCGGCAATTGTCCTGATCTACTTATTGATAAATTCTGCCTCAGAAAAAAACGTACCCAATCATGAAATTTTTAAAAAACCTTACTTTCATTTTCCTTCCAGGTTTAATTTTCACACAAGTTTTGGAAACCAAATCATATTAATATTTTTGAGGCCGTTAAAGCCAACACCCAATAAAAGCTTATCTAAAGAATTTATTAAATTGAAGAAAATAAAAGCAATTGAAAGGTATTTTTAATATAACTAATAATAAAATGAAACCAAAAAAGCCATTCATTCTTTGAATATTTTGATCTGATCGCACAACAGCCTTTTTCGTTTGAATCGGTAGATTACATCAAAAAAAATACAGAAGTTGCGTTTGCGGTGTGGACAGTATTTATTTTAAAATCAATAAAAATATGTTCGAGATCATGGCCATTGTGGGACGGCAATATTTAAATCAAAAATTGTAGATCCCTGTTTATTACTTTTCCCTTTTCTATCCTCCTTTCATGTCTTTTCTTTTTAATTTGCAATAAATTCTTGGAATGGAAATCGGATTGTTGGTTTTATCAGCTTTGACTTTTGGGTTGCTCTTGTTTTTGTTGTTCAGAAAACAGGGAAGCAACAGTTTGTCGGGGGAATTACAGGAGTTAATCAAGGGGGAATTTTACCAAAACCGTGAGGAGTTGACCAAAAACCTAAGGGAATCCCGTTTGGAGATCACCCAGAGCATTGAACGCTTAAATGAGGTTTTGGCCAAAAAGGCCAAAGAGGACCGGGAGGAGTTGCGCACCACCCTCAAGGATTTTCAGGAAGCCTTTTCCAAAAATGTTACGGCCTTTAACGAGCTGCAAAAGCAAAATTTTGAACGCCTTAATCAAAAGCAAGACGAGTTGGTCAAATCCACCGAGTTAAAGCTGGAAAAAATGCGGGAAACTGTTGACGAAAAACTCCATAAAACTCTGGAAGAACGTTTGGGTAAATCTTTTGAAATGGTCACCCAGCAGTTGCTAAGGGTGCAAAAAGGACTGGGCGAAATGCAGACTTTAGCGGCAGGGGTGGGGGACCTCAAAAAGGTGTTGAGCAATGTCAAAACCAGTGGAGTTTTGGGTGAGATACAGCTGGGTAATATTTTGGAGCAGATCTTGGCTCCCGAACAATACGATGCCAATGTGAAAACCAAAAAAGGCTCGGATGCATTGGTGGAATACGCCATCAAACTTCCGGGGAAAAGCCACAGCAGCGGCCCGGTCTATCTGCCGGTAGATGCCAAGTTCCCGCAGGAGGATTACGCCCGTTTGCAATCGGCCTATGATTCGGGTGATCCTGTGGCAATAGAGGCTTCTCTTGGGGCCTTGCTCAATACGGTAAAGAAATTTGCCAAAGACATTTCCCAACGCTATATCGATCCGCCACATACCACGGATTTCGGGATCATGTTTTTGCCTTTTGAAGGTTTGTATGCCGAGGTGACCCGACACCCCAAGGTGATCGCCCAATTGCAAAGGGAATACAAGATCATACTGACCGGCCCCACTACCTTGGCCGCCATGCTCAACAGTTTGCAAATGGGCTTTAAGACTTTAGCCATTCAAAAACGCAGCAGTGAGGTTTGGGAGGTTTTGGCCAGTGTCAAAAAGGAGTTTTCCACCTTTGGGACGGTCTTGGAAAAGGCCCAGCGCAAGATCAAGGAGGCGGACAACGAGATCGAAAAAATGGTAACCACCCGTACGCGTATGATGTTGTCCAAACTGCGTAAGGTAGAACAGATAGAACACACCGAAGCGGAGGAAGAAAAGGAGGAAGACGACCTCTTTAAATTACAATAGTCAGAGCCCTGCAATGACCTCAATCTCGGGATGTTGGGCTTTAAAATCCGCAATGGCTTTGGCGGTGATGCGCGTATTCCAAAGGAATAATTTTTTAAGACTTTCCATTTGCCCTAAAGTATTCAAAGCAGCATTACTAACCCGAGTACCATAGAGATTTAGCTCGGTGAGGTTTTCCAAATTTTGAAGGGCTTCAATGCCTTTATTGGTTACCAACGGATTTTTTTGGATTTTGAGTCGGGTAAGGTTTGGAAAATCACTAAGGTAACTCAAGTGGTTGTCGTTGAGCATACAATCGGTCAGGTTGAGCCAAGTTACGTTTTTCTTTATCGGCTGGATTTTGAGCAGATCATTTGTTTTGATCTCTTTTTTGGTGAATTTCAAATCCAGAAAACTCTGTTCGGGATTCAGAAATCGCCAAATGTATTCTTCTCCTTGAATGGTTTTTAGCTCTTCGGGGGTGGGAGAGGCCAAGGCAAGGGTTTCCAAAAAGGATTTTTCTCTGAGGTCGAGGCCGTATTGAAGTTCCATCAAACGCTGGATTTTAGCATCATTTCGGGCCAGTGTGACGGGCATTTGTTTTTCGGCTCCGTTGTCGATCCACCACTCCAGCGTAGCGATTTGGTCGTAGCTCAGGGGCACTCCGCTCGGAGGCATAAACTTGGGATGGTCGTGGGGAAAGCTTACCCTTTTGTAGATCAAACTTTTATAGGGATTCCCTTTTTGTATGCCTGCACCACTGTTACCGCCTTTGACCATACTTTCAAGAGAACTCATATTGAGTCCGCCATAGGCCATCTTTTGGTTGTGGCACGCCATGCACTTTTCTTCCAGGACGGGATAGACCAAATCTTCAAAGACAAATAGGGAATCGGTCTCAGAGCGTTTGGCCTCGGAGAGGGGTATTACCGAGATTTTCTTTTGGACATAGGGAAGATTTTCGAAAAGGTAGTTTTGACCGTGGGTCATTTCTCCACCAAAATGACCGGTAAGAATAAGCAGTAGAATTGTAGTCAGGTTAATAGATCGGTTAAAGGATTTAGAAAATCGAAAGTTGATGTATCGCAGTAACCAGATGATAAAACATAGCCCTACAAAAGCGACCCCACTCCAGCGGTGTATGTTGATCTGTGATTCGAAATAGTAGCCATTGTCTCCCAAAAACCAGCCAAAGAGCGCGGCCAAAAGTCCGCTGAAAAAGCTAAAGAACCATCCCATGGTGATGACCCGATGCACACTGTTGTTTTTATTTCGCATAAAAACATCAATGGCAATGGTCAGTAGGAAGATGCCGATGGGTAGGTGTACGATCAGAGGATGGAGGCTGCCGAGGAAATCGAGGAATTCTATAAGCATAGGGTTAGGCCAAAACTTCGTTAACGACATTGCCGTGTACGTCGGTCAATCGGTAGCGTCTGCCTTGGAATTTAAAGGTTAGTTTTTCGTGGTCAATGCCCAGCAGGTGCATGAGCGTTGCCTGAAAATCGTGAATGTGTACGGGTCTTTCTGCAATGTTGTAGCCAAAATCGTCGGTAGCACCAATGGTGATTCCTTTTTTGACCCCTGCACCAGCCATAAAGATGGTAAAGCAACGGGGGTGATGGTCTCGACCGTAGTTGTCGGGTTTGAGCATCCCTTGGGAGTAGTTGGTTCGTCCAAATTCTCCTCCCCAAATGACCAAGGTGTCTTCCAACAGTCCTCTTTGTTTGAGGTCTTGAATGAGCGCAGCGGTGGCCTGATCGGTTTCTTTGGCTTGTGTTTTGATGTCTTTGGGCAGGTTGCCGTGTTGATCCCAACCGCGGTGGTAGAGCTGGATGAATTTGACGTCTTTTTCAGCCAGTTTTCGGGCGAGCAGGCAGTTGGCGGCAAAGGTACCGGGATTTTTACTGTCTTCCCCATAGAGGTCGAAAATGTATTGGGGTTCATCGGATACGTCCATGACTTCGGGTACAGAGGTTTGCATGCGATAGGCCATTTCGTAGTTGGAAATTTTAGTCAAAATTTCGGGATCGCCGATGTCGGCATGCTGTATGCTTTGCAATTTTTTGAGGGATTTGAGTTGTTCTTCTCTGATGCCCCTGGTCACCCCGGGGGGATTGTCCAGATAGAGTACAGCATCTTTTCCGGATCGGAATTGTACCCCTTGGTGTTGGGAGGGAAGGAATCCATTGCCCCAAAGTCGGGAGTAGATGGGTTGGCCGTTTTTGCCTTTGGTTACCAAAACGACAAATTCGGGCAGGTTTTTGTTATCGGTTCCCAAACCGTAGCTGAGCCAAGAGCCAATGGAGGGTCTGCCGGGCAGTTCGGATCCGGTTTGGATCATGGTGATGGCAGGATCATGGTTGATGGCATTGGTGTACATGGATTTTATGAAACAAAGTTCATCGACTATTTTGGCAGTATGGGGCATGAGTTCACTCATCCACGCACCGCTTTGTCCATGTTGGTTGAATTGGAACAGGGAGCCGGCCATGGGGAAGGAATTTTGTCCGGAGCTCATCCCGGTGAGCCTTTGTTCTCCTAAAATACTTTTGGGTACTTCTTTGCCAAACATCTCATTGAGTTTGGGCTTATAGTCGAAGAGATCCAATTGTGATGGTGCTCCACTTTGAAAGAGGTAGATGACCCTTTTGGCTTTGGGAACAAAGTGGGGCAGTTTCATTTTTTCACTGTCCAAAAGATTTAAAAAGTCACTTTGACCATAGGCGTTGACCGGACTGATCAGTGATCCTAGGGAGAGTGCACCCAACCCAAGAGAGGTTTTGGTCAGAAAGTCTCTGCGGGAGTAGTTCTTGTTTTCGTGATCATGGTGGTCGTTGCAGTGCATCTTAACGTTTGGTATAAGTTTCGTTGTGGTTGAGCAATGTATTGGCAACCATGGTCATGGCGGCAGTTTTCACACTATAGATGTTAATGTCTCTGGGTTTTTCGCCTACGCTAAGGACTTGATAAGCTTTGTCTCTGTTTTGTCTGTAATATTGGTATTGACTGTTGTACAGATCAACCAGTATGTTGAGTTCTTCCTCCTTGGGGTAGCGTGAGGTGGCCAGGCGGAATCCATGACTGATCTGCTCTTCCAGGGTGTCTTTGCTTTTGATGATGCGTTCGGCAAAAATCCTGGAGGCCTCAAAAAATTGAGGGTCATTGAGCAACACCAGGGCTTGTAGTGGGGTGGAGGTAATGTCTCTTTTTACGGTACATACTTCTCTTGAGGTGGCATCGAAAGTGAGCATGTTAGGGGGTGGTGAAGTTCGTCGAATAAATGTGTATAGCCCTCTACGATAGAGATCTTCTCCTTGAGATTCTTTGTATTCTAAGAGAAAGGTGGAGAAGTTGTTTTTTTCTTTCCAAAGCCCCTTGGGCTGATAGGGTCTGACACTTTCCCCTCCCACTTTGGGATTTAAAAGGCCACTGACTTTTAGTGCATTATCCCGGATGATCTCTGCCGGTAATCGGGAAGTATTGGCGCGTGCCAGGAGGAGGTTCTTGGGATCTTTTTGATCGAGAGTTGCATTGCTAAGCGATTGTTGCTGGTAAGTCTGTGAGAGCACCATTTTTTTAAGCAATGCTTTTACATCCCAATCTTGACTAAAACTGACGGCCAGCCAGTCGAGTAGCTCTGGGTGGGAAGGCAATTGTCCCTGTACCCCAAAGTCGTTGGGGGTGGCTACCAGTCCTTTTCCAAAGATCATTTGCCAGTAACGGTTGACAGTTACTCTGGCGGTGAGGGGATTTTTGGGATCGAAAAGCCACTGGCTGAGGCCCAATCGATTTTTGGGTAAATCTTTATCCATTGCAGGCAGAGCTTCCGGTACTTTGGCTTCTACGGTATATAAAGGTTCGTTATAATTACCACGGTTGTATAG
Organism: uncultured Flavobacteriaceae bacterium; assembly: GCA_938082715.1. Lineage (GTDB taxonomy): Bacteria > Bacteroidota > Bacteroidia > Flavobacteriales > Flavobacteriaceae > UBA8316. The sequence goes on along the minus strand of CALKCR010000008.1, from coordinate 67,824 downwards.
GTAGGTGGGGCGGGGAGTTTCCATTTCTCTCATGACCATAACCTCAGTGACGGGGGCATAGGTTTTGAGATATTCTTCTCGGTTTTCTTTGAGTTGTTTTTTCAGCTCAAGGATTTGGGGATCTTTTTCAATGAGGTGTTTCTGAACGGTCGTCCATTCAATTTCTTCTTTTTGTCCTGTGGTTTCGGAGTGCTCTGATTGGACTTCGAAGGGGGTGAGTACTCCATTGAAGAACTTAAATTCATCGAGCTTTCCACTGAATAATCCGAAGTCACCCGTTGACCCTTCGTAGGATTTTCCAATGATCAAATTCCTTTTGGAGCTGACAAAACCTTTCTCTTTGTCGCGATAGGTTGGCTTTATGGTTTTGTAGAGGTTGTCGATGACGCCTATTGTTTCAATTTCTTTACCATTTTGATAAAATCTAACCCCTTCACTTTTTCCGCTACCGTCAACGGTAACCATGAGGTGCTGCCACGTATTCAGTTGGAGAGAGTCTACCGATCTTACGTGGATGAGGTTGGAGGGAGCTACATTGATCAGGCGGAGGTTGATTCTGTTTTGGTCGTCCATATAGTAATCCCATCCGCGCCAGAGGTCATTTTTCCATCCAGCATTGGCCACCAAGGTTTGGGAAGATCCTTTTTTTCTTTTGTTGGTATTCATCCAAATGGAAAGGGAAAAGGGATCGGTCCATTCTATGTTGGGGATCAAATCGTTGGTGATATGCAAGTGATCATGATCTTTACTGAATTGAAAGGCATTTCCTTTGATTCCGGCAACGATTTCGGGCATTTGATCAATTCCACCAAAGAAATCTTTTTTACCGTCCACGCTGTGTTTTCCCTTTTTGATCTTGGCCATTTTTTCAAAAGCACCGTAAAATACCAATTGTGGTTTTGCTTTGGTTTTTAAAGCGAGTTCCTCAGAATATTGATTTACTTTTTGTAATTGTTCACGGGTGATGGCGATGTCTTTTTTGATGTGGTTTAGCCTCTGATTGAGTTGATCTAATTTGGTCTGTGTTGCCTCGTTGGAGAGGGGTAATAGGGGCCCAAATTCTCCATCATCCCCGGTCATTCCAAGTTCTCTGATGTTGTTAAAGAAAGCGGTCAGCTGGAAATAATCTTTTTGTGAAATGGGGTCAAATTTGTGATCGTGGCATTTGGCGCAGGCTACGGTGAGTCCCAAAAATGCAGTAGAGAGGGTTTCGGTGCGGTCAAAAACATAGTGCAAACGCCATTCTTCGTCGATGACCCCGCCCTCTGCAGTCATAGGGCTATTTCTATTGAATGCGGTGGCGAGTTTTTGTTCTTGAGTAGCGTTGGGTAAGAGGTCTCCTGCCAGTTGCCAGGTTACGAATTGGTCGTAGGGCATGTTTTGCTTAAAGGCTTTGAGAACCCAATCCCTCCAAGGCCACATGGTGCGGATGCCGTCGGCATGTAAGCCATGGGAATCGGCATAGCGAGACAGGTCGAGCCAGTCGAGGGCCAAGCGCTCAGCGTGGGCGTCGGTATCGAGTAGTCTATCGATCAGGTTTTCATAGGCTTTATCGCTTTTGTCATTGAGAAAAGTGTCCAACTCTTCTATGGATGGGGGGAGTCCGGTCAAGTCAAGATATAGCCTTCTTGCCAAAGTTGCTTTGGAGGCTTTGGGAGAGAAATCCAATTCCTCCTGATCCAGTCTTTTTTTGATGAATTGGTCAATGGGATTTTGCAAGGCACTGTTATCTGTTTTGGGTTTTTCTTTTTTGGGAGGTAAAAATGCCCAATGTTCTTTCCATTTGGCCCCTTGTTCTATCCATTTAAAAATGATGGCTTTTTCTCTGTTGGTCAAAGCCAAGTTGGCTTCGGGGGGTGGCATGACAATTTCGGGATCGTCGTGTATGATCCTGTGGACACTTTCGCTTTTGTATAAATTGCCTGAGCTAAAGGCTCTTTTTCCACTTTCCAATTTGGAAAAAGCTATGGACTCAATATCCAATCTCAATCCGGCTTTTCGGGTTTTTTCGTCAGGTCCGTGGCATTGATAACATCGGTCGGAAAGTATGGGTTTGACGTGGTAATTGAAGTCGACCACTTCTGGCAAATTACTGTATTCCTCGGTGATTTCAGTGGGGACTTCGAGTGAGCAGGAAAGGAAAAGACCAGCCAAGGCAATAACAGCATAAACCTTTTTCATCATCATCAAAAGCGTTTAAATAGGTATAAAATGGTTATTGGCTAAGTTAATTAATTTTTGTAATAAACATAGGGAGCTTTGTCGGTTGGAAATTTTAAAAATCCTAATACTTCAAATTCATTTTTTAGGGCAGAGGAAGGCCGTGGATTTTCGGGGGTAAATACACTGAGTTTTTCGGGGGGAAATATTTTGATAAAACTTTCATCAATGGGTTCTCCATTGAGGGATTTGGGGTTTTCGAGGTTTAGGTGTTTTGTAAAAAACGCGTAGGCAGCGATTCTTTTGGAATGGCCATAGTCATGTTTTTCGTTGGCCAAATGTACATTTTCGACCTGATCGGTTTTGCCCATGGCGGCATATACTTTTTGGATGTAGGGGAATTCTACATCAGGAGTATTTCGTGTCCAATCGTCACCATTGGAAATGAGCAATAAGGGTCTTGGTGCAGCCATTGCTGCGATTTCAACATTGTTGGTTTGGAAGTTGGCAGTTTTGTGAATGGGCATTCCGCTTTCGCAAACGCAGCCTCCAAAAAAGTGGGCGGATACTTGCACCACAGGTACGGATACTTTGATTCTTTGATCGAGGGCGGTGAGTACAAAGGTTTGGGTGCCTCCCCCCGATCCACCGGTCATGCCTATTCTTTGCGGGTCTACTTCGGGGAGACTGAGCAAATAGTCCAGTACCCGCTTGCTGTTCCATGTTTGTAGCAATAGGCTGATGGGCATTTTGTGCCTTACTTGCTTGCTTTCTCCGTAGCCTACCATGTCGTAGGCAAAGACAATGGCCCCCTTACTGGCCAAATATGCACTGCGCAATTGAACATAGTCAGTGAAGCGTTTGTCTTTAAGATGTCCATGGGGACTCAAAACAGCAGCGTATTGTTTTTGTTTTTGGAGTGGACGGTAAAGATTTCCGGTGACATAAAATCCGGGAAAACTTTCTAGGGCTATGTTTTCTACTGAATAACCATCCATTATTTTTTGGGAGTGCTTGATGACATTGATTTTGCTATCATAGGCGGAAATTTTATCCCATTGCATTCCGGCCAGTATGTTTTCTCTAATGGTTTGGGCTCTTTTTTCCCAAGATTGTAAATCGTTCCACAAACTTGAGAAGACTTCCATTTTTATTTTTCCTACGGCCTCTGTCCAGTAACCTCCACTACAAATCATGTTGTTGTGCTCCAGAATGGTTCCCTGATCGGTTTCGATTTTAAACCCTTGGGACAGGACCAGATTGGCGCTGAGCATTGCCAAACCGATAAAAAGCTTTGATAAGAATTTCATTTGTGGTATTTTAAATGAATATACAAGTTAGAAAACCTTCCACAAAAAACTGAATAATCTTTTTGAAAAGCAACCTATTCATTTATTGTTAGCATCAATGGCTAATAATAAATTAAACTTCTGATTGACCAATACTAATAATTTTTTTGATCTGAAGAGGATTGAACATGAAGGATTTAAATCAAAAAAAACGCCTTAGCTAATAAAATTTATCAGCAAAAGCGTTTATAAAGTGGTACCTCCAGGAATCGAACCAGGGACACAAGGATTTTCAGTCCTTTGCTCTACCAACTGAGCTAAGGTACCCTTTGAAAGTGTGCAAATATAAAATCCTTTTTCATCCCTCCCAAAGGATTTACTCTAAAAATCTTTGATTACTTTTAGCAAATAATTGATTGTGTATTGTATCTGATTGTCGATCTCGGGAATACACTGGCCAAATTTTTCTTGTACGATAAGGATCAGTGCGTTATGGAGCAAAGTGTTACTTTGGAACAATTTGATGATATGGCACAATCTCTAATTTCAAATTATCCGGACATTGAGGGTCTGATTTATAGTGATGTAAGCAATCAAGCGGGCGTTTTTTTCGAAAAATTCTCGACTCAATTCCCCCTTATAGCGGTTGATTCTCAGATGCGATTGCCTTTTGAAAACAGTTATGAAAGCCCCAACAGCTTGGGATCAGATCGAATTGTTTTGGTTGCGGCCGCTTGTAAAAGTCATCCCAATACCAACGTATTGATCATCGATTTGGGCAGTTGTATTACCTATGATTTTTTGGATGCCCACAACTGCTATCACGGTGGAGCCATATCTCCCGGTTTTGAAATGCGATACAAGTCAATGCATCACTACACTGGAAACCTCCCCCTCCTGGAGACCAAAAAGTCCGAAAATCCTTCGGGGAAAAATACGGATCAGGCAATTCATGCAGGGATTTATTTTGGAATACTGGACGAAATCAACGCCAGAATTAGATACTATGACCACAAATACGATTCTTTAACGGTTATTTTAACAGGTGGAGACGCCAATAAGTTGCCTAAAACATTAAAAAATAGCATATTTGCCCATTCAAATTTTCTGGCAGAAGGAATGTTCCACTTGTTAAAACTGAATATTGATTCATGATTAGGAATACATTTAAACTTTTTGCACTGCTGACGGGTTCCTTTATTTTTTCCCAAACCGGAACCAATTCACCCTTTTCCTATGCTGGATTGGGCGAGGTAAATTTTAGGGGAACGCACGTCAATCGTTTTATGGGCGGACTCGAGGTTTATAATGACTCGATCCACGCCAACCTATCCAATCCCAGTTCTTACGCAAAACTTAAATTGACCAATTACTCCTTGGGATTGAATTATAAGATCAACAATATGACAGGTACCAATGAGACTAAAAGTATCGCGTCTGCAGGTCTGGATTATATCGGAGTAGCCCTACCGACCAAATATTTTGGTTTTGGTTTTGGGATCATTCCTTATACCTCTGTGGGATACAAGCTGTCCTATTTGGAATCCGAAAATGATGATGACGATACCCTAAATGTATTTCAAGGAGAGGGAGGAATCAATAAAGTTTTTTTCTCCGTTGGTATTAATGCGCTTAAATATTTCAGTTTTGGAGTTACTTTTAATTACAACTTTGGAAAGATCATCAACGAAACCGGAAGGTTTCAAGATAAGGTTACTTTGGGGACTGTTTTGGAAAATAAATCCAGTGTTTCTGGCCTAGATTTTAAATTTTCCTCTCAATTAGAAATTCCGATTAAGGATGATTTGGAGCTTCAAGCCATGTTTTCCTATGCACCACAAGCGAATTTGACATCGACCAATTCTAGATTTTTCAACACGCGTTCCTATACCAGATCGTCCAACTTTGGAGAGGATATAGAAATTGACTTGATCGATTTTGGTTTAAACAAAACAGAGATTACAATACCCAACATCATATCTTTTGGTTTAGGAGTGGGTGAAGAACGAAAATGGTTTGCCGGAGCACAATATACGCTGAATGCCATGAGCGATTTCAGTAATGAATTCGCAAGCCTGACCGAAGTTAGCTATCAAAATGCATATCAATTTTCATTGGGAGGCTTTTATATCCCTGATTATAGTTCCATTAGCAGCTACTGGAAAAGGATTGTTTTTAGGATGGGTTTCCGACATGAGTTGACGGGGATTGTTGTAAATAATTTTGGATTAAAGGAAACTGGCATTAATTTTGGATTTGGTTTACCTTTAGCAGGCTTTTCCAATACCAATATTGGATTTGAGTATGGAAGCAGGAGAGGTGATGATGATAATTTGTTTAAAGAAAATTTTTGGTCCTTTAGGGTTGGTTTTTCCCTAAACGACAAATGGTTTATAAAGAGAAAGTACAATTAAATTTAAAATGATGAAATTTTTTAAAATATTTGTTTTTTGGATGGGTGTGGTATTGATCCACACTATGGCAGCACAAAATAGCGAAGAGTGTATGCAGAATTTATCCATTTTCGCTGAATATGCAAAAGTCAAGAACTACGACGAGGCCTACGAACCTTGGATGAGCGTCAGGAAAGAGTGCCCCTCGCTCAATGTTGCAGTATTTTCCTATGGGGAACGCATCCTCAAAGACAGAATCAAAAAAGCGACGCCTGAGACACTTGCCGCTGAAACAGCCGATTTGATGAAGCTCTACGATGAGTGGCTTGAAAACTTTCCCACCAAAAAGAAGGTTAGTGTTAAGGGAGACATCATCAGCAGTAAGGCTCAAGCCATGCTGGATTACAAAACCGCAGACAAAATGCAGGTTTATAAAACTTTTGACTTGGCCTACAAGACCGATGCTAAGAGTTTTAGTAACCCCAAAGAACTCTACAATTATTTCAAAACGCTCTATGACCTTTACAAGGAGGGAACTCACGGGGTATCGATGGAGCAATTGTTCAATAAATACGAGGAGGTTTCCGAAAAATTTGAGTTAGAATCGACCAATCTGGCCAAAAAACTAGACGTTATCCTAAAGAAACAGGAGGATGGCGTTCCATTGAACAGCCGTGATGTGAGAAGCAAAAGGGTTTATGGCATCAACAGTAATGCCATTGGGACTTTTCTTTCCAATTTAGACGCCATCATTTCTAAGGAGGCGACTTGTGTGAATTTGGTTCCCCTGTACGAAAGAAACTTTGAGGAGTTTAAATCTGATGCCATTTGGTTAAAGCGTGCTGCTTCTCGAATGGACAGTAAGGAATGTTCTGATGATCCCTTTTTCGTTACCCTTGTAGAGGCCTTACACACTTTAGATCCCTCTGCCGATTCTGCCTATTATCTGGGGATATTAAAGGACAAAGCCGGAAACAGCGATGAAGCTTTAAAATATTATGAAGAGTCTATTTCTCTTCAGACAGATCCTTATAAAAAGGCTAAAATTCTATACAAAATTGCCATCAAGTTTAAGAATGCCGGTAGAAAATCTTTGGCCCGCAGTTATGCTAGAAAAGCGCTGAGTTTTCAGCCTTCTATTGGGAGTGCCTATTTGATGATATCTAATCTCTATGCCGGAAGTGCGAATGATTGTGGGGAAACCCAGTTCAACAAAAGAGCGGTTTATTGGTTGGCTGCACAAATGGCCTATAAAGCGGGTGAAGTGGATGGCTCAATCAAAAAACTGGCCTTGAAAACAGCCAGAAGCTACGAAGGTAGAGCGCCCTCCAAAACCGAAATTTTCACCGAGGGCAACCAAGGGGCTACCATCCAATTCGATTGTTGGATCAAAAGCAGTGTGAAAGTTCCGGAGCTGTAAATGCAACTTTCTATACTTAAAATTTTAAAAGAATTTTCAGCTTTAGCTGCGGCCCTCTTTTTTTCTTGTGACGACGGTAGCTCGACCCTCAAGCAAATCAATCAGTTCAACGAGAACCCCGTGGGTATAGCCTACAATATCCGTATGACTTATACGGACTCGGCAGTGGTAAAGGCCATTTTAACGGCTCCCATAAACTTAGATTTCACCCACTTGAGTTTTAAGTACTCCGAATTTCCCGAAGGCCTGAAAATTATATTTTTCAACAATAAAAACGAGGAAAACACCCTAGTTGCCAATTATGGAATACTCTACAACCAGACCAAAATAGTCGACCTTCAAGGGAATGTGGTGCTTTTGTCGCATGATGGCTCTCGGTTAGAGACCGATCAGATGTATTGGGATTCCGAAAAAGAGTGGCTTTTTACAGAACAACCCTTCACTTTCGAAAATGTGAGTTACGATATGGCTGCCATACGATTGGATACCAATAAAGAATTTAGTAAATTTAAAACAGGAAAGCTAACCGGCACCATGGTGGTGGAAGAACAACAAGACTCATTAATTGTCGATGAAAAGTTATAAAATCTCTGAAATCTTATATTGGGTAATTGCGGTAGTGGCTACCTATGAATCATTCAATCAATGGAGCGGCAACCGACAAAAGGCGTTTATTTTTATCGGATTTGCCCTTCTTTCAGTCTTTATGGCACTCTTCAGAAGACACTACAGAAAAAAGTTTAACAAAAGGGGAAATTCCTCTCAATGATTATTTCCGACTTTGTCATTCTTATTTGCCTGATTCTCTCCGCCTTTTTTTCCGGGATGGAAATCGCCTTTGTATCGGCCAACAAGATTTATTTAGAAATAGAAAAGCAGCAGACCGGTTTTAATGCCAAGTTTTTAAACTTCATTACCAAAAACCCCTCTCGATTTATTGCCACCATGTTGGTGGGGAACAATATATCATTGGTCATCTATGGAATATTTATGGGCGACCGTATTTTGCAATTGTTTTTTCCGGAGACGCTATTGGGGGGCGCCATCAGCATTCGAATTGTTTTTATTCAAACAATCATATCTACGATTATCATTTTGCTTACGGCAGAGTTTCTTCCCAAAGTTTTTTTCCAACAATTTTCTAATGGTTTGATGAAGGTTTTTGCCTTTCCCACTGCCTTCTTCTATGCTTTTTTTTCCCCTATAACTTTTATGATTATCAAGTTATCAGACTTTATTTTGATGAAGTTTTTTAAGACCAAAGGGGATCAGGTTCAATTGACTTTTTCTAAAATTGAGTTGGGCAATTATATAGAGGAGCAACTGGAGTCGACCAAAGATATGGACAGCGTAGACAGTGAGATACAGATTTTTCAAAATGCACTGGACTTTTCGGAGGTAAAAGTGCGAGAGGCCATGGTTCCCAGAACAGAAGTTGTTGCCACTGAAATTACGGCTTCACTGTCCGATATAAAAAAGCTTTTCACCTCCAGTGGTTTGTCTAAAATCCCCGTTTTTGAGGATTCTATAGATGATATTTTGGGCTATATCCACGCCTTTGAGATGTTCAAAAAGCCTACGAATATAAAAAAAATATTACTTCCTGTGGCTTTCGTTCCCGAGACCATGAAGATCAGTGAAGTACTAAAATTATTGACCAAACAACGCAAGAGTATTGCAGTGGTATTGGACGAATATGGTGGAACTTCGGGGATTATTACCGTCGAAGACATCATCGAAGAGCTTTTTGGTGAAATTGAAGACGAACACGATCAAATCGCCCTTTTCGAAAAACAAATTGATGAGGGCTTGTTTGAGTTTTCTGCCCGATTGGAGGTTGACTACATCAACCAAAATTACGATATCAACCTGCCCGAAAACGAATTTTATGAAACACTGGGTGGATTGATCGTATATCTGAGAGAGGAAATCCCCGCCAAAGGAACACTGATTGAAATCGAAAACTACCAGTTTGAAATCAAAGACGTCTCCTCTACAAAAATTGAAAGAGTAATCCTCAGGGTCAAAGATGATCAGTAAAGATTTTATGCCCTGTCATGAGCAGCATATGTCCTGCTGTAACTCCCTAAATAACAAAGCGATTCTTTTTCATAATCAAAAAGGAAATCGTATTTTCGCATCCGACTCAAAAAAAATGATATGGCAGTATTAGGTCAAATTAGACAGCGTTCCGTATTTCTTATTCTGGTGATAGGTATGGCATTGTTTGCCTTCGTAATTTCCGGAGTTTTCGATGAGAATTCCGCAGCCGGTAGTCCCAGTGACCCAATAGCAGTTGTCAATGACGAAGAGATTGAATTGACTTTCTACAGACAATTGGTTGAGAATACCGAGAGAAACTATAATATATCAACCATGCAGGCCGTAAATTCTGTTTGGGATCAATTGGTAAGGGCGACCATTTTCAGACAAGAATTCGAGCGTTTGGGAATTGATGCCGGGAAGCAACAGATCGAAATGATTTTGATGCAGAATCAAACAATTGTCCAAGACCCCAGATTTCAAAACGAGACAGGTTTTTTTGATTTTGGAATATTTACAGACTACATCAACCAAATGCGGGTTGAAAACCCTCAGGCATATGACAACTGGAAACTTCAAGAGGAGAATATTGTCGGTATGGCCAAGGAAAACATCTATTACGATTTGATAAAATCTAGCACCGGATTTACGGAATTGGAAGGCAAAAACGCTTATCACATCCAAAATGACAAGGTCAATCTCAAGTTCGTCAGGATGTCCTATGAAGAGGTACCAGACAGTCTTTTTAAAATATCAGATGCCGACATCAAGCAATACATCAATAAAACAAAAGAGAATTACGAGACCGAAATGAGCAGAAGTGTTCGTTATGTGATTTTTGACGAAGTAGCATCAGAGGCTGACGAAAATCAAATTCGAGCTGATTTGGAAAAACTCAAAAACCAAAGGATTGAGTACAATGATGTGTCCAAGTTAACCGATACCATTGAGGGCTTGGCCACCACCGAAAATATGACTGATTTTATTGAGCAGTATTCCGAAACTGCTTTCGACTCCATTTACAAAACCAAAGGAATTTTAGCCAGTGAATATGCAGATATTCTATTTGGCCTTAATCCCGGTGATGTTTTTGGACCTTATAAGGACAGCAATCAATTGAAAATTTCTCGTTTTTTGGATCGTAAAAAAGGGGGCGCCATCAAAGCAAGTCATATATTGGTCGCTTTTATAGGTGCTACAAGAGCCAATCCTGACATTACAAGAAGCAATGAGGAAGCCAAAAAGCTGGCTCAAGATTTGTATCGAAAAGTGCGAAGAAATCCCGATGACTTTGCCCAATTGGCCAGCGAAAACTCCGATGGTCCTTCAAAAACCCAAGGAGGAGATTTAGGTTTCTTCCAAGAGGGTATGATGACCGATAAGTTTTTTGATTTCTGTGACCGTTCCAGAGTTGGAGAAATCGGGTTGGTGGAAACTGAGTTTGGTTTTCACGTAATCAAAGTCACCGACAAGGAAGATGTGGTTCTAACAGCCGATGTAGTCAAAGAGATTGTTCCTTCTGAGGAAACTTCCAACGTTGTTTTTCAAAAAACAACTCAGTTCGAGATGGAAAGCATCAAAACCGAACAGATGGATACGGTTGCCAATAATTATGATTATGATGTAAAGTTTGTTCAAAAAGTAAACCTTTTGGACGAAAACCTTCCCGATTTAACACGTCAAAGAAACTTGGTTCAGTGGTTGTTTAATGATGAGACTGAAGTGGGCGACATCAAAAGATTCAGTATGACCAATGGCGGCTATGTAGTCGCCCAATTGTCCGGGATTACCCCCAAAGGAACAGTTAATGTTGAGTCGGTCAAGTTTGAAGTAATCCAAGAGATGCTTAAAGAGAAAAAGGCGGCTTATTTGTTAAAAATACATGCCGATAAAAAATCTTTAGATGCTTTGGCCAGTGCTACCGATAAGGAAATTGAAACCGCTTCGGCAGTGACCCAAGAAAATACAGTTATAGCCGGTGCAGGAACCGAACCCTATGTTATTGGAGCTGCTTTTGCATTGGAACTCAATAAAGCTTCGGCCTTGATCAAAGGCAACAGTGGGGTATACATGATCGAAGTGATCTCCAAAGAAATTGCTGAAGAGATGGAAAGCTACAGGGCTTATGCCAACGCATTACAAAACGAGGAGAACATGAGGATCAACAATTCGATTTATGAGGCACTTCGCTCTAGTGCAGAGATTGAAGACAACCGTCAGCTCTACTACTAGCGTTGCATTTCTTTATAATTGATCACAACATCAAAACCTTTTTTTTTGAAGTATTTCGATGTGTGCTTGTCTCCTGTGGCCAAAATAAAGTCTCCACCCCATGCTCCCAGACTTTTGATCGCTCCCCGAAAATCCGGAAATTGTTTTTCCTTGACAGGAAGTACGCCTAAAATTTTTGCGATAAAACTTTCGTGTTTGTTGAGTATTTGTTCAAACTCACCCAATGTATTGGCCTTGATTATTGCCCTTGTCAACCTTGAGGCAAAAGCAATTTGTTCTTCACTGATGTTTTGTTTTTTAAACTGCGCAATGGCCTCCCTGCTGTTTTTCTTTTGTTTGAGATAGACAAAGTATAAGTTGGATTTGAAAGGGGGATCAAATTCACATGTTTCAATATGGGGGCCTGATGGGTCTTTTCGGTAGATCAGTGGACTTTTGGCTGTCGCACAGGCAATGTCATAACCACTGCCCCCAAAGCTGTTCTGGAGTAGGGTATAAGGATTGGTTTGAGACCACTGGGCCAAGTTGGAAATCAATGTTGAGGAGGTACCCAATCCCCAATGGTGGTCAAATTCCAAATGGGTTTTCACTCTTCCTCCGGTTTCCTTTAAAAAATGGTTGTTTTGAGCCCGCACGGCTTTAAAGATTTGTACCAAGCGGGAGGCAATATCGGCATCGCTGGTATCCGAAATGCTAAAATCCAATATATCTAAAGAAGCGCTGAACCACAGCTGATTTTTGTGATCCCAACTTTCCCATTTTAGGGTTTTTGAATCATTGGATTCAAACTCCAATAACTGCCCCATTTTGGAAGGTATGGCCAATGCTTCAGCACCTCTCAAAACCATGTATTCTCCTGTGAGTAAGAGTTTTCCGTGGCTGTAGTATTTGGTCATAGGGATCAGGGGTTGGATTTTAAAAAATCGGTTACTGCACTAAAAGTGACTGTATGTGTTTTGAAAAATTCTAAGGCTTTTTCTTTTTGATCGGCCGAGGCTTGGTGTTGATTGAGAATGTTGAGCAAGTGCATTTTCATATGGCCTTTTTGTATTCCTGAGGTGATCAAAGATCTAACGGCAGCGAAGTTTTGTGCCAAACCGGCTACAGCGACAATTTCCATCAGATTTTTAGCATTGGGGTTGCCCAACAACTCCATGGACCATTTCACCATTGGGTGCAATTGGGTAAGCCCTCCCACAGTTCCAAGAGACAGGGGTAATTTGAGTTGGAAAACAAACTCATCACCTTCCAAAAAAGCATGGCTCAGACTGGAGTAAACACCCTCCCGAGCAGCATAAGCGTGTACACCTGCTTCTACTGCTCTGAAGTCATTTCCGGTAGCAATGACCACAGCATCAATACCGTTCATAATTCCTTTGTTGTGGGTCACAGCCCGATAAGGTTCTTTTTGAGCAATTTTTAGGGCTTGGATAAATTTTTGGGCAAATTGCATACCCGACATTCCGGCCGAATCTTCGAGTGCTCCTACAGCACATCGCACCTCTGCTTGCACCAAGCATTGAGGGACATAATTGGAAAGGATGCTCATAATGACCTCTGTAGTGTTTTGATCATTCAAAAATGCCTTGTGATCTGATGCCAGTGATTGTAATGTTTTGGCGATCTTTTCGAGGCAGGAATTGATAAAATTAGCACCCATGGAGTCTACCGTATCAAAAGTGAGGTGCAATTGATAGTAGTCTTCTATTAAATTCGATTTGTCTTTGAGTTGGATATCGAGAATTCCTCCACCCCGCTGACGCATGTTGGCCGTTAGTGAGGAGGTACTGTCGATGAGGATTTGTTTTTTCTCTTCAAAAAAGGATTGCAGTTGCGTCGCTTTTCCATCAAATAAAAAGTGAACTTGTCCTATTTTTTGGGTTCCCAGAATTTGAGTTTTGAACCCTCCTCTGGAGGCCCAAAATTTTGCGGACTTGCATGCGGCAGCTACCACAGAACTCTCTTCTATGGCCATAGGGAGGGTGTATTCCTCACCGTTGATTACAAAGTTGGGGGCTACGCCCAAAGGAAGGTAATAGTTGGTAATGGAGTTTTCGACGAACTCGTCGTGACGTTTTTGAAACTTCTCATCGCTGTGGTTGTAGGTAGAAAGAATCTCTTTGGCTTTTGGGCTATCCTCAAAATGCATTTTGGTGATCCAATTTATTTTTTCTGCTTTGGACAGTTTGGAAAAACCCTCGACTTTCTTTGACATATTAATCTTTTCAGTAATGCGTAAAGATACATCATTCTATTTTTTTTAATTCTAGTGGTTGAGTAGGTTCCAAAATTTCACTCTACTATAAAATGAGTAACTTTAAAACTAAAATCTTTATTGAATTATGGCTGAATCTTATCTGAATGTACCCATTGAAAAAACCTTTTGGGGTCACCCTGCCGGGTTATTTGTTTTGTTTTTTACCGAATTATGGGAACGTTTTTCCTACTATGGGATGCGGGCCTTGTTTACAATTTTTTTGGTCGCGGAGACCACAAGTCAGAATCCCGGTTTTGGATGGACGAATGAAGAGGCCTTATGGCTCTATGGTTGGTACACCATGTTGGTCTACTTAGCCGCCATTCCTGGAGGATGGATTGCAGATAATTTATTGGGTCAAAAAAAGATGGTCATGCTGGGGGGTATTTTGCTGTGCTTGGGTCATGGAATTTTGGCTTTCGACAGTGAGTTGAGTTTCTACATAGGCTGTGCATTCATCGTTATGGGAGTAGGAGGGCTCAAACCCAATATTTCTAGTATGGTAGGGGGACTATACCCCAAAGGAGATGAAAGAAGAGACCTCGGATTTTATATTTTTTATATGGGCATCAATTTGGGTGCATTTTTGGCTCCGCTATTTTGTGGCTGGGTTGGAGAAACTTACAATTGGCACTATGGCTTTGGACTTGCTGCTGTGGGGATGTTGATCGGTCAAATCACCTATTTTTTCGGTCAAAAATATCTCGTTGGGGTAGGGGAATTGAAAAAACTCTCGACGGAGAAAAAAAAGGAATTACAACAAAAAAAATTAACCCCTATAGAAAAAGACAGGGTCAAGGTGCTGTTGATCTCATTTATGATGATTATCATTTTTTGGGGGGCCTTTGAACAGGCCGGCGGACTGATGAATTTATATGCCAAGCAGAAGACGGATCGGATTTTGATGGGCTTTGAAATTCCTGCCTCTTGGTTTCAGGCGCTCAATGCCTTTTTTATCATCACCCTTGCGGTATTTGTAGGGGGAATATGGATGCGGATCAAATCCAAAGGAAAGGAAGCTTCTGCCATTTTTAAGATAGCCGTGGGTATTATGATTATGGGATTTGGATTTTTATTCATGCGTTTTGCCGCTTCAGAATATGAGTTTATGGGTTATTCATCAATGCATTGGTTGGTGTTGGCCTATTTGTTTCATACGGTGGGCGAGTTGTGCGCTTCTCCCGTATCTTTATCTTACATTACCAAGTTGGCTCCTGAAAAATATGCTGCTTTGATGATGGGTTTGTATTTTGCTGCTTCAGGTTTGGGAAATAAGCTGGCAGCCAATATAGGCGAGAATGCGGGAGATGCTGGAGAAAAGGCAACTTTTACAGGAATTTTTGTCTTCTGTACATTGTTTGGTCTATTGGTCATTGCTATTCTAAAACCTCTAAAACGCCTTTCTCATGGGGCAGAGGATTTAAGTGAAAAAACTGTTTGATTACCATGAATATGAGATATTTATTTGTTGTGTTTTGCCTGAGTGGTTTTTGGATTCATGCCCAAGCCATTGAATGGATGACTTTTGGTGAGGCCATCGAGGCACAGAAAAAAAATCCCAAAAAAATCATTATCGATGTTTATACCGACTGGTGTGGGCCTTGTAAATTGATGGATAAAAAAACCTTTCAAAATCGCGATGTAGCGGCTTATATCTCCGAACATTATTACGCCGTGAAATTCAACGCCGAGGGGGAAGAAACCATCAGTTACTTTGGGAATACTTTTACCAATCCCAATTACGACCCCAATAGAAGAGGAAGAAACGCAACCCATCAGTTCACCCAATTCCTGGGAGTCAGAGGTTATCCAACGGTCATTTTTGTCAGTGAAACGGGTGATTTGATAACCCCATTGGTGGGCTATCAAAATCCGCAACAGATCGAACTTTATCTCAAAATGATCAAGCAAGGGGATTATATGATTTTTAGTAAGCCTGATGATTTTGAAAAGTATCGCAAGAGCTTTAGACCCAAGTTTAGAGGTTGATTGGGTAGGCCCCATCTTCTCTGAGGCACACAAACGGAACCTTGGTTTTCTGACTACCTTTTTTCCATCGTGAAATACTCCAAGGTGGGTTACTGCCATCAGCAGACACCATTTTGGGATGAATGTGAGTCAATACACGATCCAGATTGACCTTGGGGTCATTGGATATCAAAAGATGCGATGGCTCAAAATGTGGGATGTTGTAAATGGCCTTTTCGTCCAAAACCAACAGGCGTAATTCTTTTGTGATAAAAGTGTTTTGAAAGCTTCGATTTGTAGGGTGTTTATGGGATATTCATTTTTGAAATCAATCAAAAATCGATCTTGCTCAGTAATTTTTTGCGGACTGTAGAGCGTCAGTTTTTTGGGTTCGTGGTGGGCGATTATGGTTTTGTTGATACAGAAACCACAATAGATTGATTTTTAAGTTTTCCCATTGTTCAAATAAAACAATGTGTTGGATGATCAAAAAGCTGGCAAGGACTCCGATTAAATATTTTATGAAACTTTAGACTCCAATAAACAAAACCCAAAAGGAGATAAATGGCGATCAAAAGGGAGACCGACAGTCGCATATTTTGGAACAAAAAACCCTCTTGATTTGCAATCCACAAAATGGAATCATTAAAGCTGTTTACTACTTTGTCATAGCCGATTGTTAGGAGTTGTATTTCAATATTCAGTGCCATAAGGACCACCAAGCCCATACTCCCGATCAAAAACAAGCCAAAAAAGGGAAGGATAAGCCAGTTGGAAAGGAGGAACAAACCCGGAAATTGATGGAAATAAAAAACACTTAAGGGGGCGACTGCAATTTGAGCGGCCAAGCACACGGTGGTGATTTCCCAGAATTTTTGGAGTACAGGGTATCGAGCGCTCCAAAGCTTTTGGAGAAGGGGATGAATTTTGATGATGCCCAAAACAGCGAGATAACTCATTTGAAACCCAACTTGATAGAGAAAAGGGGGGTAAAAAACCAAAAGCAGAAAAAAACTGACGACGAGCAAGTGAAAGGCGCTGTGTATTCGATGGGAATATTTGGCCAAGGCAAATCCTGTAAACATACTGACTGCTCTTATCACTGAGCGACTACCTCCTGTAAAAAGAGCAAAACCCCAAAGCAGCTCAATGATACAGACGATATAAATCCACTTTCCTCCGGGAATGGATTGAATGGGTTTGAGCACAAAACCCAAAAAGAGTATGATGATGCCGATGTGTAGTCCTGAAATGGCCAAAATATGAATCACCCCTGCATTTCCATAAGCCTTAACCAATTCACGATCCAATGCATTCCTTTTTCCCAGTAGTAAGGTTTTGATGGTGTTTTTTGAAGCATTAGACAGTTGGGATTGATCTATTTTTTTTCAAGGGTTACATTCCATAACCTCAGAAAATCAGCGGGCCCCCTGATTTGGTTTTTCACCAAAATAAAGTCCTTTTCACCGAGTTGGAGTTGGTCGTATATTTTGATCTTGTTCAAATAGTCTTTGTAGTCAAATCCCCCTGGATAGGTTCTAGATATTAAGGGTTTTGGTATTTTTTGGGTTATGATTAAATCTCCATTAATGGGCTTTTTTTTAATGCATCCCTATCCATTCCAACAAGGATTTTACCACTTGTTTTTTGATCACCTAACTTGACCACACACCCATAAAATCGAAATTGAAAATCGTTGGGTTTAAGGGCCTGGGTCAGTTGTACAAGGAGGGTTTTTTCATTTCCATTGGTTGTAAAATGACTGTAATTTGATTTGGAGAGACTATAAAATTGCTGGTGGTGAATGCTTCCCAGCGGAAGAAAAACAAGGTAAACAAGCGAACGGTATTTTTTGAAAAGGGCACCAAAAAAAGGGATAATTATTAAGCCCCAGATTAGGAATTTGTTTTCCAACCAAGGAGAAATTAACATTCCCATCACAAAAAGGATTGTAAGGATATAGATGGGATATTTAGGGGCTTTCATTGCCTAAATTTATCGCAAAAAAATTATTTCAAGGCGTTGATTATGTGTTGTGCCGTTTTTTTACTGGCGCCTCCTCCACCGAGAATGGTTCGCAGTTCTTCGTAGTCCTGCTTGAGTTTTTTCTGCCCCGTTTCGGAAAGCACGTATTCCAAATGCTGGGCTACTTCCTTTACATTGAATGCCTTTTGAATGAGTTCTTTAACAACTTCGCGATCCAAAATAAGGTTGACCAGAGAGATGTATTTTAATTTAACGAGCCATTTGGCAATTTGATAGGTCAAAAAACTACTGCGGTAGCAAACCACTTGTGGGACATTGAGCAGGGCGGTTTCTAATGTAGCCGTTCCACTAGAAACCAATGCGGCCTTGGCATGTAAAAGTAGTTCGTGGGTTTTGTTTTGGACAATTTTGACCTTTTCCTTGCCAAAGAATTCTTGATACCACTCCGGGTCTATGCCAGGAGCTCCGGCGAGGACAAATTCATGTTGAGGAAACAGGGGCGATACCTTTAAAAAAATGGGTAACATTTTTTTGATCTCTTGCTTTCTACTGCCCGGCAATAGTGCTATGAGATTGGTTTTATCTGACAATTCATTATGTTTGATAAAGGCCTTTGATTTTTTTCTTTTGGATAGGGTGTCCAGTAAGGGGTGTCCCACAAACTCCACTTTGAATTGGTGTTTGTTTTCAAAAAAATCTTTTTCAAAAGGGAGAATCACGTATAGTACATCTAGATCTTTTTTCATCTGATGGACTCTGTTTTCTTTCCAAGCCCAAACTTGTGGGCTTATATAAAAGTGATTTTTAAATCCTTGTTGTTTGGCCCATTTTGCGATTCTGAGGTTGAACCCGGGATAGTCGATATAAATGATGACATCCGGTTGAAATCGGGAGATGTCTTTTTTACAAAATTTAATATTTTTTAAAATGGTTCCCAAATGGGTGATAACCTCCCAAAAACCCATAAAAGCGAGCATTTTGTAATGCTTCACCAACACACCACCAGCATGTTGCATCAAGTCCCCTCCCCAGAAGCGAATTTGGGCCTTGTTATCTTTTTCTTTCAAAGCCTCCATCAATTTTGATCCGTGAAGATCACCGGAAGCTTCGCCGGCAATGATGTAATATTTCAATTTAAATGATTTTAAGCGTCGCTACCATTAGGACGATTACAATGGAGGTAATCATTACGCCCTTGGCAAAATTTGTTTTTCTCTTGTGCATTCCCAAAAAGAATAATGGCAAATTGATTAGCGCACCCATACTGATGAGTCCCCCTAGCTTTTTCTGTCGGAATAAAGAGGAAATGGCCTCTTCAATGGGGCCTTCCGAAAAATAGAGGAGGATAAAAATCATTGCACTTGAACTGGCAAAAAAACTGGCAATTATTCCCTGATAAAGTTCTTTATTTTTCAAAATTCCATGTATTTAATCGTTGTATGGCGTGATGAGCCGTAAGGTCAAATTCTATGGGGACTACGGAGATATAGCCTTGACTGAGTGCCCATTCGTCGGTGTCTTCTCCCTTGTCTTCATTGACGAATTTACCGGTCAGCCAGTAATAATCCAGTCCCATGGGGTTGGTTCTTTTGTCAAATTCCTCTACCCAATAGGCCTTGGCCTGTCGACAAATTTTGATGCCTTTTATTTCTTCTTCGGAGAGTTTTGGGAAGTTGACATTCAAAACAACATTGGAGGGGATTTTATTTTCCAAAGCACTCACTGTGATTTTCTTGACGTAATTTCTGATGGCATCAAAATCGGCACCCCAGCGATAATCCAACAATGAGAACCCAATGGCTTGTATGCCCTCAATCCCGGCCTCGACGGCTGCGCTCATGGTTCCGGAGTAAATTACATTGATGGAGGAATTGGATCCGTGATTGATTCCAGAAACACAAAGGTCGGGTTTTCGGTCTAATATTTCATTGACCGCCAGTTTTACACAGTCTGCGGGTGTTCCCGAACAACTGTATTCCAAGTGAGTGCCTTCTTTGACATAAATTTTTGTACAATGCAGTGTGGAGTTGATGGTAATGGCATGCCCCATTGCTGATTGTGGACTGTCGGGAGCGACGACAACGACCTCCCCAATCTCGTTCATTACTTCAATCAATTTTCTTATGCCCGGAGCTGTAATTCCATCGTCATTGGTTACGAGTATGAGGGGTTTTTTCTCCATGAATTTTTAATAGTTTGTAAATTTAAAAAATATTAACCCCTCAATGTCAATTTAGCACTAACAAAAAGTTTTTTAGGGTTTGGGCTTGTAAGGGGTTTTTGGTTAAATTTGCCTTTTAATACAATTTTTATGAGGCTTGTTGGAACATTTGTCGTTGGTATATCTGCGCTCATTCTATTTGTAAGTTCGTCTGGGTATTTAGACAATCCGGATAAAGACAAATTACTGATTGAGGTCATTACTTATGTAATGCAAAGAGGTCATTATGATCCCAAAGATATCGATGATACTTTTTCAGAGCATGTTTTTAACAACTACATTCAGGGCATTGATGGACAACACCGATTTTTCCTTCAATCCGACATCAATAATTTCGAAAGGTATAAAGACGAAATTGATGATCAAATCAGATTGGCCGATGTTTCGTTTTTCAATTTGACCTACGACCGCTTGATTGCGCGTATGGGCCAGGTAAAAGAATTTTATGGGGAGTTGTTGGTTGATCCTTTTGATTTTAATGTAAAGGATTCTATTGATCTCAATTTTGTGGAGATTCCCTATGCCAGAACTTTAAAAGGTCTTAAAGAACTTTGGCGAAAAAGGTTCAAACTTTCTACTTTGGAATATTACTCAGGTTTGATAGAACAGCAAGGTTTTGAAAAAGAAAAGGACAGCACCTACCAGATAAAGTCAAATATTGTATTGGAGGAAGAAGCCAGATTAAAGACAAAGGAAAACATTGAAAACTATTTTGAGATTTTTGATGAGGTTGAACGTAAGGACTGGTTTTCGATTTATGTCAATTCTATAACCCTCGAGTTTGACCCCCATAGCAACTATTTTGCTCCGGACGATAAAGAGAAGTTTGATCAAAATATTTCAGGAAAGTTTGAGGGCATTGGTGCGCGATTGCAAAAGAAAGATCAGGTGGTTGAAATCGTAGAGGTCATTGTTGGAGGCCCTGTTTGGAAAGCCAAAGCGCTTGAGGTGGGTGATGTCATTCTCAAGGTGGCTCAAAAAGACGAAGATGCCGTAGAAATTGGCCCCATGCGTTTGAGTGATGCGGTCAAGTTGATCAAAGGTCCCAAGGGAACTAAGGTGTTTTTGACCGTCAGAAGAGTGAGCGGTATCATAGAGGAAGTAGTCATAAACAGGGATGTGGTAGAGTTGGAAGAGTCCTATGCCAAATCAACGATCATCCAAAAAAATGGAAAAATTTATGGCCTCATTCAGTTGCCTAAATTTTATATTGATTTCAAAGATCAAAAAAGCAGAAATGCTGCCAGCGATGTCAAAAAAGAATTGGAGGCCCTCAAAAAAAGAAATGTTAGTGGCATTATAATGGACTTGAGGAACAATGGTGGCGGATCACTTAAGACCGTTGTTGATATAACTGGATTTTTTATTGATCAAGGTCCGGTAGTTCAGGTAAAAAGTACCGGCGGAGCCAAGGATATTTTGCGTGATGAAGACCCTTCCATTGTTTGGGATGGTTCATTGGTCATAATGGTCAATGAATTTTCGGCTTCGGCATCCGAAATTTTAGCGGCTGCACTTCAAGATTACAAAAGAGCTATCATTTTGGGGAGTAAACAAACTTTTGGAAAAGGAACCGTACAAAATGTGATTGACTTGAATCGAATTATTTCGGGTGGAACACATGGCGACCTGGGGGCTGTTAAAATTACAACCGACAAGTTTTACCGCATCAACGGAGGTTCTACACAATTGGAAGGTGTGCGAAGTGATATCATCCTAAAAAATCAATATTCCTATATTGATATGGGTGAAAAAGACCAAGAAAATCCTTTGACTTGGGACAGTATTGAACCTGCTTCCTACAAGCAATGGGGGAATCAAGCCAACTATCAATATGCATTGAGTCAGAGTGCCAATAGATTAAAAGACAATCCTTATATGCAGCTTGTGGAACAACAGGCCAGAAGGATAGAGGCCCAACAGGATGACTATGTCTATACTCTTAACTATGAGGATTACTTGACAGAACAGGAGACCAACAAAAAAATATCCGACAAATTCAGTGTACTCAAAGATTACAAGTCAGATTTGACCTTTGAGTGGGTGCCGGATTCGGGAGTTCTCACTGATGAGGTGGTCAAAGAGAGAAAGGACAGATGGGTTGAAACCTTACAAAAAGATTTTTATATCTCGGAAGCAGTGAGCATTTTGGAAGATTTGAACATCAACCTTGACAATTATCCTGTAGCTCAGATAAAAAAGTAATATTGATGTTTTGAGGGGGACCATTGTCTACAAAAAATTTCTGAAAGACCCATGGGCAGTTTTTAGTATCCTCTATATACTTCTGTTGATTGTGGTTGCAACTTTTGCTTATCAAATTGCTCCTGACAGTACTTTCAACGCCAATCAAATGCATTTGTCAATTCATTCCAAACCCCCCGGTTTTAAGGTCGATATGTTGATGCTTCCCACCGAAAATTTCCTTTCCAACCGGAAGTCTTTTTTTTTAGGTGAAGTAAATAACAGGGCTGAAATTCCAATACAAGATTACAAATTCCAACCCGATGGCATAGAGATTCAACCCTATGGTTCCCCATCGGATTACTATGAGTTTGTCGAGGCATCAAAACTCCAAACTCCTCTTTCGGAATCTAGCTTTAAAAAACAACACTTAGAGGAGAAAAAATTTTTATTGGGGACAGACAAATATGGTAGAGACTTGTTGAGTCGCTTGATCATTGGGTCGCGGATTTCGCTTTCTATCGGTTTTATTGCAGTATTTATTTCGCTGTTGATAGGGGTTGTTTTGGGGGCCTTGGCCGGGTTTTTTGGAGGCTATTTGGATAAAGGCATTGTTTGGTTGATCAATGTTTTTTGGTCTATTCCCACCTTGTTGATGGTGATTGCCATTACATTGGCTTTGGGGCGCGGTTTTTGGCAAGTTTTTATCGCTGTGGGCTTAACCATGTGGGTGGAGGTGGCGCGGGTCGTTAGAGGTCAGGTTCTGACCCTAAAAGAGAAAACCTTTGTCAAAGCTGCTCAGACACTGGGTTATGGTAAAACACGAATCATATGGCATCATATTCTCCCATTGCTTATCCCCCCTCTGATCGTTATCTCAGCGGCCAATTTTGCCAGTGCGATACTGATTGAAAGTGGATTGAGTTTTTTGGGGATAGGCGCCCAACCTCCCGTGCCCAGTTGGGGGGGGATGGTAAAAGATCACTTCAGGTATTTACTGTTGGGGAAACCATATTTAACCTTGTTACCCGGATTGGCCATCATGAGCTTGGTTTTGGCATTTATGACATTGGGGAACAGCCTGAGGGATATTTTGGACGTAAAGCATTGACCTTACCAGTCATTGAGCCGATTGGCATCGAAATTTAGATGGATAAAAACCATGATGCTGAAGGCCAATATACTCGAACCCCCATAACTGATAAAAGGTAGCGGAATGCCAATTGTGGGAATCATTCCCAAAGACATCCCGATATTGATAAAAAAATGGGTGAATATTAATCCGGCCGTCCCATAAGAGTAAACCCTTCGAAACTTGTTGGTTTGTTTTTCAGCCTGTAATATGATTCTGAAAATGAGCAAACAAAAAAGAAAAATTAGAAAAAAGCTTCCTATAAAACCCCATTCCTCTCCTATGGTACTGAAGATATAGTCGGTATGTTGTGCGGGAACAAAATCTCCTTTGGTTTGTGTGCCCTCCAAAAACCCTTTGCCCTTAAACCCTCCCGAACCAATTGCAATTTTGGATTGATTAATGTTATAACCCACTCCTTGTGTATCGATCTCTTTTCCCAGAACAATATTAATTCTGTCACGGTGACGCTGTTGAAACACATTGTCGAAGATGTAATCTACAGAGAATGAAAACCCGATAGAAACAATTAGGAAGATCAAAAAAGGCCAAACTTTTGCTCTAGGATTCAGGTTTTTAAAAATGAAGTAGAGTAAAAAGATCAAAATGGTTATGATTCCAATGACCACGCCAAAGTGAAAACTGAGGGTGATAAAAAACAAAGCCAATATAGATAGGAAAATGATCAAATAGGTATAATTAAGTCCTTCTCTGAATAAGGGAAAAAAGAAGGCTCCAAAAACCAAAGCAGATCCGGGGTCGGGTTGTAAAACGATCAATAAAAAGGGGAGGAGAACATATGCTCCAATTTTAAACAAGGTTCTCGGGGTCTTGAGATCTGATTGAAACTTGCTCAAAAGGCTTGCGATAACCAATGTGGTGGTTACTTTGGCCAGCTCGGAGGGTTGAAGACTTATCCCCCCAATATTGTACCAAGAAGTTGCTCCAGAAACGGTCTTGCCAAAGACAAAAAGACCTAACAACAGCAGTATGCTTAAAAAATATCCCAATGTTGCAAATTGTTCAAAGAACTTACTGTTTATCGCAAGGATAACCATTCCAATAAAAAGGCTAAAAATCAGGAAAAAAACTTGCTTTCCTGAAGCTTGAGAGATATCAAAAACACCTTCGAGAGTTTCGCTAAAGGTGGCAGAATAAACATTGACAATACCAAAAGATACTAATATTAGGTAAATGAGTATTAATATCCAATCAAGCCGGTAAATTATATTTTTATTCATTGATCACAAAGGGTTCTCCAGAATAGGGTTTTTCGTATTCTGCCAGTAGGCTACCATTCAACATTCTGTCTTCCAGCCATTTTCTTTTGATGCTCCCATTGAGGTATTTTTCGATCATTAGGCTCGCGATAGGGGCCGCCCATCTTCCTCCCCAATAACCGTTTTCCACATAGACTGCAATTGCAATTTTAGGATCGTCTTTTGGAGCAAAAGCAATGAAAATGGAGTGGTCTGTGAGTTGGGTTTTTACACCGTTTATTTTCATAAAATTTTCGACTGTTCCGGTTTTTCCACAGACCTCAATTCCCTTGATTTTGGCAACTTTCGCAGTGCCTCTTTCTACTACCTGATGCATACCATCGATCACCGTTTCGAAATGAATGGAATCAATAGAGGTCTCTTTTTTTTCATATACTTTGTTTAAAGAGTCATTGCTTACAGATTTGAGGAAATGAGGTTGGATAAAATACCCCCTGTTGGCAACGGCGGCAGTGAAGTTGGCCATTTGGATGGGGGTGGTCAGGAGCTCCCCTTGACCAATGGCATTGGAAACGACCGTAGCAGATTTCCAGCCCCCTTTTTTGTACCAATAGTTGTAAAAATCTGCGTCTGGGATAAAACCTTTTTTTCCAACGGGTAAGTCATACCCTAGGTAATTACCCAAACCAAAACTTTTTAAATGGTCATTCCAAATGTTCATTCCTTCCTCAACATTTTCTCCTGCTTGGTCTAAGATTCTTCTGTAAATATTGGCAAAATAAGTATTACAGGATCGGTAAATGCCGGAGCTTAAGTTGTTTTTGGTTCCAAGTCTGCAATGACACTCCATAAACATTCCACGAGCGTAAAAATGACCTTTTTGACATAGGTAAGCGGTCTCAGTATCGATGACCCCTTCTTGCAGTGCAATCAGTGCATTGAGGGTTTTGAAAGGGGATCCGGGAGCGTATTGTGCTTGAAGACCTCTGTCGAATAGGGGTTTTGCCAGAGTGTCCATTGCCAGTTTTCGAAAGTTTTTGGATCGTTTTCGACCCACCAGTATGTTGGGATCATAGCCGGGGGCGGAGACCAAAGAAAGCACCTCTCCGGTTTTGGGTTCTATGGCCACAATACCTCCCCTTTTGTTTTGTAATAATTCCTCACCGTACTGTTGAAGCTCCCTGTCGATGGTCAGAACAAGATTTTGCGCACCTTCCACAGGGACATCATATTTTCCTTCTTCATAGGAACCTATGATTCGATTGAATCGGTCTTTTTGATAAAATTTCTTTCCTTTTTTTCCTCTTAAAAAGTGTTCATAATATTCCTCTATTCCCTGTCTGCCGATCAATTCCCCCAAGCGGTAGTAATCGTCTTTTTTCATATCGTTTTTGTTGACCTCACTCACATAGCCCAATAAGTTGGAAGCGAGAGAAACAGGATAGTTTCTGACTGAGCTTTTTTGCAGAAAAAAACCAGGATATTTCCAAATCTTTTCCTGAATTATGGCATTGCGTTCTTTGGAAATCTTTCCAACAATGATGGAAGGGAGTTTTACAGAAAAAGTTCTGGCAGATTTGATTTTATCTTTAAGTTCAGCTTTTGAAACACCCAATATTTTGGAGAGTTTAAGAGTATCGAAGGCAGGGATATTTTCCGGAATGGCCATTAAATCATAAACAGGCTGGTTGGAAACCAAGAGTTTTTGGTTGCGGTCATAGATATAGCCACGTTCGGGATGAATCGAATTTTCAATTACAGCATTCACATCTGAGAGGAGTTTGTAAGATGAATTGAGTAACTGCAAACTGATGAGCCTTCCTACAAAAATAAGAGCAGACAAAAGAGTTACAGCCGGTAAAAAAAAACGCCTAATCATTTTTCTTTGAATAATCCCAGGGAAATGTATACCATTATAAAGGTAAAAAAAGATGTAAAAAGAGTGTTTTTTAGAATGGTAATGGTGTTGCTAAAACTAAAGTAGATGACACTGTAGAGCACTAAATGGTGAATCACCACCATCAACAACAGATACAGTAATCTTTGGGTGAGGAGACTTCCTTTGATCATTCCCATGGGAACATCATAATTCACACCAAAAGAAAATCTAATGATTAATCGCCTCAAGAAGGCGATGGTCAATGTAGCGATGGTATGCCCTCCTGATCCTTGTGTCAATAGATCGAGTAATAGTCCCAGAGCAAAACCCAAAATGATTAATAAAGTTGGGTTGCCATCCAAACGGTAGACAATGATGAACAAAAGATAGAGATTGGGATTGATGAACCCAAAGAGATTGATGTTGTTCAGCAAAAAAGACTGAAGAAACAGCAAAAGAGAAAACTGAAAAATTGATATTAAGTTATCGCGATTCATTTTTCAAATGATTGAGTTGATCCTTTTTTTTGTTCTTTAGAACATAAACGAACTCTTTTTGCGTAAGATTGCTAAACAGTTCAATTTCAATATCATAGTACCCTTCGAGTTCGGGTTTTTCAAAACTAAAAACCTTTCCAATGGGGATGCCATGAGGAAAATAATCTGACATGCCACCAGTCACTATGGTGTCTCCTACCATCACGGGATTTAGGGTGGAAACATCATCCAATTTCATTCTTTTGGGGTGGTCGCCTTGCCACGATAAAGATCCATAAGCACCGTTCTTTTTAAAACCGGCATTGATTTTTAGATCGCGGTGTAATATGGAAATCACACTGGAAAAATCGGCAGTAACCTGATTAATAATGCCTATAACGCCATCGCTAGATATCACGCCCATTTCTACTTCTATTCCCTCTTGATAGCCTTGATCTATAATCAAGTAATTTCTAGCACGATTGTAACTGTTTTTGACGATTCTTGCTCCAAAAACTTCAAAACCGAAAGTGTCGATTGCACTATTTTTAGGTGATTGCTCATTGAAATGAATCAATTCGAGTGCCTTGAGCTTAATATTTTCAGCCAATAGTTTTTCGTTGCTTTCAGAAAGATCCAGATAGTTAGAAATATTTTTCCCTGCCAGATTGAAGTTACTGGAAATTATAAGGGCAGCATTGCTAAAAATGGATTGGTGGTAAAAACTTCGTTGTTTTAAAAAAATGAGGGAGATCATCAAAAGACCCAAATATAACAGGGTATTCTTGTACTTAAGTAGGGCATTGATGAGCTGCCGCATACGTCATTATTTGATCAAAATGGTTTTATATCGCGCGATATTTTTTAAGGTGATTCCAGTTCCTCTCACAACAGCTTGCAAGGGATCTTCGGCAATATAAACAGGGAGATCGGTTTTTCTGGAAAGTCGAACGTCAAGTCCTCTTAGGAGAGCTCCGCCACCCGCCAGATATATTCCAGTGTTATAGATATCGGCTGCCAATTCTGGAGGGGTTTGGGATAAGGCTTCCATGATGGCTTCTTCGATTCTTATGATGGACTTGTCCAAAGCTTTGGCGATTTCGGTGTAGGAAATCATTGCTTGTTTGGGTTTTCCAGTCAACAAGTCTCTTCCCTGAACTGACATGTCCTCGGGAGGGTTTTCAAGATCCTCGATCACAGAACCAATCAATATTTTTATTTTTTCGGCTGTGCGCTCCCCTACGTATAGGTTGTGCTTGCTCCTCATGTAGTTAACGATGTCATTGGTAAAAACATCACCTGCAATCTTGACCGATTTGTCGCATACAATTCCAGACAGGGCGATTACTGCTATCTCAGTTGTACCTCCTCCTATGTCAACGATCATATTCCCTTTGGGCTGCATGATGTCGATTCCAATTCCAATGGCGGCTGCCATGGGCTCGTGTATCAAATAAACTTCTTTGCCATTGACTCGCTCTGCAGATTCTTTTACCGCTCTCATTTCCACTTCCGTAATTCCGGAGGGAATACAAATAACCATTCTTAGGGAAGGGGTAAAGAATTTATTCTTAAGTGTGGGTATGCTTTTGATCAAGGTATTGATCATTTGCTCAGAGGCATTAAAGTCGGCGATCACACCATCTTTTAAAGGTCTGATGGTCTTGATGTTTTCATGGGTTTTTCCATGCATCATACTGGCCTCATCTCCAATAGCAATAATTTTATTGGTTGTTCTATCGATAGCCACTATGGAGGGACTGTCAACAACTACTTTATCATTGTGGATGATTAATGTATTTGCAGTTCCTAAATCTATAGCAATTTCCTCGGTCAGGAAACCCATAACTTATTGATTTTATAAGGGCTAAAGTTATGAAAATTAATGTTTAAAATGACGCGTACCTGTAAAGATCATGGATAAATCATTTTCGTTGCAATAATCTATGGAAAATTGGTCTTTGATTGACCCTCCCGGCTGGAGGACACTGTTGACTCCTGCTTTATGAGCAATCTCAACACAATCGGGGAAAGGGAAGAAAGCGTCACTTGCCATTACGGCACCATTGAGGTCAAAATTGAAGTGCTTGGCTTTTTCAATGGCGTGGTTTAATGCATCTACTCTTGAGGTTTGTCCGGTGCCTGAGGCCAGTAATTGACCATTTTTTGCCAAAACAATTGTATTTGATTTGGTATGTTTACAAATTTTTGAAGCAAAGATCAGGTCCTCAATTTCTTGCGCACTTGGTTTTTTGTCAGTGATAAATTCGAGTTCCTCTGCAAGATCCGTTTTCGAATCCCTATCCTGTACCAGTATGCCGTTAAGACAACTTCTATAGGTGGTGGAGGGTAAAGGGGTGTTTTTTTGAACCAAAAGTATTCTGTTCTTTTTTCCCTTTAGGAGTTCCAGAGCGTCTTCTTTGAAGCGAGGAGCAATCACCACCTCGCAAAACAGGCTGTGGATTTCGGTGGCCGTGTTCAGGTCAATTGTTTTATTGGTAATCAAAACGCCGCCGAAGGCGGAGACAGGGTCACCGGCCAGTGCATCTACATAGGCTTCTTTGAGTGAAGTGCGGGTAGCAAAGCCACATGCGTTGTTGTGTTTAAGAATGGCAAAGCTGGCATCCCCCTCATAAAATTCGAGCATAAGATTGACTGCTGCATCGATGTCCAAAAGGTTGTTGTAAGAAATTTCTTTCCCATGAATTTGCTCCAGAAGGTCGGATAAAGGGCCAAAAAATTGACCTTTTTGGTGCGGGTTTTCCCCATAGCGAAGGGTTTTGGCAGTCTTGATACTCAATTTGAGCACTTCCTCCTGTTGGTTGAAATGGTTAAAGATGGCAGCGTCGTAATGTGAAGAGGTTTGGAAAGCCTTGACGGAATACCTCTTTCTTTGTTGCAAATCCGGAGCTCCATCAGATCGGGTGAGAAGGTCCAGAAAATCTTGGTAATCGTTTTTGTCGGAAACACAAAAGGTATCCTTAAAGTTTTTTGCGGCAGCTCTTATCAGGGCAATTCCCCCGACGTCTATTTTTTCGACAATTTCTTGTTCGCTACCACCTGCAGCAACAGTATCTTCAAAAGGATATAAATCCACGATGACCAAATCGATTTGTGGAATTTGAAATTGTTCCAGAGTCGTTTGATCATCTGACACTTCTTGGCGGTTCAAAATACCTCCAAAAACTTTGGGATGTAGGGTTTTTACGCGACCTCCCAGTATGGAGGGGTAGCCCGTAACGTCATCAACAGCAGCAACTTCATAGCCCAGATCACGAATAAATTTTTCCGTCCCTCCGGTGGAGTAGAAGGTAACCCCATATGAATTCAATTGATGAATGATGGGGGCCAATCCTGTCTTATCAAAAACCGAGATGAGAGCAGATGAAATTTGTTTTTTACTCATTTATTTTTTATTAATCGATGAATCTTGATTGGGGGAATTGGTTTTTTGATCTGATACAGATGCGTTTTTTTTTAGTATTTTTATGTAAAATATAGAGATGCTGATTTTGACAAAAGTATTAAAAACATTATTGTAAAAAATTTAATTTTCTTCTTATTTATTGCGTTTAATTAACCAAAAAAAGCCCACTTTTCAACAATGAGACAAAATGTAAAAATTTCGGGCATGACTTGCCAAGCATGTGTTTCGGGGGTAACTGAAAAATTGATCAGTTTGGATGAGGTAGAAGATATCAAAATTGATTTGGCTGGAGGAAATGTAGCGTTGGAGGTTTCAAAATCATTGACATTGGAAAAACTGTCCGTTGTATTACTTCCAAAATACATACCCTCATTGGAAACCCAACCGTTTGATCCGGCACCTTTAGAGCAAACTCCCTCCAAGTTAAAACAGCTTTTTCCGCTATTTTTGATTTTTGTATATCTGATTTCAGGTTCTGTTTTACTTCAAAAGAACACTTTCCGCTTTACAAATTTTATGATTGATTTTATGGGGCTATTTTTTGTGGTTTTTAGCTTCTTTAAATTTTTGGACTACAAGGGATTTCCCTCTGCCTTTGCGCAATATGATCCCCTAGCCAAGAGAAGTGTTTTGTATGCAAAAATTTACCCCTTTATCGAGATTTTTTTGGGCTTGATGTTATTGTTGCGATGGCAGTTGAATTTTGCCTTTATAGCCACCGTTGTAATATTATCCATTACCACTGTGGGGGTCATTTATGCCCTATTGGACAAAAACAAAATCAACTGTGCCTGTTTGGGAACTGCCTTGAAGTTGCCCATGACCGAAGCGACTTTGATAGAGAATGTAATCATGCTTGTGATGGCTTTTGCCATATTATTTTACCAATTTGGATAAAAGCCCTAAATTTGTAACATGAACCTAAGGAGTTTTAAAGCTGTTTTCTTTGCCTTGATTTTTTTGACTTCAAAAATCGGGCTGGCGTTGAATGTCCACTATTGTGGAGGGCATATTGAGGAAATTGCTCTGGCTTGGAATGCCGGGGGATGTGAAATGTCTTTGGAAAAAGCCCAAGACTCCCATCAAGGTTTGAAGCTTACAAAAAACCACTGCTGTAAGGATCAAACTGTTTTTATCCAAAACAACGAGCCTCAAAAAACGGCAGATTATGAACTTCAGTTTGCTTTTTTTGGAATTTTATCCAACAAGTCCTTCCAGTTTGATGCCTCAAAGATCATCCTTTTTAAGACAGTTTATACCCCCCCTAAATTTCTTGTTCCCAGGAACAAAATCTTCCTTCTACACCAAAGCCTTATTTTTTACGGTTGATCCAATTTTAAATACATTGCTTATTTAATGTTGAATCTAACCCTAAAATCATGAAAAAATACATATTTATTGTATGCCTTTCATGGGGGATGGTCTATTCGCAAGACCCCCTCAGTGGAGTCATACAATACCAAGAAAATAATAAAACTTATCCCCTAATCGGCGCCAGTGTTTTTTGGAAAAACACCACCAATGGAACGGTTACGGATATGGAGGGAGCTTTCCAGTTGGAAAGAGCCCCAGCAACTGATCTGTTGATCATTAGCTATATCGGTTTTATAACCGATACCTTAAAAATTGATACTTCATTCATCAGCCACCAAATGACTCAAAATCAGGAGGACGAATTGGACGAAGTCACCCTAACCCAGCGCAGAAAAGCCTCTCAAAAATCCTTTATTGATACGCAAAATATTCTGAAGGTAAGCAGCGAGGAATTACTCAAGGCTGCTTGTTGTAATCTTTCGGAGAGTTTTGAAACCAATCCAGCCATAGATGTGAATTTTGCAGATGCACTAACCGGAACCAAACAAATAAAAATGTTAGGGCTTTCGAGTCCCTACTTATTGATTTCGGAAGAAAATATTCCTATGGTTCGGGGTGCTTCACAGGCTTATGGATTGACCTTTACACCAGGAACTTGGGTAGAAAGTATTCAAATCAGCAAAGGGGCAGGGTCGGTAACCAATGGTTTTGAAAGCATTGCAGGACAAATCAATACCGAACTGAAAAAACCGCTGACCGATATTCCCTTTTTTCTCAATCTATTTGCCTCCATCAATGGGAGGTATGAAATGAATACACATTTTAATCATAGACTCAATGATTATTGGAGCACAGGGTTTTATCTCCACGGTAACAAGAGAACCCAAAAATTTGATAACAACAATGATGGTTTTCTCGATCTTCCCGTTTCAGAGCAAATCAATTTGATGAATCGTTGGCAATACACCGATCTAGAAAATGGATGGGTAAGTTTTTTGAGTTGGAGGTATTTGAATGATGAAAAATTATTGGGTGCTTTAAGCTACAATCCCCAGAAAGATAGGGGAATGAAAAGTCGCTGGGGCAGTGAAATTAAAACCAAACGATGGGATGCTTCCTTCAAGGTAGGTTATGTTTTTCCTGAGATACCCTATCAGAGTTTTGGTTTTCAAACCGCCTACAGCAGTCACGACCAGGATTCCTATTACGGATTGCGCACCTATGACATCAATCAGCAAAGCTTTTATACCAATTTGATTTTCAATTCTATTATCGGCAATACATTAAATAAATTTAAAGTAGGGCTAAATTATAGTTTTGATGAATACGTTGAACAGGTCGATGGTGGCCTATACAATAGGACGGATCGCAATGTGGGCAGCTTTTTTGAGTTTTCCCATGACAACAATGACAACTTCAGTTGGATCGCCGGTATCCGAGTGGATTTTCACAATAATTTCGGTAGTTTTTTAACGCCAAGGATTCATGTTAGATATGTTCCGCTAGAGGAGTTTGTCATCAGGCTATCGGCGGGCAGTGGCAGAAAGGCAGCCAATATTTTTGCAGAAAATCAAACACTTTTTGCAACCAACAGAGCGATCAATATTCAATCCTCTCAGGGGAAAATTTACGGCCTTAATCCCGAAAAAGCCTGGAACTACGGATTGGGTCTCTCGAAATCATTTTACATTGGCAGTCCACACAAAATGACTCTTTCTGCCGATTATTACATTACCCGTTTTACAGATCAGGTGGTCGTAGATTGGGAATCGCCTCGTCAAATTTCTTTTTATAACTTAGAGGGACAAAGCTCTGCAAAAAGCTTTCAATTGGAATTGGATTATTATTATCGAAACTTTTTGAATTTCAGAGCAGCATACAAAAATTACGATGTGCAAATGGACTATAAAAGTGGATTCATGCAAAAACCTTTACTTGCCAAGAATCGTTTTTTTGCCAATTTGGGTTGGGAAAGCAAAATCAGCCCAATGGATAAACAATGGCGGTGGGATTTAACCTATCACTATGTGGGGACGCAGCGATTGGTGCACAATATTGTGGATCGCCCCAGAGGTTTTTCCCCTAGTTATTCGCTTTGGAACACGCAATTGACCCATGTTTTCTCCAAAAAATTTGAAATATATTTGGGGGGAGAGAACATAGGAAATTACAAACAATTGTCTCCCATTATTGGAGCTAATGTTCCTTTTGGGGTCGACTTTGATGCGGCACAGATCTACGGCCCCATTTTCGGTGGGATGTTGTACTCTGGTTTAAGACTCAAAATTTAATCTAATTATTAATTTTATACACTATGAAAAAAATTCTAATCTTATTGCTTGCTTTACCATTGGGAATGGTAGCTCAAGAGAAACAAAAAAAGAACACCAAAACACAATTTACGGTTCATGGCAACTGTGAAATGTGTGAAAAAAGAATCGAAAAAGTGGCCCTCTCTATCAAAGGAGTTAAATCGGCCGATTGGGATATTCCTTCCAATAAGATCAGTCTGATCTTCAATCCACAAAAAGTAGACTTGAAAACTATTCATATGGGGATTGCAGCCCAAGGTCACGACACTTCAGAAGTTACAGCCAAAAAAGAAGATTATGATGAACTGCCCAAGTGTTGTCAGTACGAAAGGAAAGAATAAGGAATAAAAAAACCTGCTTGAAAAAGCAGGTTTTTTTATAGAAAAATAATGGATTACATCATTCCAGGCATTCCGCCGCCGCCGCCCATAGGTGGCATGGCTGGAGCCTCTTCTTTGACGTCGACCAAAGCACACTCGGTAGTTAAGATCATCCCTGCAACTGAAGCTGCATTTTCTAAGGCAACACGAGCCACTTTTTTGGGATCAATGATTCCTTCTTTGAGCATGTCCACAAAAGTACCTTCTTTGGCGTTGTAACCGAAGTTTTCTCCACCTTCAAGTACCTTGGATACGATTACTGATCCTTCTCCACCGGAGTTTTCAACGATGGTTCTCAATGGAGATTCGATGGCTTTGTGGATAATTTGAACCCCCGTACCTTCGTCTGCATTGTCAGATTTTAGTTTAGAAAGACTTTTTTGGGTGCTCAAAAGAGCAACTCCACCACCGGCGACAATACCTTCTTCTACCGCTGCTCTGGTAGCGTGAAGCGCATCATCTACACGATCTTTCTTTTCTTTCATTTCAACTTCTGAGGGCGCTCCTACATAAAGCACGGCTACCCCTCCTGAGAGTTTGGCCAAACGCTCTTGAAGTTTTTCTCTGTCGTAATCAGAGGTTGTGGTATCAATCTGTGATTTGATTTGATTGACCCTACCTTGAATCATTTCAGTCTCACCTGCACCATTGACCACTGTGGTATTGTCTTTGTCAATGGTTACTTTTTCGGCAGAACCCAACATATCAATGGTGGTGTTTTCGAGTGTAAAACCTCTCTCTTCTGAAATTACCGTTCCACCGGTCAATATGGCGATATCTTCCAGCATGGCTTTTCTTCGGTCACCAAAACCAGGTGCCTTTACGGCTGCTATTTTTAATGCACCACGTAGCTTATTGACAACCAATGTGGCCAAAGCCTCTCCGTCGACATCCTCAGCGATTACGATCAAGGGTTTTCCGGATTGAGCAACGGGCTCAAGAACAGGTAACAGATCTTTCATGGCAGAGATCTTTTTGTCATACAATAAAATGTATGGGGACTCCAAGTCAGCTTCCATTTTTTCAGAATCTGTAACAAAGTAAGGGGAGAGGTATCCACGATCAAATTGCATTCCCTCTACCACATCCACATAGGTGTCTGTTCCTTTGGCTTCTTCCACAGTGATTACACCTTCTTTACCTACTTTTTCAAAAGCTTCGGTAATCAAACTTCCGATGGTTTCATCGTTGTTGGCAGAAATACTGGCCACCTGCTTAATTTTTTCGGAAGCGTTGCCTACTTCTACAGATTGTTTGCCTAGAGAATCTACGATGGCATTTACTGCTTTATCGATCCCTCTCTTCAGGTCTAGTGGATTGGCACCGGCGGCTACGTTTTTTAAACCTTCCTTCACAATTGCTTGTGCTAGGATGGTTGCAGTAGTGGTTCCGTCTCCGGCCAGGTCATTGGTTTTGGAAGCAACTTCCTTAACCATTTGAGCTCCCATGTTTTCAAGGACATCCTCTAATTCAATTTCTTTGGCGACAGTTACTCCATCTTTGGTGACTTGTGGAGCGCCAAAAGATTTGCCAATGATTACATTTCTTCCTTTAGGGCCTAGGGTAACTTTTACAGCATTTGCCAGTGCGTCAACACCACGTTTGATGCCATCCCGCGCCTCTAAATCGAATTCTATTTTTTTTGCCATTTTATTTGATTTTTTTCTGTTAAACAATTGCTAGTATGTCACTTTCTCTCATGATCATATAATCTGAACCTTCGTATTGTAGTTCGGTTCCGGCATATTTGCCATAAAGCACATGATCCCCTACTTTAACCGTTACAGGGTTTTCGGTGGTTCCCGGGCCAACAGCGACCACAGTTCCTTTTTGTGGTTTTTCTTTGGCGGAATCTGGAATGATGATCCCGGAAGAAGTTTTGGTTTCTGCAGCAGCAGGCTCGATTAACACACGATCTGCCAGTGGCTGAATATTTATTTTACTCATAGTTAATTTTTATTTAAATTTATATTGGTTATTTCACAAATCATGCCAAGCACAAAGGGTATGACAAATTGTAGCAATAAACCATTAATGATGACAGCATGACACAAAAACTATTCTTGAGAATTGTCTTGAGGTACTTCGGGGATGGTTTTGGGTAATGTTTCCGGGATCACTTCGGGAATGGGTTGTTCCACTGCATTGTCTTGTAAAAGACGAGAGTCGGAGCGAGTATTACCAGTTCCAAGTGAAATGTTTGAAAGCAAAATGAGCACGAGCAAAAGTCCGGCAAGCAACCAGGTACTTCGATCCAGAAAGTCGGAAGTTTTTTGGACTCCTCCCATTTGTTGTCCACCGCCACCAAAAGATGAGGATAGACCACCGCCTTTGGGATTTTGAACCATTACTACCAAAACGAGTAGAAAACACACAAAAATGATTAAAGCGATGAAGATCGAAAAGCTTCCCATAATATTTTATTATTGTTGCAATTTCTTTATTTTCTGAATCTGCCCTGCAAAGAAAACATTTTTTTCCGGATATTTCAAACTTAAAATCTTATAGGCACTGATGGCCTTTTTGTACTTTTTTTGTTTGACCAGAACTTTGGCTAAAGTTTCTGTCATCAACTCCTCAGAATTAAAGTTTTGTTTTATGTCAGGGTTAATGGTTTCAGTTTTTCCAACCGGGGGTATTTTGGGGTCTGCTTCAATGAACCGATCAATGATATTTAATTTATCAATCAGTGGTTCTTCTTTTTCAGAATCTTTGAGGTCGGTAATTTGTTTTTCTTCAGTAAACTGAATCCAATCCAGAAAACTAAGCTTTAGATCCTTGGAAAGAGGAGCAGGTTTCTTGGGTTGGGATTCTGATTTTTTTGCTAAGGTCTTTTTTGTAGGTTTTTTTGAAGTGCTTTGGACTGCTGGTGGGATATCTTTTTTTGGTGTTTCCTCGACTTTGATTTCGACCTTTGTACGTTCTTTTTTTGGTGAAATGGATTTTTCCTCAGTGGTTGATTCGGTTGAGGATTTTATTTTTGTGGTTTCGGAGTCTTCGATGGGTGCTTCAACATCCACAGCCGATTTTTCGATCTTTTTGGGTGAGTCAAATTCAGATTCTATACTTTCTTTCAACACTCCTCTATCGGCAGTGTATAATGCCAGTTGATTAAGGGCGAGATCAAGATCATTTTTGTTTTGATCTTTGAGGGACTTGGTATAGAAGAAACGCGGCAGTTGGAAATATGGATACTTTTCAATCAATAGTGCCATTTTGGAAACCAAAATTTCGTCTTGGGAATCATAATTTTCAACCAACTTGTCGAATGTCTCTCTATTCATTGGGCTTACCACTTGGCTAAAGTTTCGTTAAAGATGTCTTGAGTGATTCTCTCAAATATTTCATCATGGGCAGGCCCCTGTATGTCATAAAGCTGTTTGTCAGCGGGAAAGTCATAAAAAAAAGAAAAACTAGTTTCGAAATCGTCCTCTTCATTGTTGGTATTGAAATAACGAAGGTTTACACTCATGGTCAGCCGGTTCTGAGCGGCAGTGAGGTTTGCGGTAGATGTCATGGGCGTTATACTGTACTGAGTAATTTCTCCCTCATAAACCAAATCACCCCCAGAGTTGACCAAGTTGAGATTGGTCTGCCCCAGGATAATGTCTTGAAGTGCCAGGGTAAAATCTCTGTCCAACCCGGGTTCGACGGTAGACCCCGGTCTACTGCCCGCTTGGTTTTCGAAAAAATTGACCTGAAAAGTTGATGCCCCGGAGGGAATAGACGCTCCGGTAAAGGAGTAGATTCCGCAAGCTTGCACACCCAGAAACAGTATCGAAAAAAGGCTGATATATACTCTATTCACTTTCATCATCTTGAAGGTCAAATTGTTTGATTTTTCGATATAGGGTTCTTTCTGAGATACCCAACTCTTTTGCGGCTATTTTTCTTTTTCCATGACTTCTTTTTAGCGCCTGTTTGATCATTTCAATTTCTTTCTCCAATAAAGATAAAGGTTCCTCTTCAATTACCGTTTCGGCATAATCGTATTGGTTGATCGGAGCAGGGCTGCTGTGAACTTGAGGTTTGCTTTCCGGAGTAATGAATTCAACAGTCTTATTTTCATTTTCCTGCTCACCATAAATTTTTTTGATCAGTTCTGGATTGTTTTTTTGAACCGATGTCATGCTTTCATTTTCCATCAGTTCATGGGTCAGTTTTTTCAAATCATTGAGGTCATTCTTCATGTCAAAGAGGACTTTGTAGAGAATTTCTCTTTCGGATGAAAAATCAGCTTCTTTGTCTGACCGATCGATAACCGCCGGTAGTTGAGATCCCATATTGGGGAGATAATTTCTCAGGGTAGTGGCATCGAGTGTTCTGTTTTTTTCCAAAACAGAGACCTGCTCTGCTATGTTGCGTAACTGTCGAATATTCCCACTCCAACGGTATTGCTCCAAAATTCGTTGCGCACCGTCGTTCAGTCTAAGGGTAGGCATTTTATACTTTTGGGCAAAATCAGAAGCAAATTTTCTGAACAAAAGAGGAATATCTTCCTTCCTTTCCCTGAGTGGGGGTAAGTGAATTTCAACGGTGCTCAAACGATAGTAAAGATCTTCTCTGAATTTCCCTTTTTTGATTGCTTCATTCATTTTTAGGTTGGTGGCTGCAACGATTCTCACATCTGTTTTTTGAACTTTTGAAGAACCGACTTTCATGAATTCACCATTTTCTAATATTCTCAGAAGTCTTACTTGTGTAGGCAGGGGAAGTTCTCCAACTTCGTCGAGAAAGATGGTTCCTCCATCGGCTACTTCAAAATAACCGCTTCTGGTGGTCGTGGCTCCTGTAAAAGCTCCTCTCTCATGTCCAAAAAGCTCACTATCAATGGTGCCTTCAGGGATGGCGCCGCAGTTTACGGCGATATATTTGGCGTGTTTTCTTGGTGAAAACTGATGAATTATTTTTGGAATATTTTCTTTTCCAACTCCACTCTCACCGGTCACCAAAACGGTAATTTCAGTGGCAGATACCCTTAGGGCTTTTTCCAGAGCTCTGTTGAGGCCGTCATCGTTGCCAATGATTCCAAAACGCTGTTTGATGTGTTGTATTGATTCCATAATATCAGATTGATGATGAGATGCCCATTGCAGTTCCGATCAAGGTGGCAGAGGTCACTTCTTCGATCTTGACGTCAACGAAATCTCCTACTTTATATTTTTCTTTTGGAAAAACAGCTACGGTATTTTGGCTGGTTCTTCCACTCCAAAATTCACTGGATCTTTTGGAGCTTTTTTCAATCAAAACACAGACTGTTTTTCCGATAAACTGCAGGGTTCTGTATTCACTGTGGGTTCTTTGCAAGTCGATGATTTCTTGAAGCCTTCTTTTTTTGGTGGGTTCAGGAATATCATCCTCAATTTTTTTGGCGGCCAGTGTACCGGGGCGTTCTGAATAGGCAAACATAAAACCAAAATCGTATTTTACATACTCCATCAAGCTCAAAGTGTCCTGATGATCTTGCTCTGTTTCTGATGGAAAACCTGCAATCATATCGTGAGAAATGGCACAATCGGGAATGTTTTTGCGAATCTTATCGATCAATTCGAAATACTGCTCCCGGCTGTGTTCTCGGTTCATTTTTTTAAGAATAGAGTTGCTGCCGGATTGAACGGGTAGGTGTATATAATTACAAATGTTGTCAAATTTGGCCATGGTGTGAATGACATCAAGCGACATGTCTTGAGGATTGGAAGTAGAAAAACGAATACGCATTTTTGGTTGAGCATTGGCTACCAAATCCAAGAGCATGGCAAAATTAACTGCTGTTTTTTGTTGTAATGGACTGGCTTTTGAGAAGTCTTTTTTCAATCCACCACCATACCACAGATAACTATCGACATTTTGCCCCAAGAGGGTAATTTCTTTATATCCACCTTCGGCCAGTTGAGCAATTTCCTCCAATATGCTTTTGGGATCTCGGCTTCTCTCTCTCCCTCTGGTAAATGGAACCACACAAAAAGTACACATGTTATCACACCCCCGGGTGATGGTAACAAAAGCACTTACACCATTGGTGGCCAATCGCACAGGAGCGATATCGCCATAGGTTTCTTCCTTTGAGAGTATGACATTGACGGCTTCTCTCTCTGCTTCGGCTTCTTGCAACAAATTGGGAAGGTCTTTATAGGCGTCCGGTCCAACCACAATATCCACCATTTTTTCCTCTTCGAGAAGCTTATGTTTTAGGCGTTCTGCCATACAGCCCAATACACCAATTTTAAGGTCTTTGTTTTTTCGTTTGAGTCCATTAAAAAGTTCCAGCCTTTTCCTTACAGTTTGTTCGGCCTTTTCCCTGATGGAGCAGGTATTGACCAAGACCAAGTTGGCATTTTCTAGCGTTTCCGTTAGCTGATAGCCTTCTTGGTTCAATATGGAAGCAACAATTTCACTGTCAGAAAAATTCATCTGACAGCCATAGGACTCGATGTAGAATTGCTTTTGGGCTTTTGATGCGGAATCCTTTTCATTAGACAGAACACCAGTATTAGCAGGCGATACCTCCTCGGTAAGGGGAGTGCTATTAAAAGCATATGGGTCTTTTGTCGAGATTTTTGCCATTACATTCAGTATCAATAATTCCGATGCAAATATAACTAAAACTGCCTTTTTGTCATGTTTAAGTAAGTGTTAAATTTCTGGTTGTAAGCCATATCAATGACTTTGAATAGCCCTTGAACTTGAACTGGGAGTTTTAGCCGTTTCTTTTTTTAAAAATTAATGATTTGACGGTGAGGAGATGTTTGTTTGGGTTTTACTTTCCCAAAATTGAAAATCAAAAAAATGATTGGAACAGCGAATGAATTTAATGATGGGTGTTGAGTTAATTTCTTCTTTAGATTTTAAAATTTACAGCAGTTAAAATATATTAATAGGAATGTTAAAAAAAAACTACAT
This sequence comes from uncultured Flavobacteriaceae bacterium, assembly GCA_938082715.1. GTDB lineage: Bacteria > Bacteroidota > Bacteroidia > Flavobacteriales > Flavobacteriaceae > UBA8316. Next base: position 26,631 of record CALKCR010000008.1, on the reverse strand, counting down.
AATTTTGTTTCCGAAAAAAATTAACTTATGGCCAGTAATCTTGTAATCGTAGAATCACCTGCAAAAGCAAAAACCATCGAGAAGTTTCTTGGGAAAGATTTTAAGGTTGCCTCCAGTTATGGCCACATCGCAGACTTGCCTTCCAATGAATTGGGAGTGGACGTTGAAAAAGATTTTTCTCCAAAATACATTGTTTCTTTAGAGAAAAAGAAAGTTGTCAGTGAATTGAAATCATTGGTAAAAAAAATGAAAACGGTTTGGTTGGCCAGTGATGAAGACCGAGAGGGAGAGGCCATTGCCTGGCACCTTGCCAATACTTTGGGCTTGAAATCGGACAGTACCAAGAGAATTGTTTTTAATGAAATTACCAAATCTGCTATTTTGGATGCCATTGAAAATCCTAGAGACATCAATTACAATCTAGTAAACGCGCAACAGGCCAGAAGAGTACTCGATCGATTGGTGGGCTATGAATTGTCTCCTGTTTTGTGGCGAAAAGTCAAAGGGGGCTTGTCGGCAGGAAGAGTTCAATCGGTATCTGTAAGACTTATTGTAGAGCGGGAGCGGGAGATAAATGCTTTTGTTCCGCAACAAACCTTCAAAACACAGGCACTTTTTTCTACCCAACAAAATAAATCGATCACCGCCCTACTCCCTAAAACATTCGATTCCCCCAAATCAACTGAGGCCTTTTTGAATCTCAACAAGTCTGCTACTTTTACAGTTGATGCAATCGAAAAAAAACCAGCATCAAAAAGTCCAACGGCTCCTTTTACTACTTCAACATTGCAACAAGAAGCGGCCAGAAAACTTTATTTTTCTGTAAGTAAAACCATGAATATGGCGCAGCGGTTGTATGAAGCTGGTTTGATCACTTATATGAGAACAGACAGTGTGAATTTGTCAAATGAAGCACAGCAAGGGGCGTTAAAACAGATTGAAAAACACTACGGAGAATCCTATAAAAAACCAAGAAAATATAAGTCTAAAAGCAAGGGAGCACAAGAGGCCCACGAAGCGATAAGACCAACTGATTTCAGTAGGGCCAAAGTCAATTTGGATTACGACCAGTCCCGCTTGTATGAACTGATTTGGAAAAGAGCGATAGCTTCGCAAATGAGTGATGCAAAATTGGAGCGCACCCAATTGAAAATTGCCGCCAGTACTCATCCGGAAAACTTTGTTGCCAAAGGTGAGGTGATTACTTTCGACGGCTTTTTAAAGGTGTATCTCGAGGGGGTAGATGAAGAGTCAGACGAACAAAATGATCTGTTACCAGCCGTCAAAAAAGGAGAGGTGCTCAACCTAAAATCTATGGAAGCCAATCAAAGGTTTTCGCGACCTCCTTATCGTTTTTCAGAGGCCTCATTGGTCAAAAAACTTGAAGAATTGGGGATTGGGCGTCCTTCTACCTATGCTCCGACGATTTCAACCATACAGAACAGAAAATATATTGAAAAAGGAACTTCTGAAGGGGAGTATCGTTCCTACACTCAATTGCAGTTGGTTAATAATGAAGTCATTTCTAAATCTTTAAAAGAAAAGGTGGGGGCCAATAAAGGAAAATTAGTTCCTACCGATGTGGGAATCATCGTCAATGACTTTTTGGTGGCCAATTTCACCAATATTTTGGATTATAGTTTTACTGCCAAAGTAGAACAAAGTTTTGATCAAATTGCCGATGGATCTGAAAATTGGACCAGTATGATCAAAGGCTTTTACGATGGTTTTCACAAAACGGTAGATTTTGTAAAGGAAAACGCCACCAGAGAGACCGGAGAGCGAATTTTGGGTAACGATCCCAAGTCGGGCAGGGTAGTAAAAGTAAGATTGGGACGTTTTGGGCCCATTGCACAAATTGGTGAACCTGAGGACGAAGAAAAACCTGTTTTCGTGAGCCTGGCTCCCGGACAGCAGTTGGAATCCCTTGAACTAGAGGATGCCTTAGAATTATTTAAGTTACCCAAATCGATTGGAACACACGAAGATCAAGAGGTCACGGTAAAAAATGGTAGGTTTGGTCCCTATGTAAAATTTCAAGACATGTTTGTTTCCCTTCCCAAAGGCGAAGACCCCATGTCGGTCGAATTGGACAGGGCCATTGCTTTGATTGAAGAAAAACGTGCGGCAAATGCACCCATTTACACCTTTGACCAACTTCCCGTCAACAAAGGTAAAGGTCGTTTTGGGCCTTTTTTAAAGTGGAATGGCCTATTCATCAATGTCAATAAAAAATACGATTTCGACAATCTTACAGATGAAGAAATCGAAAACTTGATCAAAGAAAAAATCCAAAAAGAAAAAGAAAAGTTAATCAAGGAGTGGCCAGAAGAAGCCATTAGAATTGAAAAGGCAAGATGGGGAAGATCCAACATTATCCAGGGCAGTAAAAAGGTAGAATTGGGAAAAGACATTGACCCAACCAAAATCACCCTTGAGGAAGCAATGCAATATTTGAAACCCAAAACGGCCAAAAAGAAAAAATGAGCCTTGAATCCCTAGTTCCTGTTTCTGAAGAGCCACTCTCCACTATTGTTTTACACCCTAAACAGGCTTTGGGGAAAAGCATTAAGATACATACCGAACAACAAGGTTTTCCAGATCTCAAAGGTTGTAGTATTGCTATAGTGGGTCTTTCAGAAATCAGAAATGCTTTTTTCGCTGCTTCTGCATATAAGCTTGAAGATTTTAGAAAGTCGTTTTACCGTCTTTTTCCGGGAAATTGGAATTTTAACATCTGTGATTTGGGGAATTTGCCCAATGGAGCCACTCCGGAAGACACTTATTTTGCTCTTAAGGAAATTTGTATCCATTTGCGGCAACTAAATATTGTCACCATTGTTCTGGGAGGGAGTCATGATCTTATTTTCCCTATTTATCAATCGTATCAGGACAACAATCAACTGGTCAATATTGTATCAGTTGACAATCAATTTGATTTTTCTCAGGAAGAAGAATTGATCTCGGGCAGGTCATATATGAGTAGAATCATCATGGAGCAGCCCAATTTTTTGTACAATTTCACCAATTTGGGTTACCAAAGCTACTACATAGCGCAAGAGGAATTGGATTTGATGGAAAAACTTTATTTTGACTCCCTCAGACTGGGAACTTTATTGGATGACGTTACCCAATCTGAACCTTTTTTTAGAGATGCCAATATCACTGGATTTGATATGAAAGCACTCAGTTGGCAAGCCCTAAACCATTCGTTGGGTCATCCCAACGGAATCGATGCGAAAACCATATGCGCCCTTGCAAGATATGCAGGAATTAGTGACCGAATGGACTTTTTTGGGGTTTTTGAGCTCTTAAACACTGCTGTTTCTCATCAGTTATTGGCACAAATTGTTTGGTATTTTATTGAAGGATTTAGCAGTAGATTTGATGAGTATCCGGTTCTGACCAGTAGCGGTTTTACCAGGTATACCGTAGCTTTATCTGATATGGAAATGGTTTTTTATCAAAGTGAAAAAAGTGGTCGTTGGTGGATTGAAATAATAAATCAAAGCTATCTGAATAATAAAAATAAAACAACTGCGTTATTACCTTGCACGCACAAAGATTATTTGGATGCTTGCAGTGACAAAATTCCTGACAAGTGGTGGAAGGCGACAAAAAGAATATAGAAAATCGTATGAAATATAAATTCTTATTTTTGCCATTCATACTGCAGGGGTATGTAGATTTTGATTGAGAAACAATAATGTAGTGAAAAAATATTTAGTTTTACACTTATCTAATAAATACTTTCTATCGCCTGTTGTGATGAAGAGATTTCTCATGTTAATCCTTGTTGTGCTCACTGTTTTTAGTTGTGGTAAGAAAAACAGAGGAGAATTGATTGGGGTAAAGCAGAAAAAATGGTTTCCTGAGAAGCCCTATGGAATGACCCTTATAGAAGGGGGTGCATTCATTATGGGTAAATCAGATGAAGACGTAGCGCGTTTAAACAATGCTGCAGCCAGAACCGTAACGGTACCTTCTTTTTATATGGATGAAACAGAAATCACCAATGGAGAGTACCGACAATTTGTATACTGGGTAAAAGACTCGGTTACTATGGCATTATTGGCCAGAAAGGCAGATGAATTGGAGCTTGGAGAAGAAAATAAAGATGGAATAGGTGAATTTTCTTTCAATGATGCTGATACTTCAAAATTGAGTGAATTTCAGAAGTACATGCGGGCCAATTACTATGATTTAAGTGAAGACATGTATGCGGGAAGACCCCTGAACTGGGATAATGATATCTACTGGGAAACGGGAGATTACCCAGACCAAGCCTATTCTGAGGTATTGGATTCCATGTACCTCCCCCCTGATTTATGGTATAACGGGGAGATGAAAATCGATGTTACCAAACTGGTCTACAAGTATACATGGTTTGATGCTGAAGCTGCAGCAGCCGAATCCAAAAGAACCCGTCAACAATTTATCAACCGCAAACCATATATAAAACAAGAAGAAATTCAAATATATCCTGATACGACTGTTTGGATAAAAGATTTTATATATTCCTACAACGAGCCCATGCACAACGAGTATTTCTCTCACCCGGCTTTCCAAGACTATCCGGTTGTTGGGATTTCGTGGTCGCAAGCAGTGGCTTTTTGTAATTGGAGAACACATTTTAAAAACAGCTATCAAAAATCTAAAGGAAAGCATTTGGTTAATAATTTCAGACTACCCAGTGAAGCAGAGTGGGAGTATGCTGCCCGAGGAGGCATTCCTTCCGGAACATATCCATGGGGAGGGCCCTACTTGCTTAATGATAGGGCGTGTTTTTTGGCCAACTTTAAGCCTCTAAGAGGAGATTATGCAGCTGACCAAGCAGTATACACCGTAGAAGCGAAATCATACTTACCCAATGATTATAACCTTTTCAATATGGCTGGCAATGTGGCAGAGTGGACTAGTTCATCTTATGACTCTGGAGCTTATGAATATGTGGCTTCCCTTAACCCCAATATGTCACTCCAGACCGAATCACGGAAAGTTATTAGAGGAGGTTCTTGGAAGGATGTAGCTTACTTTTTAAGGGTAAGCTCGAGAGACTATGAATATTCTGATACCGCCAGAAGCTATATTGGTTTCAGAACTGTTCAAGATTATCTTGGAACATCTAAGGTTAAGATCAAATAAATTTTTAATTTTAGATTCTTATAACTATAACACTATATTAAAATGGACGACAAACTATTGAAAAAAAGATTAAGAGGAAAAGTTGCAATGCACATGCTATTTGGTTTAGGAGGTGCAGTTGTAATTATAGGTGCACTTTTCAAAATACTTCACTTGGAGATTGGCCCAATTACTGGAGGTCTGGTCCTTGGTTTAGGTTTGGGGACTGAGGCTTTGATTTTTACGGTAGCAGCTTTGAACACAGGAGAAATAAAAGAAGAACACGATGACTATGTAAAGAAGGTTACAGGAGGAGGAGCTAAAGCTGCTCCAAAAGGTGGAGAAGAAGGACTTTCTTCCAAGATTGACGAAATGCTCAAAGAAGCCAAGCTTGATGTTGCATTGATGAACAATCTTACCAAAAGTATCAAAAATTTGGAGGCTTCCGCCCAAGCATTATCTCCCGCAGCAGAGGCGGCGTCTTCTTCAGAAAATTACAGCCAGCAACTTGCAGGAGCTTCCCAAAAACTGGAGCAACTCAATCAGGTTTACGCAGCGCAAATTAGTTCATCAGGGAACAATGCAGCCTTTAATGATCAAGTTGCCGAAAATGCTGCAAAGCTCAAACAACAAATGGAAGCATTATCTTCCAACCTTGCTGCCTTGAATCAAGTATACAATGGTATGCTTAATGCTATGAACAAAAACTAGAATAGGACATGGCTGGAGCAAAAGAAACACCCAGGCAGAAACTCATTAGTTTGATGTATTTGGTATTCATCACCATGCTTGCTTTGAATGTAAGTAAGGAAGTTTTAGATGGATTTGGACAGATGTATGAAAAAATTAGTGATGCTAACGTAAGGGTAGATGAGAGTAACAATAACATATTCGAAAACATCGAGGTCAATGCCAAGGAAAAAGGAGGCAAATGGGTTGGGCATTTGAGAACTGCTAAGGAAATTAAAAAGGAATCGGATGAATTCTATGATAGAATCTCTGAAATCATGACCATCATAACCGAAAAGCAAAGAGAAAAAGATCCTGAATTGAAGGAGTATGCCCAAATGGACAAAGGTGAAGCTTTAGATGTTATTTTCTTTAAAGAAGGAGGAGGAGAGGCAGCTCAAGAATTCCTTGGTATGATTAATACTTATAAAATGCATGTAATTCAGGTTTTTGGGAGTCAATATCCTGAATATATTGAAATGGTTGAAGCCCGCTTTTTTACAGGTGATGAAAATGGAAATGTACAAAATAGAGATGGTTTGGATCAGCCATGGTTGAATTCCAATTTTCAAGGATTTCCTTTGGTCTCTTCACTTGCTAAATTTTCCATGATGCAAAACGACATTCGTCAAACAGAACATGATGTATTCGCAACACTTATGGGTAAGGAGCTGAAGATGTCCTCTAATGTAAATGAATCTAACTACATCAGTTTATTAAAAACCGAGAAAGGTGCTTACTATCAAGGGGAAACTTTTGACGGAAGTATTGTATTGGGTAGAAAAGGTGGAGCACAAAACCCAAATAATGTTGATTTAAAAATCGATGGGAGAAAACTTCAGGAAAAAGATTATGATCTAATTGCTGGAGGAATCAAACTCAAGATATCTGCTGGAAGTCCAGGGGATCATGAGATTACAGGAGATTTGATTTTTCTAAACGAAGGTGTAGAGTCTAAAATTCCTGTAAATCAATCATTTGCTGTAATATCCAAACCCAATTCTGCGGTTATTTCTGCCGATAAAATGAATGTAGTTTACAGGGGAGTTGAAAACCCTATGACCATATCCATTCCCGGTATTCCAGATAATAAAGTGTCTGCTTCTGCACCTGGACTTAAAAAACTTAGGGGAAGTAAATACAACATGGTACCAGGAAAAGGCAGAGAAATTAAAATTTCTGCCTCTGGAACATTACCAGATGGACAAAGGGTTACAACCACATCTAAATTTAGAATTAAGGATATCCCTGCGCCTCAAGGAACTGTGAGAAAACAATCTGGTTCAGTTACAATTCCCAAATCTAGTTTGGAGATTTCAAGTATTGGAGCAGTATTGGAGGATTTTGACTTTGATATTACCTTAAAAACAGTAAGTTTTAAATTCAAAGTTCCAGGACAACCTACCATCAGTATCAATGGAAGTAGACTAGATTCCAGAGCAAAAAGTGCTCTAAGAAGAGCCAAAGCGGGTCAGTCTGTTCAAATTTTTGACATCAAAGTGGTTAACCCCAAGAACCCATCTTACAAATTCAAGAAAATTTCACCTGTAATTTGTGAGTTGGTTAACTAATTCTTAAAGTCATGAGCCAAGCTTTTAAACTGTTATCGTTAATTACCTTGATCCTTGGAGGAGTCAATACCGCTATCGGACAAGCCAATCTATTGAATGCCAGAGTGCCTCAAGAAGTAGGTAGTCTTAATGATCAACAGATGGAAGCTAACGATGAAACACCTTTGGCTTATGGTTTTGTTGATGACCGTGATGTAATGTGGTCAAAGACCGTTTGGGAAGTTATTGATTTGGATGAAAGGGTAAACTTTCCATACTACTATCCTACCGATACCTTGAATTTAGGCCCGGACAGACGATCACTTTTTGATGTTCTCAAAAAGAATCTTAGTAACAGTAACATCAAGGAGGTTTATAAATCTGCATATTTTCAGGAAAAACTCACCTATGAGGAAATCCAAGAAAGATTGATAGCAGTTGATACTACAGATGCAGGTTATGAACAATTTAACGCAGATGGTTTTGTTGACCCTCAGTTTATCGAGCGTAGACGAATTACTGCAGCCGAAATTAGACAATACAAGATCAAAGGGACATGGTACTTCGACAAGAGACTCGGGGAGCTCAAATATAGACTGTTGGCTGTTTGTCCTGTTGCTCCTGATGTAGCTGTTAAGACTCTAGCTGGTGAGGAAGAAGATTTGGTTGAACTCTTTTGGGTTTGGTTTCCCGATGCAAGATCATCCCTCAATCAAATCAAAGTGTTCAATACTAGAAATTCTTCTCAACCTATCACCTACGATCATATGCTAAATTCCAGAAGGTTTAATTCTAATATTTACAAAGAAGAAAATGTATATGAAGACCGGGAAGTTAAAGACTACATCTACGAAGATGCTTTAAGAATGCTACTTGAGTCTGAAAGGATCAAATCCGTCATTCGAGATTATGAGCAAGATATGTGGAACAACTAATTTGAAATTCCCTTAAATTTAAAGCGTTATCGTTAGATAACGCTTTTTTTATTTATGAAAGTAGTAGATACATTAATTGTTGGTTTTGGTATTGCCGGACTTAATTATGCCGAGCAGTTGCGCAGACATGATAAAAGTTTTGTGGTACTGGCTCCGGAGGAGGAAAGTGCCTCTCATCTTGCCGCAGGAATTGTCAATCCCACAGTTTTAAAACGTTTCAACCCTGTTTGGAAAGCCAGGGACTTTTTGGATTATGCGCTTCCTTTTTATTCCGATTTAGAAGAACGGGTTGAATCCCAAATCATCCACTCACTGCCCATTTATAGAATTTTAAATGACATTCAAGAGCAAAATGATTGGAGGGTTGCTGCTTCAAGCACATCGCTCGAAAAGTATTTAAACAAACAATTGATCTCAGAGGATAAATTTCCCAAAGTGATCGCGCCTTTCGCTTTCGGTGAGGTGATACAAAGCGCCAGAGTGGATACCAAAAGACTTTTGAGTCACTACATCGAGAAAGTTATTCCCCATCAATTCATAACAGAAAAATTAGACTACAGGGCTTTAATCCATGGCGAACTTATAGAATACAGAGACATCAAAGCCTGCCAGATTGTATTTTGTGAGGGCTATCACGGGCTTAAAAATCCCAACTTTAATTATTTGCCTTTGATCGGATCTAAAGGAGAAATTCTTACCATAAAGTGTGAGCAACTTACCGAGGAGGTTATCTTTAAAGGGCCTATTTTTATTTCTCCTATGGGAAATAAGACATTTTGGGTGGGAGCGACTTTTAATCGAAAGGACAAGACCACCAGGGTCTCAGAGGAAGGAAAAGCGTGGCTACTTTCTAAGTTGAAACAATTTTTAAAACTCCCTTTTGAAATCCTCGAGCACAAGGCTCAAATTAGAGCTACTGTTGTCGACAGAAGACCTTTACTGGGCAGACACCCCAAACACCACAATGTATACCTATTGAATGGGGTGGGAACCCGAGGGGTGCTTATGTCTCCTCTCCTGTCCGACTGGCTTTTCCATTACATAGAAAATAACGAAAAACTCCCACCCGAAGCCGATGTAAAACGTTTTGAAAAACAGTATTTTCGCAACTGATAAATTGAATCATGCTTGACGTTCAAAATTTAGGAGTTTCTTTAGGAGGAGAGGTGCTTTTTGAGAATCTTTCCTTTAGAATTGGTCGAGGCGATCGCATTGGGCTGATTGGAAAAAATGGTGCCGGAAAAAGTACGTTTCTTAAATTATTGGTTGGAGAGAACACTCCTTCGGTAGGAGGGATGTCTCTGGAAAAAAATGCCACCATAGGCTATTTGCCTCAGGAGTTAGAAGTAGAAAATCATCGAACTGTATTGGAGGAAACCTTTCAAGCCTTTCCCGAAATTTTAAAAAATCAATCCCGTCAGCAAGAAGTCAGTGAGTTGCTCAATACGCGAACCGATTACGAGAGTGATGAGTATCAAGAACTCATTCAAGAGCTGAGCGATCTGGGGAGCGCATTTGAGGTCTTGGGTGGGTATCAGTATAAAGCGCAAACAGAAAAAATATTGGCAGGGCTTGGTTTCACCACCCTTGATTTTGACCAATTGACTTCTACCTTTTCCGGGGGCTGGCGGATGCGTATCGAATTGGCAAAAATACTCCTTAAATCCCACGACCTCCTTTTGCTTGATGAACCTACCAACCACTTGGACATAGATTCCATTGAGTGGTTGGAACAGTTTTTAATGAAATACAAGGGTTCGGTAGTATTGGTTTCTCACGATATCATGTTTTTGGATCAGGTAACCAATCGAACCATTGAGATTGTCAACAAACGGCATTTTGATCTAAAAAAGCCCTATACCCTTTTTATGAGTTTACGTGAGGAGATGAGAATCCAACAGCAGGCGGCTCATAAAAATCAAGAAAAGCAAATCCAACAAACTGAAAAACTCATTGAGCGTTTTAGAGCCAAAGCCTCTAAAGCCAGTATGGCCCAATCGCTGATCAAAAAACTGGATAAGGTGGAACGCATCGAAATTGATGCCGAAGAGACAGAAGTCATAAAACTCAAGTTTCCCTTAGCCCTCCAACCCGGAAAAATGATTTTTGAAACCAAAGGCTTGGCCAAAAGTTATGGTGATAAAAAAGTATTAAATGACTTGGATCTCTTCATTGAGAGAGGAACCAAATTGGCTTTTGTTGGGCAAAACGGACAAGGTAAATCTACACTGGCCAAATTACTCGTATCGGTCACCCAAGGTACGGGCAACCTCAGGTTGGGGCACAATGTGAAAATAGGCTATTTTGCCCAAAACCAATCCGAAACCCTTGAGGCTTCCAAAACTGTTTTGGACATTGTTCAAGATGCCGCCACAGCAGAGAACAGAACTCGCGTCAGAGATATGCTGGGTGCGTTTTTATTTAGAGGTGATGCAGTAGAAAAAAAAGTCAGTATTCTTTCGGGGGGGGAACGCAATCGACTGGCCCTTTGTAAATTGCTCTTACAACCGTTCAATGTTTTGGTTATGGATGAGCCTACCAATCATCTGGATATTCAATCCAAAAAGATACTGAAAGAAGCACTCATTCATTTTGAGGGCACCCTTTTGATGATTTCCCACGATCGTGATTTTCTTTCCGGCCTCTGCAATCAAGTACTCGAATTTAAGGATGGCAAAACCAAACTGTATCTGGATAATGTCAATACCTATTTGGAAAATAAAAAATTGGATTCCCTCAAAGAATTGGAAAAGACGGAACGGAAAAGCAAACAGTCAGACACTGGAGTTAATGATTATACCCTTCAGAAGAAGGAAAAATCACTAAAGAATAAACTCAGTAAGTTGGAGGACCAAATTGCCACCTTGGAGCGTGAAATCAAAGCGATTGATCTTGAATTGGAAATCAATTATGACGAGACGATAAGTACTACCGATTTTTTTGACCACTATCAGGAAAAGAAAAAACGATTGTCACAGTACATGAAAAATTGGGAAGAACTCGTTGCAGCCATTGAACCCTCAGGACAAAGCTAATGTTTGAACATTTCTTTCAATGCCCTTATTGTTGGGAAGATATTTCCATGTTGTTGGATCCCTCTTTGGGCAGGACCGAGTATGTCGAAGACTGTGAAATATGTTGTCACCCCATCAATGTGGTCTATAGTTTTGAAAACCAAAACTTGATCCATTTTGAAGCTCAAAATCCGGAGGAGTACTATTGATCTACAAGGTGTGTAGGTAACGTTCGGCATCAAGTGCAGCCATACAACCTGTTCCTGCAGCAGTAACTGCTTGTCGATATTCTTTGTCTTGGACATCACCGGAGGCAAACACACCGGGTATATTGGTCTTTGTCGATTTGCCCTTTGTGATCAAGTAACCGTCATCATCTATTTCCAGTTGATCTTTAAAAATCTCTGTATTGGGTTTGTGACCAATGGCAATGAACAATCCGGTAATTTTGATTTCTTCTTTCTCACCCGTTTGATTGTTTAATATCCTCAGTCCCTCAACCACCTGATCTCCCAATACTTCATCGATTTCGTGGTTGTAGCGTAGATCGATATTGGGTGTGTTGGTTACGCGGTGTTGCATGGCTTTGGAAGCCCTCATTTTGTCTTTTCTCACCAGCATGGTCACTTTGGAACAAATATTGGCAAGGTAAGTGGCTTCCTCGGCTGCAGTATCTCCACCCCCCACTATAGCTACTTCTTGTCCCTTGTAGAAAAAACCATCGCAAACCGCACAGGCAGAAACTCCTCCACCTCGGAGTTTTTGTTCACTGGGTAAGCCCAAATATTTGGCTGTAGCTCCCGTGCTGATGATAATGCTTTGGGCATGAATCTCTGTTCCATCATCTACAAAAGCTTTATGGATTCCTCCAACTTCTTTGGATAATTCAACTCTATTGACATGGCCAATTCGTACCTCAGTACCGAAACGCTCAGCTTGTTTTTGTAATTCTACCATCATGGTGGGACCGTCTACTCCGTCTGGATAACCAGGAAAATTATCTACTTCAGTTGTTGTAGTCAATTGTCCACCAGGTTCCATTCCGGTATACAAAAGAGGTTTAAGGTCTGCACGGGCGGCATAAATAGCAGCAGTATAACCAGCGGGGCCACTGCCAACGATCAACGTTTTTACTTTCTCCATATTTTACAAAAATAAATCCAAAATCGGTGAAATAAAACATTAGTTAATATATAATGATAAGTCAAAACTATTTTTTATTGAGATTTTTTTTGTTTATTTAAAAAAACAAAAGTTTCAAATACATTTTATTTTTTTACAAAAATAACCGACATGTCATCTAAAAAAATAGGACTTTATTTAGGTCCAATAGTGTTTTTTCTGACTCTTTTGTTTTTTAATCCACCAGGTTTAAATGCTGCTTCTAAAGGAGTTTTAGCCTCCACACTTTGGATTGCCATTTGGTGGATTACAGAGGCCCTTCCTATTTCAGTTACGGCCTTGTTGCCTATGATTTTATTTCCTCTAACAGGAGGTATGGAATTGGCTGATACCACTGCATCCTTCGGGCATAAGTTGGTTTTCCTTACTATGGGCGGATTTATGATTGCCATTGCCATCGAAAAATGGAATTTGCACAAGCGCATTGCACTCAATATAATTTATTTTATAGGAACAGATATCCGAAAAATAATTTTGGGCTTTATGCTTGCCACAGCCTTTCTCTCCATGTGGATTTCCAATACTGCCACCTCGGTTATGATGCTGCCCATTGGTATAGTCATCATCAAACAGTTAAAAGACAATTCAGAGGCAAGTGGGGATGAAAGCAATACTTTTGCCAAGGCGTTAATGCTTTCGATTGCCTACAGTGCCTCCATTGGTGGGGTATCTACACTGATCGGTACTCCAACAAATATGGTCATGGCCGGTGCCATTTCTCAAATATACGGTTATGAGATATCCTTTATTGATTGGTTTATTTTTGGCTTTCCACTTTCAATGTTATTACTCTTCTTTTCATGGTATTATCTGACCAGAATCGCCTTTTCTTTTAAAGAAATTGGTTTTCCGGGAGGGAGGGAAGAGATTTCTGAATTGAGGCGGGGGTTGGGCAGTTTTACATATGAGCAAAAAGTGGTAAGTTTTGTCTTTGTAGCAGCTGCCATCTGTTGGATTACAAAGAATTTTTTATTGAAAAATATTTTCCCCAATATTGACGATACCATAATTGCCATATTTTTTGCGACTCTTTTATTTATGATCAATACAAAAGATAAGAAGGAAAAAATTTTGAAATGGAAGGATACACTTAATTTACCTTGGGGTGTATTATTATTGTTGGGTTCTGGTATGTCCTTTGCCAAAGCAGTTGACAGTAGTGGATTGTCGATATGGGTTGGGAATCAAATTTCTGTATTTGGTACATTGAACCTGTTTCTTTTACTCATTCTATTGGCAACGGTGGTTAATTTTTTAACAGAGATTGCCTCAAATATGTCAACCATTGCCATGATTCTTCCCATCTTGGCTCCCATTTGTCTTGAATTTGATTTGCATCCCTTTGTATTGATGGTTGCGGCCTCTGTATCTGCTTCATGTGCGTTTATGCTGCCGGTTGCTACACCACCAAACGCTGTAGTTTTTGGTTCGGGCTATTTGAAAATGCCCGATATGGTCAAAAAAGGATTTTTATTGAACATTACATCAATCCTTATCATTACCATAATGGTTTACTTCCTTTTGCCTATACTGTGGGAGTTGGTACCAGACCAATTTCCCGAAGAACTAAAATTTCATTAATTTAAAATTTAAATCTCACCTTATGACGATTAAAATAACCCACATCACCAGTGAATCATTTGAATGGGAAAGACCGGGGATATGGAATGGTATGCATTTTTATGGTCCAGGTCGACTCCATAAAGTAACCGTATATACCGATCAGGGAATTCATGGAATAGGATGGAATGGTGGGACGGCGGCCGTACGACCCAATAATTTTTCAAAGCTTTTTGTGGACTATTACAAGTCTTTTTTGATTGGAGAGAACCCCCTCGAAACAGAAAAATTGACCGTCAAATTGGGAGAAAAGCAAAATAAAATTTTAGGTTCTTCCGGACTGCACACTCAGGTATTGGCTGCAATAATTATTGCCTGCTGGGACATTAAGGGGAAAATGGAGGGCAAGTCCATTCATAGCCTTATGGGAGGTCAGCAAAAAAGAGTAAGGGCCTATATTGCCGGGGGATACTATGCAAAAGACAAGGGACTGGAGGAGTTACAGGAGGAATTGCTTTACAATGTTCATACATTGAATGCAACCGCCGTTAAAATTAAGATTGGTGATCCCTCTGCTGGAATTGCTATGGACATGAAACGCATCGAAGCTTCCAGAGATGCCATTGGCCCCGATGTAGATTTGCTCGTAGATGCCAATTGCGCATTTGATTTGCCTACTGCCTTGGAATATGCTAAAGAAATGGAAAACTACAATATATATTGGTTTGAGGAGCCTTTGGCCATACATGATTTTAAAGCCCACAAAACCCTAAACGCCTCAACTTCTTTGACCATTGCCACGGGAGAAAATTACTATACACTGGCCGATTTTGAAACCATTATCGAAAATAAGGGAGCAAGTATGCTCAATGTAGATGCTACCATTTGTCCGGGCTATGATGTGGCTTTGGCGGTTGCAAAACTGGCCGAAGAAAAGGGCCTAAAAATTGCACCCCATGGATGTCAAGAGCTGCAATTACCTCTGGTCGCTGCGGTTTCCAATGGTGAGTTACTTGAGTATTACCCACCCGAGGTAGACGAACTTCGGAAAGAGTTATTTTTTCCAAAGTTAAAATTGGACATCGATGGATATGTAACGGTTCCTGAAACACCCGGGATTGGCTTTGACCTGAATATAGATTTATTAAATCGTTACAGGGTAGGATAAGCTTTAGATTTTTCTATTGTCTAAATAAGCCTTTTGGCGAGGTCTTTGGTGTTTTCACAGCACATCTGTTCCATTACTTGGGTCAACTGTGCCTTTAGTATAGAGATGGTATGGTCTCCGCCTTTTTTTCCCAGAGCCGACACCCCATACATAAAACTCCTTCCCAAAAAAGTAAAATCTGCTCCCGAGGAAAGTGCTCTCCCAATATCAGCACCACCTCGAATACCACTGTCCATCATAATTTTGATTTGATCCCTGTAATTGGGGGCAATGGTTTGAAGGGAGGTAATGGTGGCTTGTCCCATATCTAGCTGTCTTCCCCCGTGGTTGGAAATGATGATACCGTCCAACCCCAATCGAATGGCGGTTTCAACATCTGCCTCAGACTCCACTCCTTTGATCACCAATTTCCCTTTCCACATGTCCCTTAATCTCTTTACTTTTTCTTCATTGAGACGTCCCTCAAAAGTGGCATTCATGAATTTACCCAGTTGTTTTAAGTTAAGATTTTTGGGCATATAGGGTTTTAATACCTCAAAATTGGGTTGTCCGTTGATCAGAGTTCTTAAGGCCCATTCGGGACGTTTCATCACCCGAATGATATTCTGAAGTGTCATTCTGGGGGGCATAGACAATCCATTTCGGATGTCCCTGGGGCGATATCCAAAAGAGGGAACATCGGATAGGATCACCAAGACAGGACACTGAACTGAATCAATTCTTTTGATGAGATCTTTGGTTACCTTCTCCTGAGCAGGGTGATAGAGCTGGAACCAAGCTCGTCCTTCTGTAATTTTGGCTATAGTCTCTATACTGGCGGTGGTAACGGTGCTCAGAACAAAGGGAATATTATGCTCAAAAGCAGCCTTGGCCAAAATCTCCGGGGATTTGGGCCACATCAATCCTTGTAAGCCCACCGGAGATACCCCAAAAGGGGCATCGTATTCATGTCCGAACAACTCTGTCTTTAGATTGGCTCCCTTAAAGGGAACCAAATAACGTGGCTTCATTTCCACTTTCCGAAGCTCGTGGGTGTTTTTGTATAAATTGATGTCTTCATTGCAACCTCCGTCCAAATATTCAAAAGCGAATTTGGGAATTCTTTTTTTGGCTTTGGCTCTTAGGTCTTCAATCGAAGGATAAAGCGGATTGTATTGAATTGGTTTTGACAAGTGAAATGTATTGAATTATTTTTTTGATAAATTTTGTTAAAGATAATAAAAAGCATTCCACAATATAGATTGAAGCAATCGTCCAAAAGGACAGTTTAAATTTACTTTAAGGTGTTTTGGTTAAGGGGCAATTTCGAATTCCAAGGCAGCTACTTATGAGGTATTCAAAACAGGATAAAATTATTTTATTAACTTATGCCAAAACCAGACTTAAAAATTTACTGAAGAAAATCTATTTATAAAATGCGTTTTATCCATTCAATTTTAATTTTTTTATCCCTTCTTTCTGTTCAAGCTCAAAAAACAAGCATTACCCAATTGGAGGTTGACAAACTCATCAATCCTGTGGGATTGGACAGTAAAAGTCCTGATTTCTCATGGATTATCAAATCCGATGATTACAATATGAATCAAACCCATTATCAAGTATTTGTAGCAACAGACAAAACCTTTTCGAATAAAAGTTTGGTCTGGGATTCCGGCAAAGTCAATTCTTCGGAGTCTGTTTATGTTAAGTATCGAGGAAAACCCCTTGAATATGCAACCAAGTATTATTGGACTGTAAAGGTTTGGACCAATCAATCCGCAAGACCCAAACAGAGCAAAATTAGTTCCTGGACAACAGGATTGATGGGTAAAAACCAATGGAAGTCAGATTGGATAGGGGTCAACAACGATGATAAAAAGGGGCCAAAAAGCCCCTATTTTACCAATGATTTTGTTGTTGGTAATAAAATAACATCAGCCAATTTATTCATCACCTCCAGAGGTATTTATGAGGCACACATCAATGGTAAAAGGGTAGGGAAGTCATATCTAACTCCCGGATGGACTTCGTATAACAATAGAATTCAATACCAAGCCTATGATGTCCAAGATATGCTTTCATCGGGAGACAACAGATTGGGAGTAATTCTTGCAGATGGATGGTTTAGAAATTTTAGACCCAACAGTGGAAAGAGAAAAACGGATTATGGTGATGAAATATCATTTATTGCTGAACTGGTAATAAGCTTTGAGGATGGCACAAAGAAAAGCATCATCAACGCTGACAACTGGAATTATCATTTCGGATCCATTTTAAGTTCATCGATATACAATGGCGAATTTGCAGATTTCAATTTATCAGACTCAACTTGGTCAAAGCCGAAAAAGAAAAATACCAATTCCAAAAAAGCGCAGTCTGTAGACAGCTATGGCGGAAAGTTAGACCACACCAGAAACGAGATGATCAAAAAAAGGGAAGTTCTCGATGCTAGAGAACTGATCATTACTCCATCAGGGGATAAAGTGATTGATTTTGGTCAAAATCTCGTGGGATGGGTAGAGTTTAAATCAAATCTACCAAAGGGTTCGGAGGTTAGCCTTTTTCACGCTGAAGTACTCGACAAGGAGGGAGAATTTTACACGACCAACCTCAGAGCTGCCAAGCAAAAAAACACCTTTATACTCAATGGGAAAACAGATCAAATTTATCAACCCACTTTTACTTTTCAAGGATTTAGATATTTAAAAATTGAAGGAATAGATCAAATCAATATTGACGATTTTAAGGCAGTTGCACTCTATTCGGATATGGAATTTACAGGTTCTTTGACGACTTCTAATGAACTGGTCAATCAGCTTCAAGAAAACATACAATGGGGTCAAAGGGGGAATTTCCTAGATGTTCCTACCGATTGTCCGCAAAGGGACGAAAGACTGGGATGGACAGGAGATGCACAGGCGTTTTTTAGTACAGCCGGATTCAACATGGATGTCAAAAACTTTTTTGATAAGTGGTTGATCGATTTGACCTATGACCAAAGAGCTGATGGTGCCGTACCCGGTGTAGTTCCACATAACAATTATTTAGGACGCAATGATTCAAAAGAACTCAGAGGGAATTTTGGAAGAACCGGATGGGCCGATGCAGCGACAATTATTCCTTGGCATTCTTATTTGATTTATGGCGATACAAAAACATTAGAGCGCCAGTACATAAGCATGGTAAAATGGATTGATTTTATGACTCAAAACTCAGAAAATCATTTGTATATCAAAGAAGACCACTGGGGAGATTGGTTATTTTTCTCGCGGGATGACGACAATTCCGGTCGTTCTGCGGTGACCAGTAAAAAATTGATTGCTCAGGCTTTTTATTGCTATTCTACACAATTATTGATTAAGTCGGCAAAAGCTTTGGGTTACGACGATGATGTCAAAAAATATAATGACCTCTATGCAAGACTGGTCAAGGCGTTTAACGATGAATTCGTGACCAAAAATGGTATGTTGGTTTCTGATTCACAAACCGCATATGTTTTGGCCTTACAGTTTCAATTACTCTCAGAGGAAAATAGGAAAATTGCTGTAGAGCGATTGGTCGATAACATCAATGACTATGGTCACCTAACCACTGGATTTTTGGGAACCCCCTTCCTTTGTCATGTATTGTCAGATCACGGGAAAAAAGAAGAGGCCGTAAAATTAATGCTCAGAACAAAATACCCTTCTTGGTTGTATCCTGTTACCAAGGGTGCTACCACGATTTGGGAGCGATGGAATGGGATCAAGCCCGATGGCAGCTTTCAGTATCCCAGCATGAACTCCTTCAATCATTACGCATATGGTGCAATAGGGGAGTGGATGTATGCCAATCTAATGGGGCTAAAAATCAATGAGAAATTCCCCGGTTACAAGCGTTACAACATCCAACCACTTTTTGATAAAAACTTTGATTACGTAAAAGGAAGTTTTGATTCCAATTATGGAAAAATTCAGATCGCGTGGACGCGAAAAAACGGAAAACTACAGTTGTCCCTAGAAATACCGGCCAACACTTCCTCCGATCTTGTTCTTAACAAATCGACACAAGGGAGCTGGAAATTGGACAACTCCAAATTGGCCTCTAAGATTTTGAGTCATCAAGAAGATAAGGATAAAGCAATATTGCTTTTGGGATCCGGGAAATATAATTTTTCTTTTGTAACGGATTGATTTATTGGGCGTATCTCGCAATTTTCCTGTCAAGCTTTTCCTGCATTTCCAGAACCAAACTTGCGTGGTCTGGATCACCCGCCAGATTGTTGAGCTCTTCGGGATCGGAGACCAGATCATAGAGTTCGTCTTGGGCTTCAATGTCTCTGTACCTCATGAATTTCCATTTTTCGGTTCTGATCCCTTCGCTGGAGGGAATGGGGTCAAAATCCCATAAATGTTCAATTAGCAACGTTTCTCTTTTAAAGGGAGATTTCCCGGTTTTTACATAAGGTACCAAAGAGTTTCCGTGCGTTTTAAGTTTAGAATCTACCCCTGCAAAATCCAAAATGGTCGATGCTAAATCTATGTTGGCCACCATATCCCCCACATCGTGGTGTTGGTTGACCCGAGGATCAAAAATGATCAATGGTACCCTGACCGAATTGTCATACATCAACCATTTGCCTGCCATTTGTCTTTCTCCGAGAAAGTAACCATTGTCCCCCATCCAAATGATGATGGTATTGTCTTCGATACCTTTGGTTTTGAGTAATTTTCTTATTTTTCCCAGTTCATTGTCTACCCCACCAATCATTCTGTAATAGCCTTTAAGACTTTCTTGATAACGATTGGGCGTATCATAGCGCCAATACCAACGGGTTCTGTTAAACCCATCTCTAACCCCTTTGGGTAGGGCATCAAATCTTTGGTCTGAAGCATTTTTTGGGCCGGGTATTTCCATATCTCTAAAATATCCATCCACCTCTTCCTGCCAGAAATATTGTTTTTGGATTCCTTCCCAGGCACCGTCGTGCGCATGGGGGGCACTAAAGCTAATCGATAAACAAAAGGGTTGGTCTTTGTCTGTATTTTCGATAAAATTGAGGGCTTTGTGTCCGGTGTAACGGGTGAGGTGTACCGTGTCTTTTCCAATGGTTTTGTAATAATATCCTCGGTGATCTTTGAATTTATTATTTCGATCATAGACTTCGTGTTCAGAAAATGACGCGGTCAGATTTCCATCGTTTTTAATTCCCAGTTTACCGAAAAATCCGGTTTTGTATCCTTTTTTTTGGAGTTCATAGGCATAATTTTTCCGGTTGTAAACCGAGTCCAGCGTGGTGCCTCCCAGAGTGAATTTGTGCTTCCGCTCATACAATCCTGTGATGATGGTCGCTCGACTGGCACCACAAATGGGTGTGGTTACAAAAGCCTTGTTGAAATAAGTTCCCTTTTTTGCCAATTGGTCTTGTTCGGGTGTGATGATGATTTCATTTCCGGCATAGCCAATGGCATCCCACCTTTGGTCATCGGTTACGATTACAATGATATTTGGAGTGTTTTGGACATTGGTTTTTTGGTCGCATGACCAAAAGATTAGAATTAAAAAGACGAATTTTATTGTGTTGTTTATCATAGGGAGAATACTTTATTTAGATTCAATTGTTTTGGTGAATGGTCGGGGTGGGTTTCCATCAGGTCGCTCATGTATTCCCACCATTTTTGCACAATGGCATTTTCACCCAGTGACTGGGAGTCAATTCCATTGGTTTCCTGAAATGCGAAAAGACAGTCGGTTTCAGGATCGTGGTAAATATGATATGCCCCGACTCCTGCTTCTTTGAGCAGTTGCTTTAACTCAGGCCAAATTTCGTTGTGACGTTTTTTGTATTCCTCCACCGAATTGGGTTTTAAATACATTTTAAAGGCCAATTGATTTAATGTCATTCCATTTATAATTTTAAATTCAATCCAATGGTTGCCACCACTCACCGATCTGATGACTCATTTTCGCCACGATTTCGGGATATTGGTCTGCTAAATTGTTCTTTTCGTAGGGATCATTTTCCAAGTCGAATAACTGGGGTTGGTTGGAGTAATAACCATAATATTGCTCTTGGGGTGTATCAAATGATTTTACCACCATTTTGGTATTGGGAAGCATCAGCTTCCATTTTTGATTCAATGCGATTTTGTATAAAACAGTTTCAGAGGGTTTTTCAACATTTAAAATATCGTGGTTGTAACATTCTATAAAGAGCGTTTCTCTTTTGTCTGATTTTTTCTTGTCTAGAACATTGATACCGGGCAGTTGGTCATTGGTCACATTTAAAAAACTCAATACGGTGGGAACCAGATCAATATTACTGACCAGTGTAGAACGATTCATTTCCGGTTGGATTACTCCTGGTAGCTTGAACATGATTGGAGTTCTCACGCCTCCCTCGTGAGGGGCTCTTTTAGAACGGGGGGCGTAACGATTGTGTTTTTCGGATTGAATCCAGCCGTTGTCGGTGGTGTAAACAACCAAAGTATTTTGGTCTAAAGATTTTTCTTTTAAGTGGTTCATCAAATCTCCTACCGTTTGATCCAGCCATTCACACATGGCCCAATATTCAGCTACACTTTTATTGGGTGCCACTTTGATGTATTTATTCAACAGTTCCTTTGGAGGGTTATGAGGAGTATGGGGTAAAAAAGGCGCATACCAAACAAAAAAAGGGACATTGTCTTTTTGAGTTTGATCGATAAAGTTGAAGATGGGATCCAATCCTTCACGGCCGATTTTCAACCCTTCATCACCATGTCTTCCGTATCTTTTGTAATCACCGTGGGTCATTCCATCATCAAACTTACCTTCCTTCCATGATCCCTGCCACCATTTTCCGGATTGGAAAGAGCGGTAACCTTTGTCTGAGAGGTGATCTGTCAAAAGCTTATTCTTGTAAAATTTGGCTTTGATCACATCAAATTGTTTATTTCGCTCCTTACTAAAAAGATAGTTGGTTGATTTTTTCTTTTGAGCATCTTTGTAATCCCCTTTGATCCACATACTCGGTTCGCGTTGGGAGTCCCCTGCATCATTTCCTGTTTGTCCGTGTTGAAAAGCATATTTACCTGTGATGATGCTCGCCAAAGAGGGCCCACAGAGCGGGCTAGTCACATACCCTCTGGTATAAGTAGCCGATTCTTTTGCCAATTGGTCAATATGTGGGGTTTGGATATGAGGATGATCCATAAAACCATAATCTCCCCATGCCTGGTCATCGGAAAGAATAAAAATGATATTGGGTGGTTTTTTTTCTTCATCCTTTTGATGTGTTGGACTACCGCAAGAGAAAAAGAGTAAACCCCATAAAGTTATGAGCAGTATACGACTAAGATTCATAAGTGATTTTTTTTAAACTTAGTCAATTTAGAAAAATTTAGTATCATGTAGTGCCCCGTCTAATTAGTAAATGATATCTATTTAGAAACCTCTAAGGGTTTCAATAGCGGGTCTTCTATAAGTCCGGATTGCAAAACCTCCCATTTTGAGGTGTCAAAAGGTTGATAATCGAGTCCTACCATATTGATGTTATAAAAGGTTTTCCATTCTTGACCACTAGCCTCCTTTGCTTTGATGCGATTAGCTCCCAAGTTGGTCACTTGAATGCGAAGGGTGTTTTTCCCCTTTTTCAAACTTTTAATGGTAAGCTGATAGGGATTGGACCAAAGTGTGCCGATAAACTGGTCATTTAACCAAATTTTTGCACTTTCCCGAACATCTCCCAATTCCAAAAGCCAGGGGCCTTTATGGTCTGATGGCCTTTTGAATTTGATTTCGTATTGGGCAGTACCCGAAAAGGCTTCCATTTTTTTACTCCATTGGGTCCAGGAGGTCAACCGATCGATTTTTTTTGAAAAGTCAGTATCCGGCCCTCCTTTGATCAATTTAAAATCCCAGTTACCGAGGATCTTGTAGGAGTTTTTTGACAGCTTGTAGTATTCCCATTTTGGTGCGTTGATCCTGCCAAAAGTTTTAAGGAAGAGGCTTGCTCCCGAGGGGAGGGAAAGTTTTACCTTGGTGATCTCTGATTGATGCTCCGTTATGGCTTTGCCTGTTTTTCCGGTCAGTGGGTCCAAGATCAAAACCTCTTTAGCAGGAACACCTAAGGAGACAAATCCCTCGATTTTTTTAGGGGTATGATTGACCACATAGTAAACCTTTTCGCCCCTGTGTTCCCTGCGGATGAATTTAAGCCCTTCTTTGACCAATTCTTCTTTGATTACCCCCGCTTTCTTTAGCGAAATTTCCATTTCATTGAGGGAATAAACTTTATTGATTTTTTCTTCGGCAAAGGCTTTAAGTAACTGTTCTCTTTTTTGATACTCGAAAAAACCGGGAACACTTTGGGGCGTTCCCAAAAAGACAACCGATGCTCCCATTTTTCGTAAGGCAACCAATTTTTTCAAAGTTTTGAGAGGCATGTGTCGGGTAGGAGGAACGACGATTGATCGGTAGTTTCCTCCGGGCAGTTGAATGACCCCATTTTTAACATTGACTTTTTCCAAAAAATGATCTGAAATGTAATCAATGCTATAGCCTTCTTTGAGTAAATGATGGGTTGCTTTATAAAAGGGGGTGTCCGACAACCAGGTATCTAGGCGATGAATGGCAAATTGAACCAAAGGATTCCCTTTGTTAAATTTCGCCCAACTGTCGTGAACAGGCCAATAGACCAGTACATCATTGTCGGGCCGGCCTTGTTGTAATAATGACTGAGATCGACTGATGTATTCAAATAGGGCGGGCGCATCTTCCCAAACGGGATTGGTGTCATTAAAATTTACGGAGGCATAAAATTTCCAACCCGGCCACGGAGCTGATTCGGGTGAATAGGTTGATCCGTGTAAAAAGATGTGATTTATGCCATTGAGAAACAAATCTTCCAGTTCGGGTTTACACTGAGATAAAGCAGTTCTAAAATGTTCTCTTAACCAAGTAAAGGTTTCGGCTGAAACCTGGTTTTTCCCTGACAAGTGTGCTGCGGAAGATGAAAATTTGATCATGGCTACATCGGCATCTCCCTCTCGAACATTTCCTTCTACTCTTCTAAATCCATCAATATTGTAGGGCATAGATCCAAAGGTTTCACATTCAGGGATATCTGCAGAAGCATAAAGGTCGATTAGATTTCCCGGGGAACCATGGGCTTGATATTTGGTTTTTACCCCTATATTTTTCGCCCATTCATTCCAAACAGGATTGAATCCCTCCACCAGTAAATCAGACAATGTTTCTCTGTAATCACTTCTGATTCGGTTACTGATTTGATTGTCATTTCTATCCAAAAGACGATTCATGTAGGGTTTGAGATCGTAGCCGCGGTTACGTTCAAAAACCTGAAAAAATTTGGGGGTGTAGTCTGCTTTGTACACTTCATAGCTGTCGTTGAAAACCGAGCGAATCTTACCATCGGTTTTTTCCAAAGCACTGCTGAAAAGCTGAAGGTAATTTTTTAATGCCCGAGGAGAAAAGTGATCCAAAACCCATCCTTCCCCTCCAGGAGCTGCTCTTTTTACCTTTTGCCTTGTTCGGTCTTCAAAGACAAAAAACAGATCGAAGTCGTTGTCTGTGGCCTTCCATTCCAGTTTTTCATTGATGATTTTATTAGTCAGGTCAATAAAATTGTTATGGGTGTCAAAGGCAAAAACCCCTTTAAGTATTGGCTTCCCTTTATTTGGATCAAGCGCCCTGATGTCGCGTTGGTCAGGATATATCAAGGCTCCGGTTTTTAATGGAGAGACCGTCTCGGAAAAAAGCGTTCCTTTTTTTAGCTGTACTTTCCTTACCAAAAGACGTTTGGCAGCATCGACCAGACTTACATCCGATCCCCCCCAAGGCCAACCGGTTCCCAGGGTCAAATCAACTCCCATTTGCAAGCTGTCTGCCACCCTTACTGTATGATCTAACATATCAATCCATTTGGGACTTAAAAAATCAATAAAGTTTTCTTCTTGTCCCTTTACCCCATAGATAGGTTCGATTTCTACCCCACCGATTCCTGCTTTTTGAAAAGCGATCAATGATTGGCTAATGTTTTTTTTATCTACCGCACTGCCCATCCACCACCAACGGGTCCAAGTTTTGGATTCTTTTTTCACCTCAGGCCAATCATATGGACTCTGCTGTGCATATACAATGTCGGAATTGATTAAAAAACTTCCCAATAGAAGTACGGTATATATTTTTTTCATTTTCCGTTTATTGTAGGTGTAAATCTTTTACAACTTTAATCATCATTTCTTAAGTTAACCAATATAATTTATGAATTGAAACTTTGGATCACACAAAAATACAGATATATAATGAATCGTTCCTTTGACATGGTGTTGTTTAAATCATTTTCAGAGCTTATTATGTTTTGTCATGTTCAATTGTCATCAAAAAAATTACGAAATAGTTGGGCTTAGCTTTCGAATTGAAAACCAAAAGAAAAATTTAAATCGATAAAAAAAACACTTTTACTTATATTGATCATTGTCTTTTTTGGACAACCAATAACAGCACAAAATAAACTCAGACTTCCCCGTTTGGTGTCAGATAATATGGTGATTCAACAATCTACTCAGATCAATATTTGGGGTTGGGCAGAGAAAAATAAAACTGTTGAAATCAATGCTTCATGGAACAATGCTGTCCAATCAACTCAATCCGATAAGGAGGGAAAATGGAAAACCACACTCAATACTCCCGCAGCAGGAGGGCCCTTTACCATCTCAATCAGCAGTAACAAGGAGACCATTTCGATAGAAAATGTATTGGTGGGAGATGTATGGTTGGCTTTCGGGCAGTCCAATATGGAAATGCCTATTAAGGGCTATGGATCAGAGACCATTAACGGTAATAATGAATTGATACCCCACTCCAAGAATCCAAACATTAGAATGTTTACTGTAAAGCGAAATTCAAGTCCTCAACCGGTTGAGAATTGTGTGGGGGCTTCGAAAGAATCCAGCTTCTTCCTTTTACGGACTTTAAAAACTTTTCTCTTTTTAGAGCTTCATTTTTTGTTTTAAAAAAGTCGACATGAACCACATCCCAAGGTCGATAATATGATGTATAACCTTTTTTACCCAATGAATTATGGGAAATTAAGAGGGCCAATAAATTTGAAGTCATTCAGATGTAAATTTTCCCGAAATTCTTACTGTTAAGAATATAAACAACATATTCAGACATGAGACAAAAAAACCCTCTAGTTGGGAGGGTTAAAATCTCAGATTGAATTTTAACTTATTTAAAAAAATTATTCAACCCTAACATTAATTGCGCTTGGCCCCTTTTCAGTAGATTCCAAATCAAAACTGACCTTATCTCCATCTGAAATATTATCAATCAAATTGTTAGCGTGAACAAACACATCCTTTTCTCCAGAATCTGGAGTGATAAAACCAAACCCTTTTGATTGA
>CALKCR010000007.1:0-2604 GCA_938082715.1 uncultured Flavobacteriaceae bacterium | reverse complement strand
TCATTTAAAAATTAGACTAGCGTTGGTTTTATTAAAGTATCCAAAATCTTTAATAGGGATTGAAAATACTTTAAATGAAACTCAATTTAATCATTTTAATTGAACTGAACACATGCCAATCAACCGAGCAGCTGCTAATGATTAAATCTGAAATTATTGAAATTACTCATAAGAAGGCCATCAATAGGAATGGTATCAACGATCCTTATTGAAATTTTAGTAATTTTAAAAAGGCTTTTATTAAGTTTGTTATACCATAAATTTAAAGGCCATTAAAAAAAGTAATTATGCCGAAATGTGTTTGTAATGGAGCAAAAATCAAATGCTCTTTTGGTTCGGGTCCAAAATCAATGATGATATTGCCATTGAACAGGACAACCACCAAGATGGCCAAACCCCTCGCTAACAAGCTGGATATGATCCCTTTTTTGAATATTCCTGCCTTTGGACAATGTAAATCACCTGCCAACCCTATGAACTGGAAAATGGCGGGTCCTGTTCCCGTATTTGTCCCTTCTTCTTGTATTCCTATTCCTGTAATGCCCTGGAATCCCGTAGCCAAAAAAACCAAGATCGGAAAGAATCCTGCATTGTTGGAAACCAGTAAAACCATGTGTGTATGGGCGGGATCCATCGAAATACAAGATCCCGGTACAAAGAAAATTCAAATTACTTGATTTTTTATTCTTAAGTCGTAGGCACTTTTGAAAGGCCATTTAATGACTCCAAAATATATTTATCAATAGCAGATCAATCATCAAAGTTGTCTGTGTCAGGGGGCTTATGTTCCAAATCTAAAGGCGGTATGGGCAGGAGATTACTACCTGACGGTAACAGACCGAAACTATGACCGGAGCGGAACCACCAGCGACTGCGGGATATTTTCACGCCATTATAAGCTCAACCAGCTGGATCAGTTGACTGCGACCATTCAGGTCCAAAAGCCCATTTCCTGTAACAGCGGCAACCGCTATGGCGATCCTGCCGACGATGGCGTACTGATGGCCGTGGTCAAAGGCGGCGTAAAACTAGGTTCCTGGCAAAACAACGGCTTAGCCTACTAATATACCTGGAAAAAAGAAATAAGGCCGGGGGAGTGGGAGATTCTCGTCGGGCAAGTCAGCGATACCCTGGCGGGGCTATCTTCGGCTATATATGCGCTGAATGTGAAGGATGCCAACGGCATAGTGTTGGGTGAATACCGCAATACCTAACTTTTTGAGGGAAACGGATGTAGCTTACGCTTTTTCCGAGCCTCCCCTGTTGGAAGTTAGCCTTTCCCAACAAAATGTTTTTTGTCACGGCGGTAAGGATGGTTGGGAAAAAGCGGATATCAGCGGCGGTACGCCTCCCTATAGCTTGAGTTGGAGCAATCAGCAAACCCAAACACTTATTTCCAACCTCACTGTCGGGGATTATACCCTAAACATCACCGATACCATGGGGTGCAGGGTATCATAAAGCGTGAGTATTACCCAACCCACAGACTCCATAGTGAATGATTGGGCAAATTCTGATCCGATGATTAAATCCCCCTCAATTACCTCTAACCCGAATTTAAACATCATATCAATTTCTTGCTGAGATTGAAGATTTAAATTACCTTTTATAATTGTAATTTTAACCTCAACAGATTCATCCTTTGTTCAAGAATTGGTAATTAGAAAAATGATCAGAACATTTAACAAAATCCTGTTAGTATAACTTTTCTTCATTTTTTCGGTTAGGAATTTGGTAACCTTTCGAAGTTAGGTCATTTTCAGGTGAAAATCATATCACAATTTCCAATATATTGGTCAAGCATTTTGTTTTGTACATAAAACAACTCTTTGAATTATCTTACTTTTTTGAGATTAGTTGCCCGAAAAATCTTACATGATATGAATGGTCAGGTATTTAGTTGTATTTTATCCCCGCTGGCCTGTCTGCAACAAGCAGGCCATTCTACTTCAAACAGGCGCGCGATGGTATGGTGTGAATTCCGCTATTGTGCCATCACAATTTGATTTCAAAATGGTAGGTTCCCGCAGGGAGTTGAGCTTGAAAAGCGCCTTTTTGGTTTTTTGAAAATTCAACCCCATCTTTATTGAGGATTTTTCCACGATTGATAATCAAGGCTGCGCTGCTGTTGGGGGGTACCACTACATTGTAAAAAACTTTTCCATTCTTTTTTTCCCAGCTACTGTGAATCTGTCCATGGGGTCCGTTGTGTTGGGCTTCGAATCTTTCCAGGCCTGTTACAAAGTGAGGTTCGAGTAAAATATTTTTAAAACCAGGATGTTTGGGATCGGGTTTGATACCTCCCAAGGCCTTGTATAACCAAGCACCAATTTCCCCAAACATGATATGGTTTCTGGACATGGCCCCTTTTCGTTCTTCGTCCACCTTCCAATCCTCAAAAAGGGTAGTGGCACCTTCTTTGATCCAGGCGCCCCAAGAAGGGAAATCCTCTTGAGTGGCCACTTCATAGGCCAAATCGGCATGGCCGTTTTCACTTAAAGCATTTAGAATGGCTTTACTGCCCAGTAGTCCAACATCAATATGACGGTTGTCAGAAATTACTCTTTTGGCCAAGTTGTGGGCGACTTTTTCCGAATGCGCTTC
>CALKCR010000006.1:0-4784 GCA_938082715.1 uncultured Flavobacteriaceae bacterium | reverse complement strand
ATAAAAGAAAATGCTGAGCTAGTGATCGATGACGTATCGGCTATGTTTAGGTCATTCCCTGTTCAAAATAGGGGGTATTTTTACTGCTCCGATGAGGAGTTGAACCAAATATGGGAAATAGGAAGATGGACCATACAGATTTGTGCACACGATACTTGGATGGATACTCCCTGGCGAGAGCAAACTCAGTACATCGCTGGGGATAGCCGATATATGGTTCGTTACTCGGCCTATGCCTTTGATCCCAACATTAAGTTACTTCACGATTACAACATATTGAGTGGGGCATTCTCTCAGCGCCATTCGAGCAAGGGAGCAATCCGCGCACGCTATCCTACGGGGTATCACTTGGGGCCAACCACCTCTACCTATATACCCGACTATCAGCTCGAATGGATCTTAATGTTACAAGAGCACTTTACGTATTATCGGGACGCTGAATTGATCAAGCAGGTATACCCAAATTTAAAAGCCTTATTGAAGTATTTTGAAACTTATGAATCCTCGGAAAGAGGACTTGTAGGAAAAGTTCCGGGCTGGGTAGTTTTGGATCATCCCGACACCTACAAAATGGATGTTGATGGTGAAAATACAGCCGTCAATTGCCTTTACTATGGCGCACTGAATTCGGCAGCGTGGATCGCCCGCAATATCATGGAAGAACAAGAGCAGGCTGCAATATGGGATCAAAAGGCTCAAAACTTAAAAACCGCTGTCCAAAAATATTTGTGGTCGGAGAAACAAAAGGCCTATAAAGATGGTTTGGAAAGCTCTCGTATTTCACAACAAACCCAAGTCTATGCTTTGCAATATGGCCTTGTCCCGGAAAACCAAAAATCAGCAGTAGTAGCTTTTATTAAAAGTCAAGGGCGTTCTTGCGAACAATCCTTCTCTTATTGGTTGCTCAACACCCTTTTTAAAGAGGATGAAGGTCAATGGGCCTTGGACTACATTCGAACCTACTGGGGGGAACAAATGAAAGGAAAAGGTTTTAATGGTGCTTGGAACGAAAAGTGGAAACCCAGTTTGGGTTATTCCAAATCTCACGCCTGGGGTGGAGGCCCTACCGCCTTACTTCCGGAGAAAGTTTTGGGTGTGGAACCCATTTTGGCCGGGTGGAAAAAATTTAGGATCAAACCCTGCCTTGCCGATCTGGAATGGTGCAAGGGCGTGGTCCCCTCTGTTGCAGGTAACATCATTGTGGAACTAAAAAAACTAAGGAAAAATAAGCTTGAAAAAGGCCTGCAGATAAAAGCTGTGATCCCAGCAAATACTTCCTCAGAAATCCATGTTCCCATTCAATCCTCCAAACATCTCAACATTGAAGTAAACCACCAAAAAATCTGGAAGAATGGTAAGTTTTTAGAGGGTGATCACAAAATTGTTTTTAATACTCAAACAGAACATTTCATAGTGTTAGAATTCGAGTCAGGAGAATATATTATTAATGTTAAAAACAATTAAGTTGATGAACTTAAACCACCTAATCAACCAAAAGGGGCTGCGTCCAAGCTTTTTTGGTTTCATCTTCAATAATGGGATTGTCTTTTTTGGCATCGGAATTGATGCTAACCCTCACAAAAACATCCTCTTTTTGATAGGTATATGATGCAGAAGTCCCTTGAACTTTTTTTAACACAACCACATCCTCAGCCCCCTTTTGATGTCCTAAAAAAGTTATTTCATAATTGACCCCAACTTCAGGATCAACCGCTATTTCAATTTTATTCTGATCTGTATAGATTTTTTTGAGATGGACACCCGTAGACGCATAAAAATCTCCGTTTTCCATGGCCGATATCAAATCTTCAGTAGCAAATTTTTTTGCATTTACCATCACCCATCCTCGGCCGGTATTGCTGTCTTTAGATGAAAAAGAATGATAGCGATGACTGTCGTCGGTGGCAATTCCAAACAACAGTGGTTTTCCCTCTTTGTAGTAGTGAATATTGACCAAATCCCACATGGTTTCGGTATCAACATGTGTATCGTTACCCTCGTTGTTCACCGAAGGATGACCATTGTAAACCTCAAAAAAGCGTTCTCCATTTAATTGTTTTAGATCCTCCATACTGATGCCATAACCAAAGTTGGGGTGATTTATATGGGCAAACATGGGGATGTTTAATCTTTTGCGTTGCTCGTGGACAGCGTCTATGGTTCTCTGCATTACATCCAATACCGAAGTTCCTCGAATGGGATCTATTTTTTCCTCTATATTGGTAACATTAATGTGAACCGGTTTCTTTTCAAAAGAAGAGGTGACCTCCTCAGATTTGATGACCAAAAATGAATCCGGCAACTGTAATTTGGATTGGAACTCCTCAAAGGTTTTAAGGCGAACCAATGTTTTTCCGGAGTCTGTTTTGGTCTCAACCCAATCCCCAAATCGGTTTTGATATTTCTCTAAAGTTTTATGTTTAAGCTCCCGTTCTTTTATTTCATACCAAAACTCTGAATCACCAATGGTATTGTGATCGGAAAGTGCAATGAATTGGTAGTCGTTGTCCTTATACCATTGAATGATCATCTCGGGGAAATCATCACCGTCACTCCAAAGAGAATGGGTGTGTAAATTACCCTTATACCAGTTTTGTTCGGCACTATTATTTTCACAGGAGACCAAATTTAATATGATAAATCCTGCTCCAGTCAATAGTAATTGTTTCATTACATTCATGGATTTTGTTTTTTTACAATAATAAAATTAATAATAATTAACGGATAGGATTAAAAACATCAAATCTTATCAATGAAAGACAAGGTGCAATAAGATCAATGAGATCAGTATTCCTAAACCTATTCCCGTAATTTGTTTTGATGCAGTTTGAAAAAATACTCTTGGATCTTTAAACCGTGTTTTTGAAAACACAACGATCAGGAAAAAACTTATTAGTATGATCCACATGGCCCTTACAAAATAATTCATCTCAGGGAAGAAAGATTTGAAAATAAACTGGAAGAGTAAGGTGGAGAAAAATGCCGCAAATGTGACCTTTTGTTGGGGAGCTACTAAAAAAACTGCAGCACAAATAACCACCACAATCCCGCAATTGATATAATAACGAACTTCATTCAACGTGTGCGTAAATGCAGCATTAGGATCTGAAAACTTGAGATAAAGCAACAATATACCCACTGTTACGCCGGTGACAAAACTGAATAAAATGGAACGTCTTCCTGCTTCCACAATTTGGGCGTCATTTGCGTTTTTGTTCAGGTATTCTTTGTAAATATCAACAGACCACAATGTAGCCAAGGAATTGAATGTTGAATCGACCGTACTCATCAAAGAGGCAAACAAAGCACACAACACCAAACCTTTTGCACCCAATGGCAAATATGTGTTGACCAAGTACGGAAAAGACATATCGGGATCCGATAGTCCATTATCTCCCAAAATACCCACCAATGCAATACCGGGTACCACTATAATCACAGCCATCAAATATTTCATCAAGCCCCCCACCATGAGTCCGATTTGAGCGTGTTTGAGATTCTTGGCAGCCAAAGACCTTTGAACAATTGATTGATTGGCACACCAATAATTGATATTCAATAAGAACAGTCCAAAAATATGTGTCCAGGGCAATTTTTCGTGATTCGAGGGGAGATGCAAGTGCATCAACTGTGGCGTTTTTGTGTACAACGCTGACCAGCCTCCCAAGTGATGAACCGCCATAAACATAACGACCAACCCACCCGATAGTAAAACCACAAACTGGATGATGTCGGTCCGAACCACAGCACTCAGACCACCAAAATAAGTGTAGATCGCCGAAAACAATCCGAGAATCAGGATCAGCAGCGTAATCCTTGTAAGTCGATCTGGGTGTATTGAGGACAAATATTCTCCAAAAACCACATCGGCAGCGTAGGCCCCCCAAAAAAGTGCGGCCCCGATGGTGATAGTCGAAAACAAGGAGATATTGGCCAATGAATAAAGCAAGGCTACCCTTTTTCCCAGGCGTTTTTTAATAAACTGTGTGATGGTAATTATCTTGTCTTTCAGATAGTAAGGAATAAAAATAAAAGAGGCCAAAAGGATCCCCTGAACAGCATTGATCTCCAAACTTGCCTGAGCCAAACCATAGAGGTAGGCAGAGCCCATCATACCCAAAAATTGATATCCCTGAATATTGGTTGCAATGGTCGAAAAAGCAATAGAAGGCCATCGCAAACTTCTGGAACTTAAGAAGTATTCTTCAGAGGTCACTTCTTTGGTATGTCTTCCAGAAATGGCAACAAGCATAACCAATAAAAAATAGGCCACTACTATGAGTAAGTCGATCATAATTCAAAAACCTTTAAAGAAAAAACATCACCCATCATATTCTGATTCCATTGGCTAAGGGAGTTAATGGCCCTTCTTTTGTGGTTTTCCCCTGTAAGTGCGGCATGGAAAAAGTTTTTAATCTCGGCAGTACGAGTTCCGCAAAACGATTGCATTCATCGATATGTGGATAGCCAGACAAAATAAAAGATCGAATGCCCATATCCATATAACGGTTTAATTTTTCAAAGATCTGGTCAGGGTTGCCCACCAGTGCAGCACCACATCCGGAGCGGGCCTTTCCGATCCCCGTCCATAAATGAGGTTCTACATAGCCGTTTGCAGAGGATTGCCCCCTCATTTGTTTTTGACGACTTACCCCATAAGATTTTGCATCCAAAGCACGTTCCCTCAATTCTTGACCTGCCTCCAAATCAAGTTTTGAAATGATACTTTCTGCATATTCACGGGCCTCCTCCTCTCTCTCTCGAACCACCACATGAACCCGCAG
>CALKCR010000005.1:0-59079 GCA_938082715.1 uncultured Flavobacteriaceae bacterium | reverse complement strand
TAACCAAAATTAGAGTAGAGATTTTTTTATAGTTTTCCAAGTCGGCATTAATCTCTGCCAATTTTTCATCCAAAAAACTAATGAGTTCCTCTTTGGGCAGTGCTTTGCCTATTTCTGATAATTGAGCCAAGGCGATGGGTTGGGGTAATCCCAAACCTGTGATACACACTTCTTCCAATTCTTTAAGGGTACAAAAATAATTTTCTAGGCTAAGAGGCTCGATGAATTTTCCTTTAGAAGTTTTAAAACTATCGACAACCCTTCCTGTGATGTACAAATAATTGTCCTCATCCAAATAGCCTTTATCTCCTGTGTGGAGCCAACCATCTACAAGAGTGGCTTTTGTCATTTTTTCATTTTTGTAATATCCATCCATGACATAAGGGCCTCGCATAAGAACTTCCTCGGTTTTTGGATCTATTTTGACTTCAACTCCACACTGGGGTTTTCCTACAGAATCTAATTTTCCGAAATCTCGCCCATCTACTTGGGTACAAATGGCGCAGTTTTCAGTCATCCCATAACCGTTGGTAATATACATGCCAATTTTGCTAAACCATTCGATCTGAGTAACCGGTATGGGTGCAGAGCCGGAAACAGTAGACCTGGCACGAGTCAATCCAAGGTTCTTTTTTAGCTTCTTTTTGATCAAGCCGGAAACCAGAGGGATTTTGAGCAGGAGATCTAATTTTTTTTGGGGCACTTTTGCCAAAATACCCAATTGGAATTTGGTCCATATTCTGGGGGCTGCAAAAAATACATGTGGCTGAATGTCTTTTAAGTTTTGGGCAAAACTATCTATGGATTCGACAAAAGAAAGTGATCCACCAAAACGCATACATACATGTTCTACCACCACTCGCTCTACAATATGGTTGAGAGGGAGGTAGGAGATAAAATCATTGTTGCCAGAAAAATCCACTTTTAGTGGGTTAACTTCTTCGGTAATGATTTTTGTTGAATCCAATGTCAAATAAGACAATTCTACTCCTTTGGGATTACCCGTAGTTCCCGAGGTAAATATAATGGTCCACAGATCGGAAAGTTTTGGGACATGTGGCTCTTTTAAAGGTTGGTGTCGGTTGATAAAATCGAACCACTCTTCTCCTCTGTCCACGGCAGTACAGTACTTGTAGTGAGGGAATCTGATCATGGGAAAGTCCTTAGGGATATGACCTGCTATGCTATCCCAAGTCTCAATTTTCCCCACAAATAGGAGATCAACATCACCGAAATCCAGTAAATATTTCAATTCTTCACCCTTAAGAGAGGGGAAAAAAGGAACAGAGACATAGCCCGCCATCATGATGGCCAAGTCGGCAATGATCCATTCTCTACAATTTTTTGAGATCAATCCAATGTGTGCATCATCTCTGAGGCCCAATGACTTGAGTCCCGCAGCTAGTTTTCTTGCCATTTGACCTGTCTCGGCCCAAGTATATTCCTCCCATTGATCACCAAATGGTTGTCTTAGAAAAGGACGATCGTGGAATTTCTTTTCCCATTCATAAAATTTAAAACTAAACCGTTCACTATTACTCATTATTATATGGTTTTATAATTTCGTCTTTAAAGGAATGGAAAAAAACAATTTATAAACGGGGTTCCATTTCCTCCATCAGTCAAGATAATTAAAAAAAATAAAATCAACCTTTAATAGCTAGGGGGAGTTAAAACCTTTAATTTATTTTTTCTAAATTGTAATGTTGAAAAGGTGAAATCTAATGGCCAAATTAGAAAAAATATCCTCTTTTTAGTTAATGAAGAAGCTCTTTTATTATTTCATAAAATATACCATCCGATTTACCACCAATTGCTATTTCAGGAAGGCCAAAATCTATGGTCTAGAGAATATCCCCAAAGATGGAGGGGTTTTGTTTTCACCCAATCACCAAGGGGCTTTTTTGGATCCACTATTGATAGGGTGCAATATAGAAAGACCCGTCACATCATTGACCCGGAGTGATGTTTTTGGCGGGACTCTTCAATGGTTTATGGATGCCCTAAAAATGCTTCCAGTGTACAGAATTAGAAATGGCTATACCAACCTGAAAAAAAATGAAGCTATTTTTGACCAGTGCAGGAATATACTTTCAAAAAATCAGTGGATTATGATGTTTTCAGAGGCTACACACCATGACGAATTTTATCTTCAACCATTATCAAAAGGAAGCAGTCGATTGGTCTATGAAGCACAGGAAAAGTGCGAAAACCCAATTTACATAGTTCCGGTAGGGATTAATTACGGCCACCACAGAAATCCATTTTGTGATCTGCATTTGGTTTTTGGAGAGGCAATATCAGTAAAGCCCTTCATCAAAGCATCAGGCAAAAAACCCGAGCGGATCAACACCATCAGGTCAGCCTTAGTGGAGAGCATGAAAAAATGCATGTGGCTTCCAGAGAAAGATGAGCATTATGAAAATCGAAAAAAATTGATTCACAGTGCAAATACCAAGAAGTCTTTCCAAGAGCTAAAAAGGGGAATTGAAGAACAAAGTTTAGCTCCTAAAAAAAAGGTGAAAAAACAAAAATGGCATAAGCTGTTGATCCATTTATTTTCCCTACCCAATCTGCCTCCGTTACTGGCAATTAAAAAAATACTAGGGCTATTTAAAGATGTGGTTTTCTACAGTTCCATAAAAATGAGTTCGGGACTCGTCTTATTTCTTTTTTGGTGGGCAAGTATTTTTCTATGTGGCGAGGTGCTGTGGGGGTGGAAAATCGCCCTGAGTATCACAATGAGTTGTGTAGGCCTATTGTATATCAGGCAAATACTATCGATAAAATATTTATAATAGTTTTTCCTTATATTAATGTTTTTTATATCGTATAAATACGTGAAAAAATTCATCTATTTTTCTGTAAATAGTTTTTAATAATTATAAAATGAAATGTGATTGTAATTTTCTATTGTTCCTTGTTGGACTCGGGATTCTTTAAACTAGTACTCGGTGTAGAAAATCTCTAGCTTCAGCCCTCCTTTGGTGGGATCTTTACTTTCAGAGCCGTGGAGAATAACCCCCCTTGGGTTTAGAATTGCTGTGGCCGGGTAATTGATAAGATCCTGGTCAACGGTTTCTGCACTTTTTGAACCGATGAAATTAAGCCCATTGGAAGGAACCAGTCCAAGCCTGACATTAGTAGAGTCGTCTGTAATTAGACGATTGACATGATCCGTAATTCTAAATTTGTAACGATATGGCTTATCGGCATCATCCAGCTCTAAAATTCCTCCATAGATGTATTTGTCCCTGTTCTTGACCGTGTTGTTTACCGTATTATCAATGCTGAAATCGGTAATAGGAATTCCATAATCGTACTTGTACAAATAGAGTCGATCGGGAAATTGAGATGGGTCGAGTGGATTGTATTGATCTTGATCTATATACAATACCAAATTCGCCTCATTGATCACCCATTGATTGTTCCTTATATCTTCCAATAATTGGTCTCCCTGCCCGTCTTCTTCAAATAATCTCAATGTGGAAAACAACCCATTTCCACTGAGGTAGATGCGCTGCGAAGGCTTATCATCCTGACCAGCAAGAATTTCTTGATCAATCTGGGCATTTGAGTTTGTGTATTTAATGGTACTGAAATTCAACCCAAAACTGATGATAAAAGTTTTTGACTTCTTTTCTGTGACATCGTCAGAAGTATCGTCTTCGGTGCCATTGGTGTCCACTTGATCATACTCATATTCAATTCTGATTCTGGAATTAGTCATGTCCAATAGCATGTATAAGTCGTCATCAAAAATGTCGGCCTTGATTATAAGACCTCTCAGGTGTTTAGAGAAATTATCTTCATTAGAAAAAACCGTTTCACCTTCTTGATCCAATATTTTTTTCTGAAAAAAGGATTTGTTCAAAGGTACTCTAATTCTGGGGGTTAGGCGGGTTTCTACAGTTTCGCGTTCGTCAACATCTTCGGTGTCGGGATCGTCTTCTTCATAATTGAATCGCAGCTCTTCAAAATTGAGTTGATAAGGGCCATCGTGGAGGGTTTCTCCAAAAAACCCACTTTCAAAATAATCCGTATTGGAAAAGAATTTTGAATTTTTCTCAAAATCAGTGGCGGGATCATATTGGGATAAGTAATATTTGAGTTCATAAACTTTTAGATCAAAACGGGCTTTGCGGTTTCCATAGATGGAATCGATTTCATAGATTTTATTTTCGTGATCATAGGTCTTGTTGTCTTGATCAACGTCGTCCAAAATACCATCCCCGTCACTATCATCACTCAAAGGGTTGAGGTTGTTGGTACTTTCTGTATAATCACTCATGCCGTCACCGTCGGTGTCGCTATCTCGATCATCGGGGTCAAGATCCAAAACATCAATCACACCATCACCGTCCCTATCGTCGGTATTGTTAAAAAAAGGGATTTCGAGATAGACCTCAGTAATGGTTTCTTTTTCCTCAATTACAGCAACATTGTCTTCGTCTCCTTCATCTTCTCTCTTTTGAGTGTATTTGCCAAAAACGGGGTTTTGGCTTACCGAAAGCCTGGCAGTGATGTTGGCCTCGGTAGTCCCCATAGCAGGAAGGCGAATTTTACCGAGTTGCGCCAAGGGAAGACCATCGGTTTGAAAATAATTTACCTTACTCTGGTAGGAGTAGATGGGAGCATTAAATGATTTTGACTCAAGGGCCGTAGAAAGTAAAAGTTCAGATCCTGCAGCGTGGTATTCCTTATCACATGAAAAAACCGTCAGGGACAATGCCACAAGAACAGTCACACGGTTGATGAACATCCTCAAAAAAAACATCCGTTGTTATAAAATATGGTTAGTGTAGAATTGAACTAGCGCATCCTCATTTTGAGATTCTTGGTAATGGAGTCCCGGGATTTGTTTATCCTTAGAGTATTTTTCAATGGACTTCGGAGTTTCGCCATCGGCAATAACATAGCCATCTGAAAAGTTTAAGCTCAATTGCTCTAAATTCTCAAAACTTGCATTTTTAAGGGGTTCGATCAATTCATCCGAGATACCATCAAAAGCCACTTTCTTATGAAATTGATCAGAAAGAACTCCATCAAAATCTTGAGCATAAACAGAAGTTACGATTTTGCTTTGGGTAAAGATGGGCTCATCTTTGTAATAGGTGTTGAGATAGAGCGGAAAAAGACAGGTAAACCACCCGTGTAAATGAATTATATCTGGAGACCAATTCAATTTTTTGACGGTTTCGATGACCCCTTTAGTAAAGAAAATCATCCTTTCATCATTGTCTGAAAAAAGTTTTTGATTTTCATCTATTAATACAGCCCGTCTTTTGAAATATTCTTCATTATCAATAAAATAGACCTGCATTCTCTCTTTTGGAATGGAAGCTACCTTAATGATCAAAGGCATATCAACGTCGTTGATCACTAAATTCATTCCTGAAAGTCGAATTACCTCATGTAGCTGATGTCTTCTTTCGTTGATTAGACCATATCGAGGCATAAAAATCCTAGTTTGACCTCCATGATCATTGATGCTTTTAGGAATTTTAAATGAATTGATCGCCTGATTGGTTTGTGGAAGGTATGGCACCACTTCGGACGAGATATTCAGAACCTTTTTGTCTTTCATAAACTCTTTAAATAATCAAGGAGGTAAAGTTTTGCGAAATTACGAAAATTAAACGGAATATGCTGAATTCTGTATCTTTACACCTGTTAATATTTTACTAAATGAAGGTTTTCAACACTTCCCAATCCTTGGTTGAGCATTTATCCAATAAAACTCGACCACTTGGGATGGTTCCCACCATGGGCGCTCTTCACCCCGGACACTTGTCATTGATTGAAAGGGCTGTCAAAGAAAATCAAAGCGTTTTGATCAGTATTTTCATCAATCCTACCCAATTCGATGACAAAAACGATCTGGAGCATTACCCTGTCAACATTGATGCAGACTTGCGTTTGATTAAAGGAATCAGTGAAAAGGTCTTGGTATACGTTCCCAAAGTAGATGATATATATGGTAATATAGTGGAATCAAAATCCTTTGACTTGGCGGGATTAGATGAGGTCATGGAAGGTGAAAAAAGATCAGGGCATTTCCAAGGTGTGGCAACAGTGGTGGCCCATTTTCTCAAAACATTCTCCCCAGATCACGCCTATTTTGGAGAAAAAGATTTTCAACAACTGCTGATTATAGAGCATGTCGTCCAATCCCTAAAGCTGCAAACCAAGATCATTGGATGCCCCATCATAAGAGAAAGCAATGGACTTGCTATCAGTTCCCGGAACAGCTTGTTGTCTGACGATCAACGGAAATTGGCCTCAAAATTGTTCGAGGCATTGCAACTTGCTAAGTCTAACGCCAAAAAAACACCCTATGGAACCCTCAAAAACATGGTCGCCGGTTTATTCGAAAAACACCATGAGTTGACCTTAGATTATTTTAAAATTGCGGATCCAGAAACATTAATAGAAATTCATTTGGAGGAGACTGTTGATCGAGGTCGGGGGTTTATCGCAGCCCATTTGGGAAAAATAAGGTTAATAGACAATTTGGATATGTCTTAAATCACTAAATTTGCCGCGTGTTAATAGAAGTTATAAAATCGAAAATTCACAGGGTCAAGGTTACCGATGCCGACTTGAGCTATATCGGAAGCATTACCATAGACAGAGACTTGATCGATGCTGCTAATTTTGTAGTGGGCGAAAAAGTACAAGTAGTAAACATCAATAATGGTGAACGACTAGAAACCTACATTATCGAAGGAAAAAGAGCAAGTGGAGAGGTAACCCTTAATGGTCCTGCCGCAAGAAAAGCTCAAAAAGGAGACATTATCATCATTGTTGGATATGCGCAAATGGAATTTGAAGCGGCCAAAAATTTTAAGCCTACCATTATTTTTCCTGACGAAAACACCAACCGTCTAAATTAAAATATTGAAGAAAGTCCTTTCACTTTCAAAAAAAATAATCCCTTTGGCGATTGGGATATTTTTTATTTATCTGAGCTATAGAAATACAACCCCCGAAGACCGAAGCAATATTGTCAAATACATCCAAAATGCGGACTATCGTTTTGTGTTCCTTTCTGCTTTTTTTGGAATATTAAGTCATATTTCCAGAGCCGTGCGCTGGCAATACCTGTTGGCACCTCTAGGTTATCGCCCCAAAACAATCAATTCTATTCTGGCTGTATTAATCGGTTATTTCTCAAATCTGGGCATTCCCCGTTCGGGAGAATTACTCCGAGCTACGGCCATGGATCGCTATGAAAATATTCCTTTTCAAAAAGGCTTCGGTACTGTCATTGCAGAACGAGTGGTCGACCTTGCATTATTGATGATTTGCATCCTTCTGGCATTGGGATTGCAATATGATCTGATTGCCGATTATCTAAACCTTAAAGATTTGAACTTCTTTCAAACAGGAGTCAGCCTTATCATTTTAACGACAATATTCATCTTATTTCAAAAGTTAATCCATCAATCTACCCACCCCATTACGGAGAAAGTCAAACAATTCTTTCAGGGGATCTGGGAGGGAATGATTTCCATCAAATACATGAAAAACAAAGGGCTTTTTGTTGCTCACACCATTTTTATTTGGACCATGTACGTATTGATGTTTTGGATCATCAAGTTTTCCATTCCTGAAACGGTAAATTTGGGAATGAATGCAATGATCCCTGCTTTTGTCATGGGGGGATTATCCATTTCTGCAACCAATGGAGGTATAGGGATCTATCCCTACTCAGTTTCTTTGGTATTGATTGCATATGGGATTTCTAAAGAATCCAGCCTGGCTTTTGGATGGATCATTTGGACATGTCAGACGCTTATGGTGGTGACTTTTGGCGCCATGGCATTTTTTGCTTTACCTTTGGTCAATCGCCAAAAATAAAACTCGTTTTTTCCTATTGTCGTTATGAGTATAGTCAAAACCTCTTTCTTTTGTAAAAGCTGCGGGACGCAACACGCACAATGGCAAGGCCAGTGCAACTCCTGTAAACAATGGAATACCCTGACAGAAGAGGTGGTGGAAAAGCCAGACAAAAAAAATTGGAAAAGTAAAAATAAAGCCGGCAAAATTTCAAAGCCCCTTAAAATCAATCAGATTGAAATTTCCTCGGAGTCAAGAATAAACACTGGAGATGCTGAATTGAATCGCGTGTTGGGGGGTGGAATCATTCCCGGAGCGCTCATGCTTTTGGGAGGAGAGCCCGGAATTGGGAAGTCTACACTCTTGTTGCAAATTGCCATGACCCTGGGTTGCAAGGTCCTTTATGTCTCCGGAGAAGAAAGCCAGCGTCAAATCAAGATTCGCTCCGACCGAATGGATGCCTCTTCAGATCAATGTTATGTGCTGAGTGAAACAAAGACCCAAAATATCTTCTCACAAATTGAAAATTTGGCCCCTGAGTTGGTGGTTATTGATTCTGTACAAACTTTACACACCGATTATATCGACAGCAGTCCTGGAAGTGTTTCTCAAATCAAAGAATGTACTGCAGAATTCATCAAATTTGCCAAGGAGACTCATGTACCAGTATTTTTGGTGGGTCACATCACCAAAGATGGTCATATTGCCGGGCCCAAGATATTGGAGCATATGGTGGATGTGGTGTTGCATTTCGAGGGAGACCGCAATCACATCTACCGAATCTTGAGAACCCAAAAAAATCGCTTTGGGGCAACTTCGGAGATTGGAATTTATGAAATGCAATCCAAAGGTTTAAGGGCGGTGAGTAATCCCAGTGAACTTTTGATTTCGGAAAAAGATGAAAAGTTAAGTGGACATGCCATCGCGGCAACCATTGAAGGGATCCGCCCTTTAATGATTGAAATTCAAGCCCTAGTGAGCACTGCTGTCTATGGCACTCCTCAAAGGACCACTTCCGGTTACAATGCCAAAAGACTCAATATGCTTTTGGCTGTTTTGGAAAAAAGAGCGGGTTTTGCCCTGGGCGCCAAAGATGTTTTTATCAATATTACGGGAGGGATTTCTATCGCCGATCCGGCCATTGATTTGGCAGTCATCGTTGCCATA
Source organism: uncultured Flavobacteriaceae bacterium (assembly GCA_938082715.1). Classification (GTDB taxonomy): domain Bacteria; phylum Bacteroidota; class Bacteroidia; order Flavobacteriales; family Flavobacteriaceae; genus UBA8316. The sequence goes on along the minus strand of CALKCR010000005.1, from coordinate 50,070 downwards.
TTATCCAGTTATCACGACCTAGATGTTTCCGAAAACTTTTGCTTCGCAGCAGAGGTGGGATTGTCGGGCGAAATCAGGCCCGTACCGAAAACAGAACAACGCATACAGGAAGCATCAAAACTGGGGTTCGAAACCATTGTCATCTCTAAGTTTGCTAAAATTGGTAAACAAAATGAATCCATCAAGGTATTGGCCGTTTCCAAAATTGAAGCTTTGATCACAGCGCTTTTTGGTTAAAATTTGAATCCACTTCCATTATAAAAATGTAAATTTAGTTGATCAAAAATCAATCCTATGGATAAAGTAATCAACGATTTTCTGGCTGAAGTCAACAAAAGAAATCAAAATGAGCCTGAGTTTATGCAGGCAGTAACTGAAGTTGCCGAAACGGTTATCCCTTATATCGTTAAAAATGATGTCTACTACGGCCAAAACATTTTGATGCGTATGGTAGAACCCGAACGTGTAGTCTCCTTTAGAGTTGCTTGGATCGATGACCAAGAGGAAATTCAGGTTAACCGCGGCTATAGAATAGAAATGAATTCTGCCATTGGCCCCTACAAGGGAGGCTTGCGTTTTCACCCCAGTGTGAACTTGAGTGTACTGAAGTTTTTGGCTTTTGAACAAATCTTTAAAAATAGCTTGACCACACTTCCAATGGGTGGAGGAAAAGGAGGTTCAGATTTTAACCCCAAAGGAAGGACTGATACAGAAGTGATGCGTTTTTGCCAAAGTTTTATGACAGAGTTGTTCCGTCACATCGGCCCAAACCGGGACATTCCTGCAGGAGATATCGGGGTAGGAAGCAGAGAGATTGGCTATATGTTTGGACAATACAAAAGATTAAAAAACGAATTTACAGGGGTTTTGACCGGAAAAGGTATTTCCTGGGGAGGTTCGCTGATCAGACCCGAGGCCACAGGCTATGGGGTGGTTTATTTTGTACAAAAGATGATGGAACACAATGGAGCAGGCCTAGAGGGCAAAAAAGTAGTGATCTCTGGAAGTGGAAATGTTGCCCAATACGCTGCTGAGAAGGCCATTCAATTGGGAGGTAAAGTATTGACCATGTCGGATTCTTCGGGATACATATACGATGCAGAAGGCATAGACGAAGAAAAATTAGCCCATGTGATGGAGCTCAAAAACATCAAAAGAGCCCGTATCAGCGACTATATCGGAAAATACCCCAAAGCAAAGTTCGTTGCCGGTAAAACCCCGTGGGAGGTTGCCTGTGAGGTAGCCCTGCCCTGTGCTACCCAAAATGAATTGAACGAAAAAGACGCCGCTTTATTAATCAGCAATGGCTGTGTTTGTGTTGGCGAAGGTGCCAATATGCCCTCTACTCCAGAGGCCATTCACCAATTTACCAATCATAAAATACTTTATGCACCGGGTAAAGCTTCCAATGCAGGTGGGGTGGCTGTTTCAGGATTAGAAATGGCTCAAAACTCTCTGAGATACAATTGGTCCAGAGAAGAAGTAGATGCCAAACTACAATCCATCATGGCCGAAATTCATCAATCTTGTATGGATTTTGGTAAAGAAGATGGCTATGTCAATTATGTAAAAGGAGCCAACATTGCTGGTTTTGTAAAAGTAGCCGATGCCATGCTTGCTCAAGGAGTGGTTTAAAACATGTTGATTGAAACCGATGCCGTTGTTATAAGTACACTCAAATACGGTGATTCAAGCCTAATTGCGCGTTGCTACTGCAAAGAACTCGGTCTAAAATCTTTTATGCTCAAAGGCATACTGTCCTCCAAAAAAGGTGCCCTGAAAAAGTCGCTGTTTCAACCCCTCAGCATCATCAACCTTATTACACAAGTAAAAAACCAAAACAGAGAAGGGCTTCATTTTATCAAAGAGGCCCGAATCCGTTTTCCTTTGATTGAAATTCCATCGGACATCAAAAAAAATGCTGTAGCCCTGTTTTTATCCGAAGTAATGACACGCGTCATTAGCGAGGAGGGTGCGCCCAATTCAACACTATACCATTTTATCCAAAAAAACGTTATTCAATTGGAAGAAAAAGGGTTTTCTCCCCTTTTTCATTTAAAGTTTATGATGGATCTCAGTCAACATCTCGGCTTCTATCCCAATCAATCCGATTTGAAAAAGGATTTTTTTGATTTGGAAAGTGGCTGTTTTTGCAGCTCATCTCCCTCTAAATACCTCATCGGAGGAGATCTGGTCGTTGCATTGAAACAATTACTTGGCACTAATTTTGAGGCGTTGAATGAATTAACAATCCCCAATTCACTCAGAACAAAGGTATTAAGCGTATTGATAGATTATTTTAATTTACATTTACAGGGTTTCGGAAAAATAAAATCAGTAGATATACTCCATGAAATCTTTCGCTAAGAATTGTTTTCTCTTGCTAATGGCTTCCTTTTTTAGCTTCCACAGTCTTTGTGGACAAGAGGTTTGGGTAGAAGACAGTGTGACTGGCGAGCCTTTGGAGAATGTGGTTATTTTTTCAGAAAACGGGAATCATAATCTACTGACCAATGCAATAGGAAAAGCTGTACTTGATGACTTTCCTCGCGAGGGGCAAATCAACTTTAGTCTGCTGGGATATCAGCCTCTGACGATTTCAATTCTTGAAATTTTGCAAGGCAAAAAAGCAATTCCATTGACTTCCGAAGATGAAGTTTTAGAAGAAGTGGTACTTTCTGTAGCCCGTTCCCAAGCGACCAGAGATAAAATCGCTGAACAAGTTGGAATTATCTCTCAAAAGGAGATTGAAATCGGTGCAGTGGCCACCGGAGCAGACCTTTTGGAAATCAATCCTAACATTAGGATTCAAAAATCTCAAGGAGGAGGGGGAAGTCCTGTTCTAAGAGGCTTTGAAGCCAATCGGGTCTTGATCGTGGTCGATGGCGTTAGAATGAACAACGCAATCTACAGATCCGGTCATTTACAAAACGCTATTACCATCGACCCCCACAACATTGAAAGGGTGGAAGTCACTTTAGGGTCTTCCTCTGTAGGTTATGGTTCCGATGCCTTAGGAGGGGTTATCCACTACTACACCAAATCTCCCCAGTTGAATACTAATACCCCGGTAAAATCCAAATTTTCATCCACCTTCAATTACGCCAATCTGTCTTTTATAAACAATGCCAATACCGCATTGAGTTATAAAAATTGGGGAAGTCTTACCAGTGTGAGTTATTCTAATTTTGGCAACATCAGAATCGGTGAAAAAAGAGATCACGGTTTTCCCAAATGGGGATTGACTCCTTATTACTCCCACAACAGCAGACATGAATACAATGAAACCCCCACGACCAATTCTTGTCCTAACATTCAAAAAAATACAGGCTACGACCAATTCGATATTTTTCAAAAATTCCTTGTTCGCCTTCCCAGCGACATGCTTTTAAATATAAACCTCCAGTATTCCGAATCTTCCGACATTGATCGATACGATAAATTAGTGGAGGAACGCAATGGCAGTCTGCGCTTTAGCGAATGGTATTACGGACCCCAAAAGAGATTTTTTCTCTCCCCACAGCTCAAATTTTTCTTGGGTAAAAATTGGTTAAAAAAAGGGACACTTACAGCTGCCTATCAAAATGTGGAAGAGTCTCGGGTCAACCGAAAATTTGAAAGCCTTACCCGTTCCCATCAAATTGAAAAAGTTGATGTTTACAGCATTAATGCTGATTTTTATGGAAATATCGCTCAAGGCCATTCCTTGTCCTATGGTCTGGAGTGGACCTATAACAAAATTCGATCTCACGGCTATTCCTTAGACTTGGTTCTCGATTTGGAGAATATCGTCGATTACACCAACCGAACCATGATCCCCTCCCGCTACCCCAGTGATGGCAGTAGTGCCTCCAGTTTTGCGGGTTACTTGAATTGGATCAATAGGCTTAACGATCGTTTTACAATTAATGGAGGGCTGAGACTGACCGGATCAAAGATCATTGCTCGATGGAATGACTCTGCTCAGGTGGACAAACTACTGTCTTCAGTCGATTTGCAATCTGAAGCATTGACATATACTTTGGCCATGACCTACCGGCCCAACGAAAAATGGCAAATCAACAATCTAATTTCCAGTGGATTCAGAAACCCCAATATTGATGACATCGGAAAAATCAGAGAGAGCAATGGAATTCTGTTGGTCCCCAATTCCTTTTTAAAACCGGAATACGCCTATACATTAGAATCTGGAATCAAATATACCGCTTCCAACAAAATCAATTTTATCGACCTAAGGGCCTTTGCCACTTTGGTTTCTCGACACATCGTAAGGTCGGATTTTATCGTTTTTTCCGACACGACTACCCCCGATGAAAACACCATTATGTACAATGGGGAAGAAGTATATACCCAAGCCAATAAAAATTTAGGAAACCGCTTTATCTATGGTGGTTCCCTTCAGGGAAAATGGTTGCTCAGTGATTCATTCGAAATCATGGGTGGAATAACCTACACCACCGCAGACCTAAACCCCGATTATGGCCCAATGCCTTCTATCGCTCCCTTATTCGGAACCTTTACACTTTCTCATGAAGTGAAAAATTGGAAAACTTTACTTATTTGGAAGTTCAGTGAACGAAAACACCCCAATGATTACAGTTGGGGAGGTGAAGACGGATTGAACGAAACCCCTGTAGTCAATCCCAACGCCAGTGAAGATGCGTATAAATATTACGGCATGCCTTCTTGGAATATTTGGTCTGTTTTGTCCCAATATCAGTTTCGAAAAAACATCATTTTAAATGTGGGACTCAAGAATATTTTTGATCTGCATTACAGAACTTTTGCCTCGGGTATCTCTGCAGAGGGAAGGAGTTTACAGTTAGGAATGAAGGTTAAAATCTAAAATCCTTTTTTTTTGCCTAAAATCCTTAATTTCGCAACTTTAATAAACGCCGCCTGACATGGTTTTTAAGGAGTACACAGGACTGGATTTACCCGCAATTACCTCTGAAATACTCAGCTTCTGGGAGGAGGAGGAGATTTTTGAAAAAAGCATCTCCGAAAGAGAAAATCGTCCCCCTTATATTTTTTATGAGGGCCCGCCTTCGGCCAATGGAATGCCGGGTATTCACCACGTCATGGCGCGAACCATCAAAGATATTTTTTGCCGCTACAAAACTCAAAAGGGCTTTCAGGTTAATCGAAAAGCAGGCTGGGACACCCACGGACTTCCAGTTGAACTTGGCGTTGAAAAGGCGTTGGGCATTACAAAAGATGCCATTGGAAAATCCATTTCAGTAGAGGAATACAATAACGCATGTAAGGAAGCGGTGATGAAATACACCCATGTTTGGAACCGATTGACACAGAAAATGGGCTATTGGGTTGACATGGACAACCCCTATGTGACCTATACTTCTAAATACATGGAAACCGTCTGGTGGCTCATCAAACAGATTCATGAAAAAGGACTTTTGTACAAGGGTTATACCATTCAACCCTACTCCCCCAAGGCAGGAACGGGACTGAGTTCACATGAGCTAAACCAACCCGGTACCTATCAGGACGTCAGTGATACTACCGTAACAGCACAGTTCAAAGCTAAGGAGGATTCCTTACCCGAATCCCTAAAGGGAAATACCCCCTTGTACTTTTTGGCATGGACCACTACCCCGTGGACACTGCCTTCCAATACTGCATTGACCGTAGGGCCAAAAATCGACTATGTTGTGGTACATGCTTTCAACCAATATACTTTTCAACCCATTCGGGTAATTTTGGCCAAAGCCCTAGTAGGCAAACAATTTTCCGGAAAATATGAAGCAGTAGATTCCCTATCGGCATTGGAAAACCCTGCGGAAGGAGCAAAAAAAATACCTTTTTTCCTTGAAAAAGAAATCAAAGGAAAGGAACTCCTAGACATTCGCTATGAAAAAATATGGCAGGAAGCTCCAGAACCAATAGATCATCCTGAAAATGCCTATCGAGTGATTTTGGGGGATTTTGTAACCACAGAAGACGGTACAGGAATCGTTCATACCGCACCGACTTTTGGTGCCGATGATGCCAAAGTGGCCAAAGAAGCAACTCCCGAAGTTCCTCCACTTCTCATTTTGGACGAAAACAACAACAAAGTTCCTCTGGTCGATTTACAGGGTAAGTTCAGACCGGAAATGGGAAGTTTGGCCGGACAATACGTCAAAAACGATTACTATGAAGAAGGCAAGGCTCCCGACAAATCCTGCGATGTACAAATCGCCATCCGACTCAAAGAAGAGAATGCCGCATTTAAAGTCGAAAAATACGTTCACTCCTATCCCAACTGCTGGAGGACAGACAAGCCCATTCTTTACTACCCCCTCGACTCATGGTTTATCAAAATCACAAAGGTCAGGGATCGACTCACAGCCTTGAATCAAGAAATCAACTGGAAACCCAAAGCCACAGGCGAAGGTAGGTTTGGCAACTGGCTGGCCAACGCCAACGACTGGAACCTTTCAAGGTCACGATTTTGGGGCATTCCACTCCCCGTATGGAGGACAGAGGAAGGTGAACAAACAAAAGTAATTGGATCGGTAGCCCAGTTGTACGAAGAAATTGAAAAATCCATCCAAAGTGGTCATATGAGTGAAAATCCACTGGCCAATTTTGTAGTGGGTGATATGAGTGAAGCGAATTACGATAAAATAGACCTCCACAAACACATTGTCGATGAGATTGTACTGACTTCGTCCAAAGGGACTCCCATGCAACGCGAAAAAGACTTGATCGATGTTTGGTTTGACTCTGGCTCCATGCCCTATGCCCAATGGCACTATCCGTTCGAAAATAAAGACAAAATTGATCAAGGTTCAGCCTTCCCTGCCGACTATATCGCTGAGGGAGTAGACCAAACCCGTGGGTGGTTCTACACTCTACATGCCATCAGCACACTGGTTTTTGATTCTATTTCCTACAAAAATGTGGTTTCCAATGGGTTGGTTCTGGACAAAAGCGGACAGAAGATGTCCAAACGCTTGGGTAATGCAGTAGACCCCTTCGAAACCATTGACCAATACGGAGCAGATGCCACCCGTTGGTATATGATTTCAAACGCCAACCCCTGGGACAACCTCAAATTTGACTTAGACGGTATAGGTGAGGCACAACGCAAGTTTTTTGGCACCTTACACAACACCTATTCCTTCTTCAGCCTCTATGCCAATATAGACGATTTTAAAAATGAAGAAGCCCCCATTCCCCTTGACGAACGCTCCGAATTGGATCGCTGGATTTTATCTGAACTAAACAGTTTGATTGGAAAAGTAGATGCTTTTTATGAAGATTATGAGCCTACCAAAGCGACCCGAGCCATCTCAGAATTTGTTCAGGAAAAATTGAGTAATTGGTATGTGAGATTGTGCAGAAGACGTTTTTGGAAAGGAGAATATCAAAAAGATAAAATTGCAGCCTACCAAACACTATGGGAGTGTCTGCTAAACATTGCCCAATTGGCTGCCCCTGTGGCTCCTTTTTACAGTGACCGTTTGTATCAAGATTTGACCGAGAATACGGCCCCCCAAAAATCCACATCGGTACATTTGTCGACTTTTCCCACAGTGTGTCCCGATGCTATCGATTCAGCCCTGGAAAATCGAATCAACAAAGCACGAAACATCACCTCATTGGCCCTTTCGCTTCGGAAAAAAAAACAAATCAAAGTAAGACAGCCCCTACAAAATCTGATGATTGCTGTTAATGGCCCTGAGGAGAAAAACGAAATCAAAAAAATCCAAGAACAATTGCGTTCTGAGATTAATGTTAAATCCATTGAGCTGATTGATGACGACAGCAATATCTTGGTCAAAGAGATCAAACCAAACTTTAAAGTACTCGGCCCCCGGTTCGGGAAAGATATGGGAGCAGTAGTCCGTAAGATCAATGCTTTTGGAGAGACAGAAATAAAAACCCTTGAGCAGGAAGGGAAGATCAACATCCCCTTTAATGAAAAAAATATTATTTTAGACCTCAGCGAGGTGGAAATCACCTCCAAAGATATCGAAGGTTGGCTGGTTGCTCATGGCAATGGTTTGACCGTTGCCTTAGATATTTCACTGACCCAAGATTTGATAAATGAAGGCATTGCACGAGAATTGGTCAATCGCATTCAAAACATCAGAAAAGACGCCGGACTGGAAGTAACCGATAAAATTGATATCAGCTTTTTGGCCGACGATGATTTAAAAGAAAGAATTGAAAATAACAGTGCTTATATACGCTCGGAGACCCTAGGAGAAGAGATTCATTTTCCCCAGGTAATGAACGATGGAACCGAGATTGTATTTGACGACATTAAAACACAAATAATGATTAAAAAGATTTAAGATGGCTAAAGAAACAAAAGCTCGATATTCGGACGAAGAGTTGGAAAACTTCAGAAAATTAATTGAAGAAAAGATCAACAATGCCCAAGGAGATTTAGAACTGTTGAGAAGTGCCTACATGAACGACGGTAACAATGGTACAGATGATACCTCCCCCACTTTTAAGGCCTTTGAGGAAGGATCGGAAACCATGTCCAAGGAAGCCAATACACAATTGGCCATCCGTCAAGAAAAGTTCATCCGTGACCTAAAAAACGCCATGGTTCGCATTGAAAACAAAACCTATGGTGTGTGTCGCGTTACCGGAAAATTGATCAATAAACAAAGACTCTTATTGGTACCCCACGCTACTTTGAGTATTGAGGCTAAAAACATGCAAAAATAGCTTTTGAAATTTAAGGCCTCCAATATCAATCTGCCAACAGCCGTAGTCATCATACTGGGGTTGTTATTGATTGATCAGGCATCTAAGTTTTTCATCAAACTAAATTATCCCCTTTCACTCTATGGGAGTGGCGCAATCGTTGATTGGGGCTTTTTTAAGCTCCTTTTTGTGGAAAACAAAGGAATGGCCATGGGAACGAAACTCAACGATATTTTTCCCTTTTTCTCCGACAAAACCGCCAAACTGGTGTTAACCATCTTTCGTTTATTGGCCATTGCAGGAATAGGTTATTGGTTGTGGGACAACATTCGCAAACAAACGGCCAACCTGTTTCGTTGGGCCCTGTGTTTGATCTTTGCCGGAGCTTTGGGCAACATCATCGACTCGGTTTTTTACGGGATGATATTTTCCCACAGTTATGGTCAAGTCGCCACTCTATTTCCCGAGGGAGGAGGTTATGCCCCAATATTTCAAGGCCATGTGGTGGACATGTTACAATTTCCTCTGGTGAGCTGGAATTGGCCAGGCTGGATGCCTTGGGCAGGTGGTAAACACTATACTTTTTTTCAATATGTCTTTAATGTTGCCGACTCAGCCATCAGTGTGGGGGTGGGCATTTTAATCTTCTTTAACAAAAGGATTTTTGGGCAACAGGCCAAAGAAGATTTTAATCAAAAGGAGTAAACCTTCTCAGGGGTAATGGCATAATCCAAAGCAATATCATTGGTGTCGATATCCTCAATTTTGGAAATTGGATCAAAAAAAGACAATCCCACCTTAAGGGTACTTTTGGGACATTCTCCCAAAAAACGGTCATAATAACCTTTGCCATAACCCACACGGTAGCCCTCTTGGTCAAAGGCCAGTAGGGGAACAAAAACCACCTCAATTTGTTGGGGGCTGATGCTAATCCCCGATAAAGGTTCCGGGATGCCCCAGCGGTTCAATTTTAAAGTAGTCTGATCCGTGAGTAGGCAATGCTCCAATTCATGGTCATCGACCATTTTGGGGACAACAGGCTGTTTGTCTTTTCCTTGAAGAACAGAAAGCAGGTAGGAGGTGTCGACCTCCTTGTTTTTTTCAGCGGTAATAAAAAGATGGTACAGAGAGTACTCCCAAAGATTCAGCGTCAAACAACGATTAGAAATCTCAATACTCCAATCGGCAATTTGGTCTTCCGTCAGGGCATCTCTGCGCTTTCGGTATTCGATTCTTAAAGCCGACTTGATGTTCAAAACCTTTAAATTTTGTTCCTAAAAATAAGCATATTTAACCATCCCTCCCCTGAAAGGGCTTTTTTCTAATGCTTGGAGAAAAACGTAACTTCGTCCTATGGAACAACCTCCAATAGCTATACAGTTCAAAACACTCCCTTCCGATCCAGGGGTCTATCAGTATTTTGACAAAAATGATACCGTGATTTATGTGGGTAAAGCCAAAAACTTAAAACGAAGGGTGACCTCCTATTTTACCAAAGTACATAATAACGCCAAAACCAGAATTCTGGTAAAAAAAATCCACCGCATGGAGCACATCGTGGTGCCCACAGAGGTCGATGCGTTGCTGCTGGAAAACAATCTGATCAAAAAATACCGCCCCCGCTATAATATTCTTTTAAAAGATGACAAGACCTACCCTTGGATTTGCATCAAAAAAGAAGCTTTCCCAAGAGTATTCAGCACCCGAAAGGTGATTCGAGACGGGTCGGACTATTTTGGGCCCTACCCCAATGTAAAAACCGTATATACGCTGTTGGAACTCATTCGCGGACTCTATCCCATACGTACCTGCAACTACGACCTCTCCGAAGAAAAAATCCATAAACAATCCTACAAGCTGTGTCTTGAATACCATATCGGTAAATGTCTGGCTCCCTGTGAGTCTAAGGTAAGTGAGGAGGACTACAATCAAAACATCGCTGCCATCAGAGACATTATCAAGGGCAATTTCAGGCGCTCACTGAACCAGTTCAAGACCCAAATGGAACAATACGCCACCGCCATGGAATTTGAGCGAGCGCAGGAAATCAAAGAAAAACTAGAGTCATTGGAAAATTACCAAGCCAAATCTACGGTGGTCAACTCCAAAATCACCAATGTGGACGTCTTTACCATCATCTCAGACGAAAGCTACGGCTATGTCAATTTTTTCCAAGTCGCTTTTGGTTCTATTATCCGATCCCATACGGTAGAAATCAAAAAAAAACTGGAGGAAACCGATGCAGAGATGTTGCCATTGGCCATTGTTGACTTGCGACAGCGTTTCAACTCCCAATCCAAAGAGATCTACGTTCCTTTTGAAATCGATTTAGGCCCTAAAATCAAAGTAACTGTTCCCAAACTGGGTGACAAAAAAAAGCTGGTTGAGTTGTCCCAAAGAAATGCCAAGTTTTTTCGATTGGAACGTTTCAAACAAATGAAAATCGTAGATCCCGATCGCCACGTTAAAAGATTGATGAACCAGATGAAAACAGATCTCCGCCTGCAAGAGGAGCCCATTTACATCGAGTGTTTTGACAATTCCAACATCCAAGGAACCAACCCCACCGCCGCCTGCGTGGTTTTTAAAAACGGTAAGCCTTTCAAAAAGGATTATCGCCATTTTAAAATCAAAACCGTAGTGGGGCCGGATGATTTTGCCTCCATGGAAGAAGTGGTTCACCGCCGCTACAAACGCCTTTCCGACGAAGGGCAACCCCTTCCCCAACTGATCGTAATTGACGGGGGAAAGGGTCAGCTGACATCGGCTGTAAAAAGCTTGGATCGTTTGGGTCTAAGAGGTCAAATTGCCATCATCGGTATCGCCAAAAGACTAGAGGAAATCTATTATCCGGGAGACAGTATCCCAATGTATATGGACAAAAAATCAGAGACCTTAAAGGTCATTCAACAATTGCGAAACGAAGCCCACCGCTTTGGATTGACCCTTCACAGAAACATCCGCAGCAAAAATGCCCTAAAATCCCCACTTGACGGGGTAGAGGGCATTGGCCCCAAAACCAAAGAGCAGTTGCTCAAAGCGTTTAAATCGCTTAAAAGAATTAAAGCCGCTTCAGAGCAGGAGATCATTGATCTGTTGGGAAAGACAAAAGGGGTTAAAATTTATCAAAAGTTGCAGGAACTTTAATTTTTTGACTTTTTCTTAAACTTTAAAAAAATGATTTTACAATCAATTACTTAATTTTACCCCCAGATATCAATGAAAAAAAAACAACTGTTAATTATTTTATTGAACTGCATTGGAGGATTCGGCTTTGCCCAACCGATATCGGTAAATGCTCCCAGCGAAGTAGAACTTCCCTTTAAGACGGGAGAATGGTTTGAGTTTAGAATCCACTACGGTTTTTTCAACGCCAGCTATGCCACATTGGAAATCAGTAGTGATACCCTGAACGGCATACCCGTTTTGCATGCCAAAGGTTATGGAACAACAACAGGGCTGGCCCGATGGTTTTTTAAGGTTGAGGATCATTACGACACCTATTTTGATGAAAAAAAGATCCTCCCTTATTGGTTTATCCGCGATATCTATGAAGGAGGTTACACCAAAAATTTAGAGATCAACTTTGATCACGATCAAAATTTGGCCCATGTCAATGACCTAAAAAATAAAAAAAAGCAAACTTTTAAAATTGCTGACAACGTACAAGACCTCATCTCTTCCTTCTACTACCTCAGAGCATTTTACCCCAGCGATAAATTAATGCCCAATGACACTTTTAGCATCAATATGTTTTTCGACAAAGAAAATTATGTTTTTAAGATGAAGTTTTTGGGAAAAGAGAGCCTCAGCACCAAATTTGGTAAAATCCAATGCATGAAATTCAGGCCCTATGTTCAATCCGGAAGAGTTTTTAGAGAACAAGAAAGTGTGACCCTTTGGATCACCGACGATGGCAATAAAATTCCCATACGATTGCAGGCCGATTTGGCTATTGGTTCCATCAAAGTTGACCTAGAAAAGTTTAAAAACCTTGTGGCTCCCTTTGAAATCCAGTTCAATTAGACTTTCTAATTGTTTATTACTCTTTGTATAACTTTTTGTTAAAAACCTTGGCATTCAATGCATAAAGCAAGAAATTTGAGCTGAACAAAGAATACATTCGTAGGATTTTGAATAGGATTTTTGTCATACTACATTTATTAGGTATTTTTATTTTGTTTTCCTCCTGTGAGACTTCAAAGCAGTCTCCCATAGTCGAGTCCGCTTTAGCTAAAGTCGAAATCAAACCCAAAAACATTAAATACGGCTTTGACATAGATCAATTCAGAGTGGTAAAGAAAAAAATCAGAAGGGGAGATACTTTTGGCTCTATTCTTGAAGACAATGGCATTGACTACCCTGAGGTATACAACATCCTAAAAGCCCTCAAAAATAAGGTAAGTGTCAGAAGGTTGGTGGTGGGTAAGTCCTACAGTCTTTTATTTTCTAAAGACAGTATACCCACCCCCAAAGCTTTTATTTACAAGCCACAAATTGACAGTTATACAATTATCCAACTCAGGGACAGCATTTATGGCAAAAAGGTAACCAAGCCCATCAAAATTGTGACCAAAGTGGGGAATGGTCTGATTGAAAATTCACTTTATGAAACCATGACCAGCAGTGGACTAAACGCCCAATTGACCTATTACTTGGCCGATGTCTACGCTTGGAATATCGACTTTTACAGGCTCCACAAAGGTGATCGGTTTAAAGTCATTTATACCGAAAAATTTGTCGATGATACCATATCAATTGGGATTGAACGCATCAAAGCAGCAATTTTCGAACATGCCGGAAAAGATTTTTACGCCTTTGAATTTCAACCCGATTCGCTCAAAGGGATCGTGGAATACTTTGATGATAAAGCCAAGAATCTGAGGAGAGCATTCCTAAAGGCACCCGTAAAATTTGGTCCGGTAACCTCACGTTACAACCTGAAGCGCAGAATTGCCTATTACGGCAACCGCATCAAACCCCATCGCGGTACAGATTTTGCTGCCAATGTAGGAACTCCCATTCTGGCCACCGCCAATGGGGTAGTGGTTAAATCTTCCTATACCAGAGGTAATGGAAACTATGTTACCATCAAACACAACAATACCTACAGCACCCAATACCTCCACATGAAACGCCAAAAAGTCAAAGTTGGAGAATGGGTTACCCAAGGAAAAGTCATAGGATGGGTCGGCATGACAGGCTACACCTCAGGGCCCCATGTGTGCTATCGATTCTGGAAAAACGGAAGACAAGTAGATCCATTCAGACAGAAACTGCCCGATGCCAATCCCATTTCCAATGAATTAAAAATTAATTATTTAAATGCCATCGTTGATCTAAAAACCCAGCTCGATTGTATATCTTTCACCACGGAATCAAAATACATTAACTCAGCTTTAGCTCTTTCAAATAGTGACATTCAATAAGCATAACCCATTGTCCCTCAAATCTTGGAAATTACTGGAGTCCAACTTCCAAAAAAACGCTCAAAAAAAAATTACAGACTACTTCTCTGAGGATGCTGATCGCGTTAAAAAACTTTCTCTTCAGTGGGAATCCTTTTATGTGGATTATTCCAAAAATCTACTGGATCAAGAGACCTTAGACCTTCTCACTACAATGGCCGAAGAATCCGGTCTCAACCAAGCCATTAAGGCCTATTTTGAAGGTAAAAAGATCAACGAGACCGAAGAGAGGGCCGTCCTCCATACCGCACTAAGGCAACTCAGTCCCTATTCCATAATGGTCGATGGGCAAGACATTACGCCAAAAATTGAAGAAGTCAAAAAACAAATGTATGATTTTGCCGATCGGGTCATCTCAGGAAAGTGGAAAGGACATACAGGAAAACCCATTGACCATGTGGTCAATATCGGAATTGGCGGTTCGGATTTAGGCCCCGCGATGGTCACCGAAGCACTTGAATTTTACAGCAATAACCTCCAGTTGACTTTTGTTTCCAACGTCGAAGGTGATCATGTGGAAGAGGTGATCAAAAAAATTGATCCGGAAACAACCCTTTTTGTAATTGTGTCAAAAACCTTCACCACTCAAGAAACCCTCAGTAACACCAATACCCTTAGAAAATGGTTTTTAAACCATGCCCCAGAATCGGCCATCAGCAATCATTTTATCGCTGTTTCGACCAACTTGGAAAAGGTAACCGAATTTGGAATTTCAGCCGAAAACATCTTCCCGATGAACGATTGGGTCGGAGGGCGATTTTCATTGTGGAGCACTGTTGGACTGTCGATTTGTTTGGCCATAGGCCCAAAGAATTTTGAAGATTTATTACAGGGGGCCGGAAAAATGGATCAGCATTTTCGCAAAGCCGATTTTAAGGAAAATATTCCCGTCATTTTGGCTTTGATTAACGTCTGGTACAACAACTTTTGGGAGGTAGAAACCGAAGTCATCATTCCCTATTCGCAATACCTTAGGAATCTTCCCGCCTACCTCCAACAAGCCATCATGGAAAGCAACGGTAAGGGGGTCGACCGAAATGGTAAAGCGGTAGATTATCAGACCGGTAATATCATTTGGGGAGCTTCCGGAACCAACGCCCAACACGCATTCTTCCAATTGATGCATCAAGGAACCAAAATGATTCCTGCAGACTTTATAGGCTTTGCCAAACCTCTTCATGAGGGGAACGATCATCAGGATAAATTGATGTCGAACTTTTTCGCCCAAACACAAGCGCTTATGCAAGGTAAAAGTGCTGAGACCGTTAGAGAGGAGCTGACCCAACAAGGGAAATCCCCGGAACAAATCGAGGTATTGCTCCCCTTTAAAGTCTTTGAGGGCAACCGCCCATCCAATACACTTTTTATCGAACAACTTACCCCTGCCAACTTGGGATCCCTTATCGCCCTTTACGAACACAGAATTTTTGTACAGGGAATCATCTGGAATATCTTTAGCTTCGACCAGTGGGGTGTGGAACTGGGTAAGCAGTTGGCCAACAACATCCTTAAGGATTTCGACAAACCGCAAATGGATCACCACGACCCCTCAACCCAAGGACTGATCGGGTACTACAAAAAATTCAGAGATTAATTCGAGAACCTCAGGCCTTTAAGCTTGAGTTGTAAGCTCTTCTCACCCCTGAATTCGTTTTCGTCTACCGTGTATAAAACATCAAAGAGGTCTCTGCTTTTGATTTTATTGATGTGATTGGCCATGTCAAAACCGATTCCCGATAGCTTTGATTTTGAATCGTCTATTACATCGAGTTTTAAATGGTTTTGATCCGCACCTACAGCCCTTGATCCGCCTCCGTCAAGACAGTTTTTGGTCAAAAATACAGGGCGCATATTACCAGGACCAAAGGGAGCCATTTGTGCCATAATTCGGTGAAATTTTGGCGAGATTTTATCCAAGGTCATTTCCAAATCATAGGAAGTAGAGGGAATGCGTTGTTCGGGTTGTATGCTTTGTGCCACAGCCAATTCAAAGGCTTTTTTAAAGGGAAGATAATCCTCGGGCTTTATCGTCAACCCTGCAGCATAACGGTGCCCTCCAAATTGAACGATATGCGCCTTGCAGGCCTCTAAAATTTGATAGACGTCCACTCCTTTGACCGAACGAACCGAACCGGTATAATAATCTCCCGAGGCCGCAAAAACAACTGTAGGACGATAGTGGGTTTCTATCAATCGGGAGGCCACAATCCCCACCACTCCTTTGTGCCAATCGGGTTGAAAAACAACGGTTGAATACAATTCTTCCTCCTGATTTTGTTTGATTTGATCCAAGGCTTGGGCAGTGATTTTTTGGTCTAATTCTTTTCGCTCGCTATTTAATAATTCTATAGCTCTGGCTCTTGAGAGCGCTTCTTCTTTTTCTTCAGACAAAAGCAGGGCAACGGCATGACTCCCGTGTTTGATCCTTCCTGCCCCATTGATTCTTGGAGCAATTACAAAGACCAAGTCAGAAACGTTGATTTTTCTTTTGAACTCATTGATGAAAAAACGAATCCCCAGTCTGGGGTTTTGATGGATTTGTTGAATTCCAAAATGGGTGAGTATTCTGTTCTCTCCCACCATAGGAACAATATCTGCGGCTATGGCCATAGCAACCAAATCCACAAAGGGAAGGATGTCCTCTATTAAACCCCCTTTTTGCTGGGTCAATGCATGGATGAGCTTAAATCCTATACCACAACCACATAAATCTTTGAAAGGATAGGAGCAATTGGATTGTTTGGGATCCAAAATGGCTAGTGCATCGGGAACAACTTCGCCGGGTAAGTGATGATCACAAATGATAAAATCTATCCCCAGAGTTTGAGCATAAGAAATCTTATCTATGGCTTTGATCCCACAATCCATGGCTATAATCAGACTTACCTCTTGCGCTTTGGCGTGGTCGATTCCCTTATTCGATATGCCATATCCTTCTTGATATCGGTCGGGGATATAATAAATACAGTGAGGGTGGCTTTTCTTCAAAAAGGAATATACCAAAGCTACGGCGGTCGTTCCATCTACATCATAGTCTCCATAGACCATGATTTTTTCACCCTTATCGATGGCCAGAAAAATCCGATCTACTGCGGCTCTCATGCCTGACATCAAGAAGGGATCGTGCAAATCCGAAAGTTCTGGGCGAAAAAAGGATTTGGCAGTATCATAATCTTCGATGCCTCTTTGTATCAATAGACAAGCAATTTCGTGGGGAACGCCTATTTGCTGTTGAAGCTGCTTTACTTTATCCTCGTCGGGTATGGGTTTGGTACTCCAGTGCATCTTGGTTATTTCTTTTGAGATCCGGCCACGCAAATGACAAATTCCCCTTTGGGTGATTGGGTATTGAAGTAGTTCAAAGCTTCTACCAGAGTTCCTCTAAAAGTTTCTTCAAACATTTTTGAAAGCTCCCTAGAAACAGAGACCCCACGATCAGGGCCAAAAATTTCAGAAAACTGAGTTAGGGTTTTGAGCAGTTTGTGTGGGGATTCGTAAAAAACAAGGGTTCGATTTTCATCTGAAAGCTTTTCCAGGCGTTTATTTCTCCCTTTTTTTGGGGGTAAAAACCCTTCAAAAACAAAACGATCACAAGCCAGACCACTTTGTACCAAGGCGGGAATCATGGCGGTTGGCCCGGGCAAGCAAGTGACTTTCAAATTGAGAGACAAGGCCTCGCGAACCAATAGAAAGCCAGGATCAGATATGCCGGGAGTCCCAGCATCAGATATAAGTGCTATGCACATTCCAGAAATCAATTTTGAACCAACCTCCTCTAATTTTTTATGCTCATTGTGCATGTGGAAAGCTTGCATTGGAGTGCTGATTTGATAATGATTCAGGAGTTTACCGCTGGTTCGGGTATCTTCTGCCAATATCAAATCGACCTCCTTTAGGGTTGCTACTGCCCTATAGGTCATGTCCCCCAAATTACCTATAGGTGTAGGTACTAAAAAAAGCTCCCCCATTCTTTCTTGTCGTTCATAAAATGAAAATACTACTGAAAATTATTCTCTACAATTTTCAAAAAACGAATTTCATATTGCTCTTTGCCTTCCCATTGGTTGTAATCGGGCTTGATCATTTCCAATATGAATTTTTGGGCGTGCTCCCATGTCTGAAGGGTAGCAATCTGAGAAATGGCGCGTTGATAGTCATTGGCGTTTTGATCAAAAAGATACTTTATGAATGCCAATCGGTCATTCAAATCTACCTGAAGTCCTTTTGAAAATTTGTCATTCAAACTTTTTTGTGTTTCCTTTTCGATACTGGGAACCTCTTCTTTCCGCTCGAAGGAAAGCTCTTTGGTGTTTTCTTGGAATAAATCTGCTACAGAAGGCTTTGTTTCGGGGATTTCTTTGACAATTTCCTTTATGGTATCCATAATTGGGGGCAATTCCTCGCGGTCATTGAAGTTTTTGGCTGCGGTTTCTGCCTCCGGTAGACCTTTGATAAAATCTACTGCCTGATCGAAATTGGTTTCTAAATCTTCCCATAAATCTTTGTTAAATCCCTCCGCATTTTTGATTAAAATCAGGCGTTCAAAAAGCAACAGAGTAGCGTCATAAACCTTTTGATAGTCATAAGGTTTTTCCATCTCTAGGATTTCTTTTGCCAATTGTTTGAGTTGTTGATGGATTTTATTGGGCATAAATTATTCTATTACAAAGCTTTGTTTTAATACCTTTGTTTGACTGTAAATTACAAAATGTTTTTAGAAAATCCTGTAAACCACAAAGAACAATTTGGATGGATCGAAGTGATCTGTGGATCGATGTTTTCAGGGAAAACAGAAGAGTTGATTCGGCGTCTTAAGCGTGCGCAGTTTGCCAATCAAAAGATAGAGATTTTTAAGCCGGCAATCGACCAGCGATACGACAATCAGATGGTTACTTCTCACGATTCTAATCAGATTCCTTCGACCTCGGTTCCTGCTGCGGCAAACATACCCATTTTGGCCAATGACTGTCAAGTAGTAGGGATTGACGAAGCACAATTTTTTGATGATGAGATTGTAGAGGTTTGCAATGGTTTGGCCAACCGAGGCATGCGTATAATTGTTGCAGGACTGGACATGGATTATCAAGGAAACCCTTTTGGCCCCATGCCGGCATTAATGGCCACGGCCGAGTATGTTACCAAGGTTCATGCTGTTTGTGCTCAAACAGGTAATTTGGCCCATTACAGCTATAGAAAATCAGATCAAGAGGACTTGGTTCTTTTGGGTGAAAAACAGGATTACGAGCCCCTGAGTAGAGGTGCATTCCATGAAGCTTCTGCAAAGCGGGTACAAAAAAAGAATGCTAAAAAGGAAAAATCTTGACCCTTCTTGAAATTGATTTAAAAAAGTTAGAACACAACTATCTTTCCCTAAGAAAGATATTAGATCCCAATTCCAAAATGATGGGGGTCATCAAGGCCAATGCCTATGGAGGGGTTGCTGAGCCCATTGCCAAAAAATTGGTTGCGTTGGGAACTGAGGCTTTGGCCGTTGCCTATACCGAAGAGGGTGTTCAATTGAGAGAATTCGGAATTAAGACACCCTTACTGGTGTTTTATCCACAAGTTGAAAATTTTAGGGACATCATCTTTCATGATCTTGAACCTGTATTGTACAGTAAGAGAAGTTGGGAAAAATTCAAAGAGGCCGTAAAGGAAGAAAAAAAATCAGACTACCCTGTCCACATCAAGTACAATACGGGTTTAAACCGCATTGGATTTCACCCTGACGAGGGGGAGTGGGTGCTTGAACAAATAAAAAAATCTTCGTTTCAAGTAAAATCCGTTTACACCCATCTGGGTCAAACAGAAGCCCCAAAACCCAACCCGGAGACAGAAAGTCAAATCTCCCTGTTCGAGCAAATCATGCAAAATCACAACCATGGTTCGAATCAAAAACCGGAATATCATCTCTTGAATACTTCGGGGGTCTTCAACTATCCCGATTATCATTTGAATTGGGTAAGGATTGGACTTGGATTATACGGCTTTGCCAACCACCCGGAATGGAACGATACCTTACAACCTATTGCCCAACTCAAAACGAGAATTACCCAAATTCACCAGATCAAATCGGGTGAAACCGTAGGTTATAATTGCGGTTGGAAAGCGACTAAAAATACTCGCGTTGCGGTATTACCCCTTGGACATGCGGATGGCTTTTCAAGGCAATACGGACACGGTAAAGGCTGGGTAATGGTCAATGGACATAAAGCCCATGTGGTGGGTAATGTTTGTATGGACATGATCATGGTAGATATTGGTGACATTCCCTGCAACGAAGAAAGCGAAGTGGTGGTCATTGGTAAAGGAATCAGAGCAGATGAACTGGCAGAAAATGCCGGAACCATTTCCTATGAATTGCTTGCTGCTTTAGGGAATCGCATTCCAAGAGTCCTAAAGACATAATTCAACAATGTCTGTTATAAATCATACAATTTGTTGGGATTTTGAAAAAAAACCCATTGAAGTTGTGGACAATGCTATAAAGCTTAAATTTGCCAAAATTTTTATTAATGAAATTAGCAGTTATAGGCGCAACAGGAATGGTTGGAGAGGTAATGCTCCAAATTTTGTCAGAGAGAAATTTCCCCTACACTGAATTGATTCCCGTAGCATCAGCAAGATCGGTGGGGAAAAAGGTAGATTGTGGTGGTAATTTACACGAAATAGTTGGCTTGGAAACTGCTGTCTCCATGCGCCCAGACGTAGCCTTGTTTTCTGCAGGTGGATCAACATCCCTGGAATGGGCCCCCAGGTTTGCCGAGGTGGGAACTGTGGTGATCGATAATTCCTCTGCTTGGCGAATGGATCCCTCCAAAAAGTTGATCATCCCCGAAATCAATGCGAACCAACTAAGTTCCGCTGATAAAATCATTGCCAACCCCAACTGCTCCACCATTCAAATGTTGATGGCATTGGCACCTTTGCAAGAGCACTACGGAATTGAACGCATCGTGGTATCGACCTATCAATCTATTACCGGAACCGGAGTCAAAGCGGTACAACAATTGGAAAATGAATACAAGGAGGAAAAAGGCGAAATGGCTTACCCATATCCCATTCACCGCAATGCGCTCCCTCACTGTGATGTTTTTATGGACAATGGCTACACCAAAGAAGAAATGAAATTGGTCAATGAAACCCACAAGATTCTCAACGATTCCTCTATAGGGGTTTCTGCCACTGCGATCAGAATTCCAGTGGTAGGAGGACACAGTGAGTCGATCAATGTAAAATTGAAAAAAGATTTCGATTTAGAAGCCATAAGAAAGCTTCTAGACGACAGTCCCGGAGTAGTGGTTCAAGACAATCCTGAAACCAACACCTATCCCATGCCCATTTATGCTGCAGGTAAGAATGAGGTTTTTGTGGGCAGAATCAGGAAAGATGAATCCCAAGACAAAACACTCAACCTATGGGTGGTTGCGGACAACCTCAGAAAAGGAGCTGCAACAAACACCATCCAAATTGCTGAATATTTACTTCAACAGAATCTGATCTAATCTCTAAATTTCCTTTTGAAGTTACGCTTCAGAAAGTGATAGAAATCAAGGGTGATTTCTGCCATGGCACTTTGGTTGTCTAAATCGACCTTGGCACACCATTTTTGTAATTTTTTTTCATACCAATTCATAAAAGACTCTGATCTTTAGGGCAAGTCCATTAATGACAGTATCAGGCTGCCCAAATTGGTATAAAAAAATTCCGAGTTAATTCCAAGTGGGGCTCACAACTGTGAAAATTTTCCTCCATTAAGTTCTTTTTATAAAAGAAACAAAATCACATCTGTGTTGCCGCTAAAATAGAATAATCAGGGGGGGACGTTGAAGTTTTTTTTCATGGTAATTATATTCGGAACATATCAAACACAATCATTATTTATTTCTTATTAGGAAACTATGAAGCGATTTGGAAATAATAGATGAAAAATATTTGTTAAAATTATAAAATTTTATTTTACTTTAATAGTTGGAACCGAAAGAAGACGATGCCCCTTATAGTAAATAAATTTTTTCTGTGTGCCTGTCAAAACTCCAAGTGGCTTTTTCTCTGTTTGATCCATTAAAAATTAATCGTTTAACACTATACAATTTGTACATATGGCCAGTAAAGTTTTTAAAACCGAAATGACCCGACGCTTTGTCGAAGTAGTGAAGTACCTATTGATAAGTGAAGCTGCGCGCTCCAAAACCGAAATAGGATTATTGATGGATCAACCTCTTCAGGTGGTATCCAAGCTTTTAACCGGACAACGCATCATCACCTTGGAACAAACCCAAAAGCTGATTTTAAACACCAATATCAATTCCCATTGGTTCATTACGGCAGAAGGTTTGATGTTGAAAGACCAAAACTCTTCCGTCAAGGAATCAAAAACGGCCTACTACATCAGTGGGAACAGGTCTTCCAGAGCTATTGCCGCAATGCTTCCTCTAGTCTCAGATTTGGAGGACAAGGTTGAAGAAGTCAAAAAATAGAACCGAAACATCAGGGAGCAATTGATTGGACTAGAAAATTCGGTGGATCGTTTGAAAAAACAAAAAGCTGCTACTGATCGTCCATCGAAAAAGTCTCCATGAATTTGGTGGTATAGTTTCCAGAAATATAATCGGGGTGATCCATGAGTTTACGGTGGAAAGGAATGGTGGTTTTTATCCCTTCAATCACAAATTCATCCAGTGCACGTCTCATTTTGTTAATGGCCTCTTCTCTTGTTTGGGCTGTGGTAATCAACTTGGCAATCATGGAGTCATAGTGGGGGGGTATGATATAGCCTCCATAAACGTGTGTGTCTAGTCTGACCCCATGTCCTCCGGGAAAGTGAAGGGTTGATATTTTTCCGGGACTGGGTCTAAAATCATTATAAGGGTCCTCGGCATTGATTCTGCATTCAATGGAGTGCATGCTGGGCAGATAATTCTCTCCTGATATGGCTACACCAGCGGCGACCAAAATCTGCTCTCTGATAAGGTCAAAATTGATGACTTGCTCTGTGATGGGGTGCTCTACTTGAATACGGGTGTTCATCTCCATAAAGTAGAAATTGCGATGTTTATCTACCAAAAACTCTACGGTTCCCGCACCTTCATACTTGATGAACTCGGCAGCTTTGACTGCGGCAGCGCCCATTTTTTCCCTCAACTCGGGAGTCATAAATGGCGATGGTGTTTCCTCGGTCAGCTTTTGATGTCTTCTTTGGACTGAACAATCGCGTTCGGACAAGTGACAAGCTTTGCCCTTTGAATCTCCCACGATTTGAATTTCAATATGGCGGGGCTCCTCAATGAGTTTTTCAATATACATGCCGTCGTTCCCAAAAGATGCGGCGGCTTCTTGACGAGCGCTTTCCCAAGCTTTTAGTAAATCTTCTTCCTTCCAAACCGCACGCATGCCTTTACCTCCACCACCGGCGGTTGCTTTTAGCATGACCGGATAGCCTGTCTTTTTGGCAATTTTTTTGGCTTGGTCAAAAGATTCCAATATGCCCTCAGATCCCGGTATGGTTGGAACCCTTGCTGCTTTCATCGTAGCTTTTGCAGTGGCTTTGTCTCCCATTTTTTCTATCATTTCAGACGAAGCACCAATAAATTTGATCCCGTGCTCTTTACAGATTTTTGAGAATTTGGCATTTTCAGACAAAAATCCATAACCCGGGTGGATGGCATCGGCGTTACAAATTTCTGCAGCTGCCATAATGTTGGCTATTTTCAAATAGGACTCCGAACTGGGGGGAGGGCCAATACAAACTGCCTCATCTGCAAAACGAACGTGAAGGCTTTCCTCATCGGCAGTAGAATATACTGCAACCGTTTTAATGTCCATCTCTTTGCAAGTCCTGATCAATCGCATTGCAATCTCCCCACGATTGGCAATTAAAATCTTTTTAAACATTGGTAAGAGGTTTAAACCGGTTCAACTAAAAAGAGGGGTTGATCGAATTCAACAGGTGAAGAATCATCAATTAGTATTTTAACAATCTTACCACTGACCTCGGATTCGATCTCGTTGAATAACTTCATGGCTTCAACCACACACAATACGTCTCCTTCTTTGATGGTGTCTCCAACTTCAACAAAAACATCTTTGTCTGGAGAAGGCTTTCTGTAAAAAGTTCCAATCATAGGAGATTTTATGGTAATGAGGTTATCGGACACCTCTTGGTCAGGCTGACGCTCTGTTTTTGCGGGTGCCTCTCCCTCGGCTGCAATTACTGTTGGCTGGGGTGACTGCACCGCCATGCTGGGCACGGTTTGGACTGTGGTTTGAGTTTCCGCAGCAGGAGTGTCAGCATTGGTTTTGATGGTGATTTTAAAATCGTCCGTTTCAAGTTTCACCTCGTGAGCTCCCGATTTTGCGACAAATTTGATTAAGTTTTGAATTTCTTTAATTTCCATAATTCAAATGATTAAATTTTTAATAGGCCCATGTCAAATAGGCTGCTCCCCAGGTGAAACCTCCACCAAAAGCAGTAAAAACCAACCGATCCCCGGGGCTTAATTTTGATTCGTAATCCTTTAGTAAAAGCGGCAGTGTCGCCGCTGTAGTGTTTCCAAAATATTCAATATTAGACATGACCTTTTGATCGGTTAAACCAATGCGCTTGGCGATGGCATCTATGATTCTTTTGTTGGCCTGATGAGGGACCAAATAAGAAATCTTCTTCGGATCAATTTCGTTTCGTTCAATGATTTGTTCCACTGCATTGGTCATTTCCGATACGGCATATTTAAATACGGTCTTTCCGTCTTGATATAAATTATGCATTCCTCCTTGGAGTGTCTCCTCTGAGGCCGGAAACAATGATCCTCCAGCTTTTATATTCAAAAACATCCTTCCGCTGCCATCGGATCTCAAATACTCGTCCTCCCATCCATAGCCAGATTCACTGGGTTCAAACAGAACTGCTCCAGCACCGTCCCCAAAGATGATACATGTTGCTCTGTCGGAATAATCTATTATGGAGGACATTTTATCTGCTCCAATAAGTAAAACCTTTTGATAGCGACCACTGGCAATCATACTGGAGGCGTTGGACATCCCGAAGAGGAAACCGGAACAAGCAGCCTGAAGGTCGTAGGCAAAGGCATTAGTGGCGCCAATTTCCGAAGCCACATATGCGGCAGTAGCAGCAACATTCATATCGGGGGTTATGGTAGCAACGATAACCGCGTCAATTTCAGCAGGGTCTAATTTTCTTTTTTTTAGAATCTCTTGGGCAGCCTTTATGGCCATAAATGAAGAGCCTTTGGTGGGGTCTTTGAGTATCCTCCTTTCACTAATTCCAGTTCTTGCGACAATCCACTCATCGTTGGTACCAACCATCTTTTCCAAGTCAGCATTGGTAAGTTTATCCTCTGGAACATATGCACCTACCGCAGTTATAGCTGCTTTTAAGGGGCTTGGATTGATATAATTCATCAGTAGATTTCTTCCTTTTGAACTTTCAATATAATATGTGAAGATAGTAGTTTTTTAGAGCAAACAAAATCTTTGTACACAAAAAAAGCCCTTCAAAAAAAGGAAGAGCTTTATTAAAATTGTTGTTCTAAATTAGGCTTCGATTACCTCGTTGTTGTCGATCAAAACTTTACCTCTGTAGTAAAGTTTGCCTTCATGCCAATGGGCGCGGTGGTACAAATGGGCTTCACCTGTAGTGCTGCAAGTACCAATTTGAGGAGTCGTTGCCTTGAAGTGGGTTCTTCTTTTGTCCCTTCTGGTTTTCGATATTTTTCTTTTAGGATGCGCCATTTTTGTCGCTTTTAATTTTTATATATTATTTTAATAAATCTTTCAATTTGTCCCATCTTGGATCTGTTCCATCCGATGGGGTATTTTCTTGGGGCTGTAAATCTTTTAGTTTTTCCAAAACCTCTGATTTTAAAGTTCCCTCGGCAATTCCGGGATGAACTTTCTTTTGAGGCACAGACAATACTATCATTTCATAGATGTATTGCTCTACCTGAATTTCATACGAACCATGTGGAAGAATCAAAATCTCATCATCATCGAGATTTTCCACCGCCCCAAACTTTACCACCAATCTAAAAACAGTATCTATGGGTAACTTAAAAAGTTCTGTGGTGATATCACAAGGAACTGTCACCTGACCTTTTGCAGTGAAATTCAGCTCCAAAAGGGTTGGTTTTTTTTCAAAAACCAAATCCACCTGAACCTGGGCATTTTGAAAATCTAAAAAATCGAAGCCTTCAAAGAACGTATTGTCAATCTTAAAATCGAATCGATGTATACAATCCTTTAAACCGATAAACGGGATCAAGAATTCTGAAAACTTCTCCATCCTTCCGACTTTTAAAAGTGCAAATTTATAAAAAAAAAGCTTTTTACAGTGCCCTTATGCTATTTTTCACTCTTATTCTCGGTGGTAAGGGGGTTTTTCTATTTTCTGTTAAAGTAAATGCTCCGAGCCAAAAACATCGCATTTCTGAAAGATTCGGTTTCGGCAACGTCTTTTCCCGCAATTTCAAAAGCCGTCCCATGATCGGGTGAAGTCCTGACCTTACTGAGGCCAGCAGTAAAATTGACGCCCGCTCCGAAGGTTAAAGTTTTGAAGGGGATCAGACCTTGATCATGATAAATGGCCAAAATAGCATCAAATTGGAGGTGGGTTTGATGGCCAAAAAAACTGTCGGCAGCATAAGGGCCATAAACTAAATGACCCGATGCAGATAATTCTTGTATCAATGGACGTGTAATTTGATCATCCTCTTTACCGATTACCCCTTTATCTCCTGTATGGGGATTGAGTCCCAATACTGCTATTTTGGGTCGGCTTATGTTAAAATCCTTTTTTAAAGAGCCTTCTAACTGTTGGATTTTTTCTCTTAACAATTCAGGGGTGAGTAGTCCGGAAATGTCTTTAACCGCAATATGATCAGTGACCAAAGCTACTTTTAATGACTCAGAAACCATAAACATCAGACTATTTCCCTCGAGTTCTTTAGCCAAGTAATTGGTATGACCCGGAAAGTTAAAATCCTCGGATTGAATGGTTTCTTTGTTGATTGGGGCAGTGACGAGGGCATCAATCTCTCCTTTTTTTAGGGCCACGGTGGCTGATTTTAAGGATTCGAAAGCCAGTTTCCCTGCTGTTTTTGAAGCTTCTCCAAAAACCAGTTTAGCCTCAGGCATGGGAAGATCGAATACACTCAACTGTGCCTTTTGAAATTTTTGGTTATTCTTTTTCAAGACTATACTGGAATTGAGCTGAAAATGTTTTTTTTGGTTTTCCAGTAGCTTTATCGGTGCAAAAATCAGGGGTGTAAAAAATTCAAATAACCTTCGATCTTCAAAAATTTTTAAAATGATTTCAATCCCAATCCCGTTTGGATCTCCTATGGAAATGCCCAGCTTTATTTTCCCCAACATTTGTGTCGCTTTTATTCCTAATTTTACATCACAAATGTAATTAAATCTAACTGATGTTTACTGGAATCATTGAGGCGTTTGGGAAAGTGGTCGACTTGGAAAAAGACCAAGAGAATCTTCACCTCAGCCTTGAAAGTAGTTTGACCCAAGAATTAAAAATAGACCAAAGCTTGGCCCACAATGGTGTTTGTCTCACTGTGGTGGAGACAACCGCTGATCGATACAGGGTTACTGCCATTCAAGAAACTTTGGAAAAATCGAATCTTGGGGGGATTAAAATGGGCGATTTGATCAATCTTGAAAGGGCCATGATGATGAGCAGTCGTTTGGACGGTCACATTGTTCAAGGCCATGTGGATCAGATCGGTTTTTGCACAGGAGTCGATTTTAGTGATGGAAGCTGGTTTTTTGACTTTGAATATGACCAAAATCAAAAAAACATTACCATAGAGAAGGGTTCTATCTGTGTCAATGGTGTCAGTCTTACTGTAGTTAACTCGGGACTGAATCACTTTTCTGTGGCCATCATTCCCTATACCTATGAACACACCAATTTCCACCTGATCCAAAAAGGAAATACGGTCAATTTGGAATTTGATATGATCGGAAAATACATTTCAAAACTACATCGTTTGCACACATAAATATATTTAGGCTATATTTAAGAAAACTTATTTATCATGGGTGTTCTTGAATTATCTACTATATTAATTACGTTAGCTGCTGTTTTTACACTGATTAACATCCGACTTTTAAAGCTCCCTCAAACCATCGGTTTGATGATTTTGGCACTTTGTTTATCTGTTATTGTTACCATAGTGGGGGTTGTTTTTCCACAGGTATTTGAAACGGTAACAGCAATTACACGAGAATTTGATTTTAGCGAATTGTTGGTGAATATAATGTTACCTTTCTTGCTCTTTGCCGGGGCCATAAGTGTAAATGTTCATGAACTATTGAAGGATAAGGTAACGATACTCCTCTTGGCCAGCTTTGGGGTGATTTTTTCCACCTTTGCTGTTGGTTCGGGGGTTTATTGGTTGATCGAGCAACCTGTTTTTGGCCTCAACACCATGGGATTGACCTATATAGACTGTCTTTTATTTGGTGCCTTGATCGCTCCTACCGACCCCATTGCAGTATTGGCCATGATTAAGAAAATGAATTTGTCATCCATTACCGAGACCCGAATTGCGGGAGAATCCCTCTTTAACGATGGTATTGGTGTAGTGGTTTTTTTAACCCTTTTAAGTATCAAACAAGACGGTGTTGAAAATATCACTGCCGCTGCAGTTGGGAGCTTGTTTGTTACAGAAGTTTTGGGGGGAGTTGCCCTTGGAGCCGTAATGGGTTATTTTGGACTGAAACTTTTAAAATACATTGAGAACGAACATACCGAGTTAGAGGTTTTGATCACCATCTCATTGGTTTTATTACTGCCCATTATCTCTCACCATTTTCATTTTTCTGCTGTTTTAGGAGTAGTGATGATGGGATTATTTTTAA
The DNA here is from genome assembly GCA_938082715.1 of uncultured Flavobacteriaceae bacterium. Lineage (GTDB taxonomy): Bacteria > Bacteroidota > Bacteroidia > Flavobacteriales > Flavobacteriaceae > UBA8316. The sequence continues at coordinate 21,037 of CALKCR010000005.1, read as the reverse complement.
ATCAAAATCTAGACATCGACAAAAATGAGGATGGCGTACAAAAAGCTATGGGTGATTATGTCTACAAGTTTTGGCATCTTTTGGATGAAACTTTAAATGCAATTTTATTCATACTTATTGGACTGGAGATCATAATGATTTTTGAATCTTTCCAATTGCCATTCATAACCATTTCCGTTTTGGTGATTATTTTGGTAGTGGTGTCAAGAGGTATAGGGGTAAGCATTCCCATCGCCTTTTTATCTCTGTTCAAAAAGTTTGAAAAGAAAACCGCATTGATCATCACTTGGGGTGGTCTCAGAGGAGGCTTGAGCGTAGCCTTAGCACTCAACCTGCCCGACGATATAGGAGAGGGAAAAGCCTTGATTCTTTTTCTGACCTATGTTATTGTATTGTTTACCATTTTGGTGCAAGGTCTCACGCTAAAAAACATTGTAAAATAATCGGCGTAAATTTTTTGTCTGCTTATCTTTGATAGAGAGAAGTTAACGCTGTGACAACAGCTATGTCTAACTAATATAGAAAGGAGGTGTCAAATGTCTTACATATGTAATTTAGGGAAGTTAGGACAGCAGATTCCTACGAGTACTGCGTTCTAAGCTATCCTTATCTATAAGTCAAATGCGAGCCGATGGGCTCGCATTTTTTTTGTGTTTTTACAAGCAAGCCCATGAAACACTTTAATTAATATAGTATATAATTATACTTATCTTTAGGCACTATGCAAAAAGATCTGGCCATCGTAATCCCTTGCTATAATGAAGCGGATCGTTTGCCCGTTTCCCAGTTTGAAAACTTCCTGTCGCTTCAGCCTAAGGTGTCTGTTTTTTTTGTCAATGACGGTTCTAAAGACAAAACCGATGGGGTACTCTCTGACTTAAAAAATCAATTTCCCGGTCAAATTGAAGTACACAGCATGGCACAAAATGGTGGAAAGGCCAATGCTGTTTTTACAGGTTTCCGCCAGCTACTAAAACACAAGAACTTTAAAAAAGTAGCCTATCTGGATGCTGACCTGGCCACCAGCCTTGAAGAATGTCTGCGCTTGTCAGAGCAGGTTAGAGAAAAGGTAGTATTGGCCTTTGGGTCGAGAATTTTAAAACTGGACAACCAAATCAAAAGAAAATGGTACCGTTTTATATTGGGAAGAGTGGTCGCTACTGCCATCTCCAATGCATTGAATTTAAGCATATATGATTCTCAATGCGGTTGCAAAATTTTTGAAGCCCAAACCGCTGAGAAAATATTCGAACAGGCCTTTATTTCCAAATGGCTTTTCGATGTTGAAATTTTCTTTAGAATGATCCGTCTTTTCGGAAGATCCGAGATTCAAAATCATCTGAGGGAAATTCCGCTTAGGGCTTGGGTGGATACCCCTGATTCCAGGGTCAGTCCCCTGTATTTTTTTACTTTATGGTGGGATCTTTTTAAAATTTCAAAAAAGTATAAAAGTTGAGCTTAGCAGAAAAAATTAAAAACGATTTTAGATCGCCCTATGGCTGGGTGTTTGTTCTTCTGGCAGCAATTCGCTTATTTTTCAATGCCGTCATTCCACTGACAGACAAAACAGAGGCGCGCTATGGAGAGGTTGCCCGATTGATGGCTGAAACGGGTAATTGGATTGTTCCACAAATAGACTACGGTGTCCCCTTTTGGGCCAAACCTCCACTGTCTACTTGGCTTTCTGCCGGTTCCATCAGTCTATTGGGAGACCATGAATTTGCCCTTAGGCTCCCTTTTTGGATCATGGCGATTTCGATCGCCTTACTTCTGATACCCTATGGTCACCAAAAAAAAATCAATGGTTTGATCCCGGGAATTGTCCTTCTTACACTTCCCGAGTTTTTTCTTCATGCTGGAGTACTCTCTACCGATTTGATGCTCTCCTTTTCGGTTGCTATAACGATGATGGGGTTCTGGGAATTCCTCCATTCTGAAAAAAGTAGAATCTCAGGATTACTTTTTTTTGTCGGTATCGGTTTGGGATTATTGGCCAAAGGCCCAATCATTGGTATACTGAGTTTTCCTCCCCTGATCGTCTGGTGCGTTCTTCATCGAGTTTCATTAAAAAGGATCTTTCAAATTCCTTGGGTATTGGGAGGGCTTTTAAGCCTGTTGATTGCCTTTCCTTGGTACTATCTGATGGAGGTCAATTCACCGGGTTTTATAGACTATTTTGTGGTGGGAGAACACTTCCTGCGTTTTATAGACTCCTCTTGGTCGGGGGATAAATATGGTTTTCCAAAACAACAACCTTTGGGGATCATTTGGGCCTTTCTATTGGCCGGTGCTTTGCCTTGGTCTTTTGTCCTTTTGGGCCAACTGAAAAACAAATTGAAAAAAGTGTGGAATGACCCCTGGCAACTTTTCCTGTGGCTATGGATTTTGTGGACACCCTTTTTCTTTACTTTTTCAAAAAGTTTGATCCATACCTACACCCTACCGGTAATGATCCCCATTGCCCTTTTAATCACCCATCATTGGCCCACATTGGAGAGAAAAAAATCAAAGTTGTATATTGCTGTCGGTCTGCCTGTTTTGTTGATTGGGGCTTACTTTTTGGAACCCACACAAAAGATACTCTCCAGTAGTACTGATAAAACGTTGGTGTTCCATCCCGAGGTTGAGTCATCAGAGCTTTATGCCTTCCCCTTCAAATCTTATTCCAGTCAGTTTTACTCCAAGGGGAAAATAAAAATCATTACTCCCGATGCGTTGGAGAAAATGGTTGAAGACTCCACCTCCTTTTCTGTCATCATCAAAAAAAGACAGCTCGAAGATCTCCCTTCTGAAGTTATGAGCAAATTAAAACTGCTGAGGGAGAGAAGAAAAGATGGACTTTATCAATTAAAATAAATTCAAATATTACTTTTATACCTTGATTTAACTTTGTGAACCATGAATGTATTGAATGAAATTGGGTAAAAAAGATGTGTAGAAAATGTATTGTCAGTCTCATTTTCGTTTGTTTAATATCCTTCGGAGCTCATGGTCAGATTTCGGGAATCGTACTGGATAAAAACACAGACCTCCCCATCGAGTATGCGACCATACTTTTAAAACAAGATGGTAAAATTTTGGAAGGTACCATTTCAAAACCTGACGGTAGTTTTCTCCTCCCCGATGGCGGCAATGGCAAATTCTCACTAGAAATCTCATTTCTTGGTTATCAGACCATAGAAACGGGGAGTGTTGATGCCCAAAAAAACACTCCGTTTGATCTGGGAGCCATCGGTCTACAAACCAGCCAAAATATACTGGATGAAGTAGTTGTCGATGCTCAACGCACGGCCATTCGAAATAAGATTGACCGGCAGGTATATTCTGCCAGTGAATTCTCAACCGCCAAGGGTGGAACAGGAGTTGATGTCATCCGAAATCTGCCTTCCCTGGCCATCAACGGCTTGGGTGAAATCACCCTAAGAGGAAGCACCGGTTTTGTGGTGTTGTTAAACAACAAACCCGTGCAGTCTGATATTCAAAGTTTATTGAGCCAAATCCCTGCCAACAGCATCGAAAATATCGAGGTCATTACTGCTCCGTCTGCACAATACGATGCAGAGGGAAAAGCCGGGATCATCAATATACTGACCCTAAAAAATGCTTTACAAGGCGACTATTTTCAGGTGAATTCTCTCTTGGGCGCTCCCTCAATCGAAGACTATGAAAACGCACAACCCTCTCAACGTTTTGGTGCAGACATCACCTACAATACTGTTCGGGAAAAATGGAATTTTTCGTCAGGCTTGAGCTTTCAAAGAAATGACCTCTCGGGAAGGAGAGAAGGCGACGTATATACCATCATAGGGGATAAATATACCCGATTTCCCTCCGATGGAGAACGCAGCTTCGACGAAATCAATTATTCAGGACGGTTGACTGCAGATTATCAGTTAACGGATCAGGACTTGTTTTCACTTGGACTTTATGCCGGAAAAAGAACCAAAGAACGAACTGCTGATATTCTCTATTATAACAATCGTGCCACCACCGAAAAAACTGACTCCCAATTTCAATATTACAATGAAAATCTGAGGATCAGAAAAAGTGATTTTGTCCTGGGTAGTTTGGATTACGATCATCGTTTTGAAAATTCGGCTCAACTCAACACCTCCATTCTTTATGAGTACACCCTTTTAGGAGGACCTACCACCAACAGAAATTTGGGCCATCCCGACCATACAATAGTCTATCAAGACGAATACAATACCAACGACAACCCCCTATACGGTTTGCGGGTCAATTTGGATTACACTTTCAAACCCCTGAGTATCGGTACCCTTAAAATGGGTTACCAATACAGAAATCTTGACCACAGCGGAGATTTTGTCTACGAGCGAAAAAACAATGAAACACAGCTTTTTGAATTGGTTCCTGAATTTTCAAGCGAAGTCAATCTCAAACGATCCATACATGCAGCATATTTACAATACAACACCCGCATTGAAAAATGGCTTTTTGCAGCCGGTTTGCGTTTGGAAAATATGCAAAGGGACTTGTCTTTAAAAGACAAAACGGGAACATTGGATGAAAACTATTCATTGGATTTTACCCAGTTTTTTCCTTCGGCCAGTATCGGCTACCAATGGGTAGAAGCCCTTTCGTTAAACCTTGCTTACAGCAAAAGAATCGAACGTGCCACTACCTTTAAAATGAACCCATTTCCTGAAAGAGAACACTCAGAAACCCTTGAACAAGGGGATCCCAACTTACACCCTGAGTTGATCGACCAAGTAGAACTGGGAGTAAATTATAAAAATAAAAGAGGCAGTAATATTTACGCAAACCTGTATTATCGCAATGTGAATCATTTGATCAACAGAGTCAATACAGTTTATAACGATACCATATTGAATCGTATCTACTCCAACGTTGGCAGGGCTAGGGTGTTGGGCAGGGAAATGGGTGCAGAATACAATCTGGGTAAAAAATTAAAACTCTTAATTTTTAGCAACTATTACTTCACCATCATTCAAGGGTCATTTGACGGTCATACCATCAATACAGATGCCCATGCCAATACCTTAAATTTAAACAGTACTTATCGTTTTTCGGATACGGCTTTTGCTCAGTTTAACTTTAATTATATTTCCGAAAGGATTACCGCACAAGGGGAAGACTCTGAATTTTACTCTCCTAATTTAACCCTATCCAAGCTTTTCTGGAACAACCAATTGACAGCTACACTCCAATGGAAAAATATTGATATGGGGTTGATGAATAGCAATGAACAACGGATTACTACCCGTAAGGCGGGAGAATTTTACACCACCACCAATTATGTTTATGAGGTAGATATGATCCTACTCAGCCTTAGTTACAACTTCAACAATCGAAAAAACACCGCCAAATTCATCGATAGTGAATTTGGAAAACGGGAGTTTTAACTTTTGTGTGAGCCGTCACAAAAAGGCATGTCTTTGGATTTGGTGCACCCACATAGGGTAAACCTGTTTCCGTGTTTTATTGGATTTCCCTCCATATCGGTGAGGTTCACCTTGCCTTCAACTACAATCTGCCCTTTGGCTTTTCTATAAATTCTTGGGGTTCGCTCTTTGTTTAAGTCTGACACCATTATTTGTTTTAACGATTACCGATTAAATAATCCATCCTTCTGTTGACCAAATCGTTGGGTTTGTCATACCATTCGGGTGGAAAAATTTCTTTGGATAAATTGAATTTCAATTTGGGTTTTAAGTTTTTAATCAAGCCTAAACTGTTGAGGATTAAATTGGCTTCTGTTTGTGACTGGGCCTTTTTTAGCAACTCTTCAATTATTTTGGTGTCAAAAGATTCTTGATTCAACATCAAGTATTCCATGGCGCGAGCCCGCACCAAGTTCTCCTGATCTTGATTTACCAAGTTTTTGATCTGAGGAACCAATGTTTTTGCCTTCTTTCCAAAAGAGGTGCATACCACCAAGCCCCAATATCTTTTCCAAGGGTTGTCGTCGGTCAGGGCTTGTTTTATTTTTCCTTGCACAGCTTCAAAGCTGAACAGGTTGAGATCCGCTACGGCCATCAATTCCTTGATTTCTTGTTGATGGTTTTGTCCAAAAGCTACGGGATTTCCCAAAGCATGCTCCAACAAATAGGGTTCGGGATAAAAGCTGAGATCGGGCAGTGCAGCGAGTTTTTCACGCAACTGCTCTCTCATCTTCGTCAAAATTTCTTGATGTGCCGGACTTGCGGAAAGGTCATTGACCTCATGGGGGTCTTGATCAATATCGTAGAGGCCTTCAGGGCCTTTGGACTCAAAAAATTGACGCTGTTCTTGGTTGAGTTTTCCCGCATTGTAAAGCGTATCCCACTGCTTAAATGCCAGCATTTTGTAGCGGTAAAAATTATACAAGGCATCGATGTTAAAGGGTTGGTAATTTCTGATGTACTTGTATTTTCCGACCCTAAGGGTTCTGACCAAATCGTATTTTTCATCAAAGCGGTCAGCGTAGCCAAAGCTTGTATTCTTTTTTTCAATTGCTGATGCTTCTGAAAATGCTCCTAAAACAGCTGTTCCATCAATGCCCTCGGGAGGAGAAACCCCTGCCAAAGAAAGTACTGTGGGGGCCAAGTCGACAAACTCTACGAAGGTCTTTGCCCTTGATCCTTTGCTGTGGTGAAAGAGGTGTTTCCATTTTTCCGGAACATAAACCACCAAAGGAACCTGCAATCCACTTTCGTAGGCATATCCTTTGCTTCTGGGCAATACCCCTCCATGATCACCAAAATAGAAAATAATGGTGTCCTCCATAAGCCCCTCTTGCTCCAAATCGGCAATGAATTCTCCCATCTGCCGGTCTGCCAAAACGTGCCTGTTTTGAAAGTGGTGGTAGGAATAACGAAAGGTTTTGGTGTCGGGATGATAGGGGAAAACTTGGATTTGCTCCAAGTCTTCATCCGAGGTATTGTCTATCCGCTTTTGATCAAAATGCAAACTCCCCTCATGGGTCACCGTATGGTTTTGCACATGAAAAAAGGGTTGGCCAGGCTTTCTGTTTTTGTAGCTTGCTTTTTTGGAAGATTCATCCCATACCCCATCGGGCAGTATAAAATTATAGTCCTGTTTGTGGTTGTTGGTGGTATAGTACCCCGCCTGTTTGAGGTAAAATGGGAATGGCATCAGCCCCTGTGGAAGAGGGACATACTGGGCTCTTCTGTGAAACTGAGTAAATATTCTGGGGGCATAGCAACCCGTAATAAGGGTACTTCGAGCCACAGAACAAACCGGTGCATTGGAAAAAGCATTGTCAAAAACAATACCCTCTTTTGCTAATTTTTCAATGGCGGGCATGGCTGCACCATCACCATTGTACAATTTCATGTAGTGGGGAGAATTGTCTTCAGTGGTCAACCAAACGATATTAGGATAATATTGTTCTCTTGTATTGCATGCTAAATGGATCAGCAAGAGTCCCAATAAAAGCGAAACACGCATGGATTACAGTTGAGAGTATGGCAGAGCGATTAAGAAAGCTCGTGTGATGGAAGAGCAACAACTGTCTTTGTATGCCGGGTCACTTTTTAACTTTGTCCAAGTAGGATGATCGAAAAACTGTCCCCAGTTTTCGTTTCGCTCTTCCAAACTTTCAAAAGCAAGCATATAGGTCAAACAAGGCATTCGCTCGCCCGCGATTTTATCTCCAAAAAATACAGCCCCAAAATCCAGTTGATCAAACAAGGCCAGTTCTCCCTGGTTGAACATATTGACTTTTCTTCTGTAGGCATCTTCCGAATGACTTTCATAGGTGCGCAATTCAAAGAATCGATTCTTATTATCGGGTTTGACCATTTCGGGCATTCCATCAAAAGCCATGTAAAGCGAAGTCTCATATCGGTTGAAAATGGGCTTATTCACAGGGCTGAGTTCGGCAGAAGCTTTTTGGATTTTCGCATCACTGGCCATGAAGGCGCGTGCTTTCTGATAAGACTTCATGTCTGCAAAAGGGATGAAAACATAAATTTTTCTGGGTAAGTCTTCCGAAACCTCTTGGAATACCCCTATGTTATTGATCCCTTGTTGATTGAGAGCAGGAATGAAATGATCTTCAAAATAGGTGTTGAAATTTTTAAAATTAGAGTACTGAAAAAGTTCATAAGTTCTGATTTCATAGACTTCATTTTGTCCAAAAAGGCTAATGCAACTTATGAGAGCGATTAAAAGGAATGTTTTTTTCATGATTAATGTTTAGTATCTGTAAATATAATTTTTTTACTCAGGATAATAAATGCTAAAAATCCGGTGTTATGATGCAAACAAAAAAAGACAGTTTTGGCCAAAAAAATGACTTTTTTACTCAAAAAAGACGAAAAATGATCAAAAAGTCACAAAAAAAGAGAAAAAATGATCATTTTTAGCTTTCTCCAATTTGACGATCTATCTCATCTGCCAATTGAAAATCCAAGTCTGTAATGGCGTTTTGATCGTGAGTCCACAATTCGAGTGTAACGGAATTGTAAATATTGATCATTTTGGGATGATGATTCATCGACTCCGCTTTTTGTCCTACACTATTGATAAATTTTAGTGCTTCTTTAAAATCTTTAAATTGAAAGGTTTTAACTAATTTACCAGAGTTTTGTATCCATTTGTTTTGCATTGCTAAGAATTTCATCAAAAAACAAATTTAATTAAAGTAGGATGAAAAAGACGATTCACTCTCTGTTATTTCTATCTATTTTTATGTTTTTGTCTTGTCGTCAGGAGGTGGTCTCCGCGGCTCCCAATATCATTTATATTTTGGCAGACGATTTGGGATACGGAGATTTGGGAGCCTATAATCAAGCTGGAAAAATCAAAACGCCCAATCTGGATGAAATGGCCCGACAGGGCATGATTTTTACGGATGCGCATACCTCCTCTTCGGTTTGTACCCCAACCCGATATGGGATATTGACAGGAAGGTACAACTGGCGCAGCCCGCTCAAAAAAAGTGTATTGAGTGGTACTTCCCGTGCTTTGATCCCACAAGACAGAACAACGGTGGCCTCTTTTTTAAAATCCAATGGTTACCATACGGCCTTTATTGGCAAATGGCATTTGGGCTGGGATTGGGCCCTAAAAGACAGCGCTTTTCAAGATTCACCCATCAAGGATAGAGAGATTTTTGAGAAAATTGATTTTTCAAAAAAGATCACCAACAGCCCCAATGGCTTGGGTTTTGATTATGCCTATGGGCACTGTGGCTCACTGGATATGCCGCCTTATGTATATGTAGAAAATGAAAAAATTACCGCCCAGGTTGAGAATATTACCGAAAGAAAAGGGGATTACCACTGGTGGAGGGAAGGACCCACAGCCAATGACTTTGACCATGAAAGGGTTACTCCGCACTTATTTGATAAAGCAGTGGCTTATGTCACCGAAATGAACGAAAAGGGAAAACCCTTTTTCTTGTACTTGCCCTTGCCCTCTCCCCATACCCCCATTTTGCCCACCGGGGAATGGAAAGGAAAGAGTGGTTTGAATCCTTATGCGGATTTTGTGATGCAGATTGATCATCGCGTGGGGAAGCTAAACGGGCTGTTGGATCAACTGGGAATCTCAGAGAATACAATGGTAATTTTTACCAGCGATAACGGATGCTCTCCCCAAGCAAAATTCGAAGTATTGGGTGAAAAAGGACATGACCCCAGTGGTGTATTCAGAGGGCACAAAGCCGATATTTTTGAAGGTGGCCATCGGGTACCTTTTATCGTAAAATGGCCTGTGAAAATTCAGGCAGGTTCGGTTTCCCATAAAACCATTTGTACCACCGATTTGCTTGCTAGCTGTGCGGATATATTGGGTAAAAAACTCTCAGACAAGGAGGGAGAAGACAGTTTTTCTATGGTACCTGCCTTTGCAAAATCAACCGAAAATGATTACCAAAGAACATTTACGATCCATCATTCCATCAATGGCAGCTTTGCCATCAGAAAAGGAGTGCATAAGTTTATTTTTTGTCCCGGGTCGGGGGGCTGGAGTTACCCCCGCCCCTCAAAAAAAGAAACTCAAGGGTTGCCTAAATTTCAACTTTACAATCTGAAAGAAGATCCAGAAGAAAAGAATAACCTCTACGGTCAATCCCCAAAAATAGAAAACGAACTGATCGCTCTTTTTACAGCTGCCATAAAAAATGGAAGAACGACCCCGGGAACCCCCCAGAAAAATTTTAGTACTCATTTCTCCTCGAAAAAATGGGAACCACTGGCTGTTTTTGAAAATGAATGATCCATATGGATGAGGAGCTAAAATAACTTATAAATTGATCCAGTAGGTCAACTTTAGGTTAATGGATCTGAATTTGGGTATTAGGTCGTTTTTGGTAAAATAATTGTCGTTATACACAAGATAAAGGTCTGACAGGGGGCCAAATCTCCACTGAAGCCTGGAGTTGATTCCTAGATTATTTCGCTGATTATTGAATTGAATCAATGTATTCCAAAATAGTTTTTTAGTTTTGCACTGTATTCATGAAAAAAATTTTACTAACTATATTCATAGTATTTTTCTCAAAGTCCTATTCTCAATCGGACAAGATCAAAGTGTTTCTGAGTTGTCGATGCGACGATGATTTTATCAAACAGAACACACTTGTATTTGATTATGTTCGGGACAGAACCTTATCCGATATAGAGGTTTTTGTTTTTGAAATCACCAATGCCAGTGGGGGAAGAAATTACTCTTTTGAATACAAAGGCAAAAATAACTTCCAAAATATAGAGAATAAGATCAGTACAGATATTCCCAAGAACCTCACCTTTAGTGAGGCCAGAGAACAGTTGTTGAAAACATACAAACTGGGGATGGTTTATTTTATGCAAAACACGGCTTTTCAAAACCAACTGGAAGTGACTTTCCATGATGTAGAAACCAAATCCGATGAATTGACAACGGATCAATGGAAAAATTGGGTTTTTGAGGTTTCAGGCTCTTTTAATTTTGAGAACGAAACAAGCATCAAAGAAGAGGAATACAACCTAGGCTTGGGGGTGGATCGGGTTACGGAAATGTGGCGGGTCAGGTCGGATTTTGGAATGCGCCGATCGGTCAAGTTTTTTTCAGGAGACGAAGAGAACTACAGCAGCGAACGAAAAAGGACGTTTTTTTCAGGCAGTGTTGTCAGGAGTCTTTCCAATCATTTTTCCACTGGTTTTTTCGGATACTACCTCAATGATACTTTCCGAAACTACAGATCTTTTGTTAATTTTTCTCCTGCTTTGGAATACAATTTTATTCCCTACGCTGAAGTTTTAACTCGAGAGGTGACTTTGGCATACAAGGTGGGATATAATTTTTATGAATACTTTGAAAAAACCATTTATGGTTTTCTCAATCAAAAAATGTTTAATCAGTCACTGACCCTCAATTTGAGGTATAGGGAAAAATGGGGGAGTGTCTATTCTTATTTGGTGGCTTCACAGTTTCTGGATCAACCAGATCAAAATAGACTTACACTCAACAATAATATAAACCTGAGAATCGTTCGAGGGCTTTCCCTGAGGATTTCCGGTAACTTTCAATTGATCCGGGATCAAATCAATCTCCCCAGTGGAGAAGCTTCCATCGAGGATCTTTTGCTCAGACAAAGGCAAATTTCCACTGATTTCCAAAACAGAATCTCACTCGGGTTGAGTTATACTTTTGGGTCGATCTTTAATAATATTGTCAATACCCGTTTGTAATCAACCGGGCAGAGCTTAAAATGAATGCTTTTCGTAATTTTTGATGTTCATCTGCTCAGTCAATTGAACCAAATGTTCTGAACTCATTAACTTTTGCATGCCTTCCACATCGAAATCATAAAACATGACGATACAATTTTGATAATCAATTTTCCCTACTGTGGTTTTTGAAAGAGATGGCAAAATAAAGTCGGTTTCCCGTTTGGAATCTCTTAAACAGCCCTAGAGATTGCAATATCAAATGGGGTCTTTCCATCTACCCAGAGGCATTAGGGGCTGTGGATCTAAAACTAATTGTTGAATATTCCCTGCAAGCTCAGGTTTTCGCCGGGTACAACGGTATTGATGTCTGCTTGGTAATCTGAGAGCTTGGTGTAAAAAGAATCTACTGAAAAGGAAAATACCTGTTTGAATACATCCTTCCAATTGGCAGCCCCGGGATTTTGCAACTGAAAATCTTTAAGGATCATTCTGATGGCATCTGCCTCGGTATTGTCGAGTTTGACCAGTTCTTTAACCAACGCCAAAGTCATAAAAACAGAGGAAGAGTAGTTGCTGTCTCCTCCACTATCGTAACTCTCATAAATAGAAGGGTTGGAAACCGCTTCCTTGTCTACTCTTTCCTGATCGTAAATAAAATAATTGTAATCGTAATGCTCGCGAACATAAAGGGATTCAAAAACCGCAGCGGGTCCTTCACTCAACCATTTTACTCTAAAATCTCCACTGTTGAAATTAGCAGAAATGCTCATTTGGTAGGCGTGAAAAAATTCATGAGCAATAACAGAATAACGGTGCATGGAATTGTATTTGAATTCGTCCTCAGGTATCTCAAGAACCATATATCTTTTTTGGTCGTTCCCACAGATACATGCTCCACCAGTATCTCCAATCTCACTGCTGTAGGGTTTGTCGGTATTGCTGTTCCAAGCATAGATGTCCAAGTCATCATAATTGTTGTTATAAACCGGAATTCTTTTGTCTAGGGTGTCCAAAATAATGTTGTATTGTTCGACCCATTCCGAGGGTAAGCTGCTATGAACTTTAGAATTGAAAACTACTTTGACCTCAGAGGAAGTGTCATTGGAGGTGTTGGTGTCGTTGGAAGAAGAGCTGTCACCAGAAGAGGAATTGTCATTAGAGGTAGGAGCATTATTTTCTGTAGAAGAAACATTGGAATTGGAGTCGTTTGATTCTTTACTACATGAAATGGCCAACGTAACAAATAGTAAGCAAACAAGGCGATTCATAATTTTTGACTTAAGGGTGTTAATTAATACAAAGTTAAGAATCCCGTTTGTTATTTTATACATTATTCTTTATTAATTATAGGCTTGGGCCTATTAATGCATAAACTCCATAAAAAGCTATATCGCTATTTAGAGTGGCCTAAAGGAGATGAATTTACATCGGTAATCATAAATACATAGGCATAATGATCTTCGGGAATAAAACTCAATGGGTTGTATTCCGGTATGTCAACTACTACATTATTTCCGTTGTTTTGGAACGCCAATTTTTCTCCGCTTGCCAAGAGCTCTATGGTTGCATCTTCTTTTAGGTTAAGATTCTTGATGATGAGTTTTTTGCCCGGCCACTTGGGGCTGATGGCAAAAAGCTTACCCCCTTTTTGGGTGAAAAAAAGCTCTTTGATGGCTTTTCCGGGTTGTTGGTCAATGGTTTGCTTGAGGATATAATCCCCCTCTACATAACTGTGACCTTCCTTTTTGAGCTTAAAATTTCTATCCCCAACCGACCATTGATAGGATCTTTTCCATTTTCTTGTACCATAAATGGCCTTACCATTAGTTTCGAGCCATTTTCCAATTTGAATCAATCGCTCCTGCATGATCACGGGAATTTTACCGGCGGAAGTCGGCCCCACATTGATGCATAAATTTCCTCCTTGGCTAACGATATCAACCAGCATGAGGATGAGGGATTGGGGGGAATTGTAATCTTCAAAGTCTTCATTCCGGTTGTAACCAAAAGAGAGTCCCATCCCTCGGATCTCCTCCCAAGGCTTGTCAAAATTAATCACCTCCCGAAGGTATTCTGTGGTGTAGAATCCCCCGTGCTTGTGTCGCTGTCCTTTAACCCATCGGTCATTGATCACCACCTGTTCTTTTACAGGAGATTCGTTAAAAAGCCAAGCCAAAAGTTCTTTGCTGTTCCAGTAGTCGTCATCCTTTTCCCATTCCCCATCGGCATAGATCAGATCAGGCTCGTAATTGGTGACCAATTCCTTGAATTGAGGATGGTAGTAATCGGTTACAAATTTTTTGGAGCCTATGCGATACCAAGGATGATACCACTCGTAGAGTGAATAATACAATCCTGCTTTGAGGCCCGCAGCTTTGATGGCCTTGACATAGTCACCCACCAAATCGCGCATTGGGCCAGTTTCTCCGCTGTTCCACAAATAACCACGGCTTTGGGTAGTGTGTTTGTTGGGCCACAATGCAAAACCATCGTGGTGTTTGGAGGTCATAACCACGTATTTTGCTCCTGATTTTTTGAATAGCTCAGCCCACTTTTGAGGATCGTAAAGTTCGGCTTTCCATTTCTTGGCAAAGTCGATATAATTAAAATCTTCTCCATATGTTTTTTTGTGAAAATCGGGGATCTCGTCACCGCTAAAGCTTCCATTGCCAAAAATTGACTTGCTCTTAAACCACTGCAAGTACCATTCTTCATAGGTGCCTTTGGGGGACCAAGAGGGAACTGAATATGGGCCCCAATGAATGAAAATACCAAATTTGGCGTCTTCGAACCACTGTGCAACCGGACGACTGTCCAAGGATTCCCAATCCGCAGTGTACTTTTTGGATTGCCCTGTTGTATTTTGTAAAAAACATAGGGCGATGATCAATAGGATTTTATTTATTTTTTCATCGCTCAAAATGGTTCCCGTCTAATTGAATGTTTTATAAATCATTTTTTTTATAACCAATTTAGTAATCAATCAAATTGTTCACCCTATGATTCCCCATTTAAAAACAAGCAATGAAATTAATCAGCAACATATCCCGGCTCACCTTGATCATTATCTTGAAAAATTGATCTGATGGTTGTAAAGTCAGGTTTTGAAAGAACGGGTTTGATGTAGTTGTTGAATAATTCATATCCCAAAGGGTTGTTGGTCTGAATCCCCTCAGGTGTTCGCATGGCATCATTCCACTCTGGAGCTAGACTCTGTCCTTCCCAAAACTCGCTCATTTCCCACATATTGAAATTCAATAAGTATAGGTATTCTTTGTAAGCTACTGCTGCCGCGTCTTCCGATTGATCCCATTCTGGTGAATAATCCGGGGCGTACATTCCACTGTCAATGGCTTCTTTCATCGCCAGGTGTATGGCCGTAGAGTCCCAATTTGGATTTTCGATAGCTTCGAGAAATAATGCCTCTTTAGAGCCCACTACTCCTCCAGGAACGCCAAATAAATGGATGGTATGCATGATATGTTCCATGACCTCTTGAAAATCGTTATCCCCAATCAGCAAAACTTCCCCATCAGAACTATTTTTATACCAAACCATATCATTGTGAGAATGGGTATCATTGAATTCCTGCAGTCCTTCATAACTACTGATTCCCACGTCCCTCAACCAGTTTGGAGAATAATCATCCCCACCGCCATAGGCAACCCTTTGAATTGTAGGGTATCCCTCATGCCAAGTTCCGGGTGCTCCTTTTAAGGTTTTGATCATATTTTTTTGAGCTTCACCATCAATTTCCTCATTATTTGGGTCGGTCATCAATTGAATTAATCTTGCGATTTTCTTCGCCCAAAAATCAGGAACAGCCTTTTGTCCTCCCACTGCCCCTGCAACCACTATTTTGACTCCATTTACGGTAAGTGATCGATCAAAAAGCTCACTTATAGTATTATCTCCAATCAATGCACCAGCAACGTATACACTTTCTTCTACTACAACTTTCTCGAAAATTGGTTTGATGGTAACATTGGCGTTGAGTGTGAGCGTAATGGCATTGGAAGTTTCTTGACTTCCTTCCCATCCTGCAAATTGGTATCCCTCACTTGCCATTGCTGTTACTTTTACTTCTGTTCCCTCGTCATAAGTTCCACCCTCTGTTGAAACAGAACCTCCAACCGCAGTGTTTACTGTCAATGTGTATTGAACGGTCTCCGGTGTTGTTTCAGTTTCTGTTTTTGTGTTAGATGTTTGTTCAACATCGGTCGAGGATGTTGACCCTCCATCCTCTTTTGAACAGTTGTAAAAGACTAAGAAAAATATCGTAGTAAAAAATATTTTTTTCATGTTTCTTGGTTATAGTTGTGGTGCAATAAAAATAAGTAAATATTCTATTTAAAGTGACAATTTCATTGAGTAATTGGAATCAGTATTCTATTTTGGAAAGATCAAAGCCAAGCAGTTGTTTTGACAAAGCGTTTAAGGTTTTAAAATCTCCTTCAAAGTGATAGGTGTTGTGCAGGTGTTTGATGCTTTGGCCAGGATCCAATTCCTTGGCCGGAGAAGAGCTTTCTAATTCATAAAAAGGCCCGATCTGATTTCCATTTTCTGTAGGTCCATCGTTATAGGAATTGATCACATCCCCCCGATAAGGTGCTTTTTGTATTTCCCACAGTGAATTGACATAATCCTTATCATTGGAAAGTGAAAATTTTACGATGGTCAATACCTTGTTGGCAGCATCAAAACTTCCCAAAAGGGGCAGGGCATTTTTGGGTGGAAGGCCTATTTTTGATCTGGACTTACCGTCCCCTTTAAACAAAACGACTTGGTCTATGATCTTGAGTTTTTCTGGAGGGACATCACCAAAATAGGAAGTGTTTAAGTTGAGTTCGTTTTTGTAGGGAATGATGACCCAAGTATCATCGGAGGGCTTGAACATGCCCAATATCCATATCGATAAAAGTCCCGTATTTTTTTTCCAAGACCTTTGACCCAAATTGGTGAGTATATTTTCGCTTTGGTAGCCCACAAACAATGTCCCTTTTGTGGTGATTTTAAGGTTTTTTTCGATCTCTAAACTATTGAAAATGGTAACTTTTCGATCCACCTTTGCTTTAAATTCATAACCGGAATAGTTGACCAAATGCATGGTTTTACTCAATCGGGCTTGAGTATCTGACAATGTATCCAATTGAAAAGGCTCAGTATCTATAGCGGCGGGGGTATGCCAGTGATCTAAATTAAAGGGATTGCCTTGTTCGAAGAAGACAGAAAATTGACCCCCTTCCGGCCCTACCCAAAAACGATCTTCCCCACCATAGGCATTGATATGGGATTGAATTTCTCGCGATTGAATCAGCTTATCGTTGATCCATCCATAGCTGCTTCCTCCTAAGCCATTGCTTGTACTAGTCATCACTCTTCCCTGATATTCGGGAACTACGATCAATTGACATTGGTCGTCATTGGATTTGAGAACTACGGGTTCCGTATATTTTTTTAATAGATTCAGATCGTGCTGGAAATTGTAAGAGGTTTCTTTCATTTGACTACACCCTAAAATACATAAGATTAGAATCAATAAACAACTTTTGGGTTGAAAAATATGCTGTTTGACATCAACTTTATCTATACTTGTTTTAACGAATGATATGACCCTTATCATTTTGTGATTTGTATTTACCGGCATTCTTTATTTCCTATAACCAAAGGTTCCAACGGAGTTGGACAGGGGTGTCCCTGCAATGGTACCTTGTTTGTTGTCAAGACTTACAGTAAGTCCCTCCGGGAGATTGGATGAACTGACAGTGAGTGTTTCACTACAGGTTGACCCCACAGTTACAGTTATGGTGATATTTTGAATGGAATCTCCAAGACTAACAGTTTGATTGGCATTGATGGATGTAAGTTCGGTTTCAATGGTACAAGGACGAGATGCTAGAGTAGAGGACACTGTTTCCGTAGTTTATGATTTGGTATTGGAGGGGGCGGTGGGATCGGTTGCCTCGTCATAGGTTGGATCCCTATCGGCATCTAATTGCTCGTTACACACTCCTATTAACTCAATATTAAAGCTCAAATAGTTGTCACTTAATTCAATTTCCGTAAGCATCCCAATTCTTGTTGCTCCTCGCTGTGCAATCCAGCGCTGGTTTAGGCTTATGGATGTTTCGGAATCAATTGTATACTGACCTGTTATGGTTGAGGTTTCAGTGATTATAGTAAATGAATTATCGGATCTCAAAATGATCTCATCGATTTTGCAATCTACTGCTCTGTCGAACGATGAACTTTCTTTGTTGCCGGGACGTTTCTTTCTGATCTTCCATTTCCCTACAGTGTTATTCTTATCGGTATCCTCTGGATTTATAAGGGGTAGTTTTTCTTCAAAAGTGGCCGTAATCGTTTTGGATTGATCCATTACAACATCAAGGGGGTTTTCGAAACTGTTTTCACTGAGATTATTCTGAAGTTGTTGCCAATCATAAAACAAATAATCGCTTTGGGGTGTAGCGGTTAATCTAACGGTATTCCCTGATTCGTAATCGGTTACTCCCCTGGCTGAATTGATCATTTGTTGAGCGACTTCTCCACTACCAACTTTATTGATGGTCAAGGTGTATTTTGATCGTATAAAGTTTGCTGTAATGGTTTGATTAGAGGTTACTTTTACACTTATTGAACTAGCAGTAAGAGAGGTTCCAGTCCAGCCAGAAAACTCAAATCCCTGTTCGGGAATTGCCGTAATTAAAATTGAAGTGTTTTCATTGTACTGCCCGCCAACTGTGCTAACACTTCCTCCCTCTAAGGCAGTCACTGATAATGTATACTTAGCAGGAACTACAGTTGAGCTATCATTACTTTTACTGCAAGCGAAAGCGGTTAGGCAGATTCCAAAAAGCAATACCAGCTTTTTCATTAAAAATGAATTGATATTACAAGATATAA
Source organism: uncultured Flavobacteriaceae bacterium (assembly GCA_938082715.1). Lineage (GTDB taxonomy): Bacteria > Bacteroidota > Bacteroidia > Flavobacteriales > Flavobacteriaceae > UBA8316. The sequence goes on along the minus strand of CALKCR010000005.1, from coordinate 2,486 downwards.
ATTATATATGTAATTAGTAAATGCTTTCCATGCCAATGCCATCACAGATCTTTAGAATAGGCAAACCCTCCTCATTAAGAAAAAATCGCTAAAGCAATAATCTTACCTTACGAATATGTGGGTTGTTCCATTAACAGTAAAAATTAACTTGGGCTTTTGGATGCCGTATTGTTTTGGCCATCAAAGCTTAACAAATAAATTTCTACATTTGATTTTATAAAATAACCCTATGCTTTTCAAACTAATTTTGAGTTTTGTTTTTTTGACTCATCAGCAGGATCCATATATAGGCCAATGGATCAGTGTTGATGACGAAACAGGTAAAGAAAAATCTGAAATCAGTCTATATGTAGAAGGAGGAAAATTATACGGTCGAATTGATGCACTTTTATTGCCAGAAGATCAGGGTAAAATGTGTGATGCGTGCAAAGGAAGCGAAAAGGGGAAACCCATCGTTGGTTTGGTCATTGTCCAGGGTCTGATCAAAGAGGGAGAAAACTGGGCAGATGGAACCATTCTAGATCCTGCAAATGGCAAACGCTACAGTTGTAACATTTCTCTAAAGGATGATGGATCCATTGATGTGCGCGGATACCTTGGCTTTTCATTATTGGGTCGTTCCCAAGTTTGGAGACCCAAAAACTAGCCATTAGTTCTAAGTAATGGGTGCCTGCATTTCTATATGCAGTAAATCTTGTGCTGTTTTTCTGTGGAACGAAAGTTTGGGGTGTCAATCTATTAATATTTGTTTTAAAGATCTCCGAGGCCCACAAGCAGCAAAGCCCGTTGTGGGGAATGCAAATGATAAAAAACCATTAGTTTTATAGAAACTTTTAAATTGATTTACCTCCACAAAATATTGCCTCTTCTGGTAATGCCAATAATGGTATTTATTTCATTAATTTTCCTAGGCATTTATTTTAATAAAAAGAAAGTTGTCTATTTTACCTTAGTCATATTTTATATTATTTCAACACCTTTTTTTACGAAATATTTTTTTAAGACTATTGAGGGGCAATACAACCCGACACCATTAGAAGTTATAAATAGAGCAGATGCAATTGTAGTGTTGGGTGGTATTTTAAAAATCAATGAGTTTGGAAATCACTACAATATTGAGTGGGGTGATGCGGATAGATTTTTTGGAGGGATTGAACTTTATGAAGCTAAAAAATCAAATGTAATCGTTTTCACAGGAGCTAAAAACCCATACAATAGAACTAAATTATCTGAAGGCGAAATTTTAAAAAAGTATGCCATTAAATACGGTGTAACTGCTGAAGATATTTTTGTGACTGGGGAGGTGTTAAACACTTTTGATGAATCAGCGGCTGTTTTAGACTTACTCGGAGAAAATAAAAATATCATACTTGTCACTTCGGCTTTTCATATGAAAAGAGCAAAAGGCTTATTTGAAAAAAAGGGATTTAATGTGACGGCTTTTAAAGTTGATTATAAAATACCTCCTGTTGTTAAACTAAACTTTATTGATTTTCTGCCGAATGCATATTGTCTTTCAATAACTGAAATTGGATTTAGAGAACTCTTAGGACAACTGTATTATGGTTTATTTTGACTTTTATTCTCAGGCTAATTTAGGCATCCCTCAATTGAATTACGCTTCAACTTAACTCCTTAAATAACTCTAAATCTCTTAGTTACAAAATTGTGTGGGTACAGAATATCAGGAGACAGAAAATCCTATAGCAAGAAGTTCAAAGAACTATTAGAGAAAGAGGAGATAAAAGTATATGGAAAGAAGATTGAGTAAGAGAGATTTAATGGAACTCTACGGAGTGAATAGAAACCCCTCTTGAGAAAACAATTAAAAATCAATTAAACAACTAAATGAAATTCTATCGAGGGGTTACTGGATAAAAACAAACAATAACTAATAAAACAAAAGTAGGAACCAAGTTGTTGAATGCTATTTAAAATATTGCGAGGTGTCTCTCTCTTAAATAGTTGTCTAAGGAGTGCAGAAACTAACATCAATTTCGCTGTATAAATTTGGGTCATGGTTTGGATCTTCGACCGTGTTAGCCGCCATTGAAATTTTAACAATTTCATCACTTGTAGAAAAACATAGTTGGTGAAAGTTGTCGTTGTCATCTATATCTGCTATCGAAATAGGTTCATGTGGTATTAGGACTCCAGAGCTGTCAGAATAGCCAACATAGTACTGAAATAAGTCAGACTCGGTATCACCACTTATATAGGGTGTAACGCCACCATTCCAAGCAACTTGAATAGTTTGTGTTCCTGATTTACATTCATTCAGATTGCCATTAATTCTTTGGGCAAAGAATAAACTTGGTCCATCAGCAAGCGGAATAACATTCGTGGTAGTGATTCCGTTTAGGTTTATGATTTCTGAACAAACTGACTCACCAGACACAGTGTCGGTTATAAATAAATCCCCTACAACTCTAACTTCAACAGGTGGGTTGGTAACAGCGGTACCAAATTCACCTAACAGAAGTACA
>CALKCR010000004.1:0-14550 GCA_938082715.1 uncultured Flavobacteriaceae bacterium | reverse complement strand
AAATCATCAATTGATTTTTCGGTAATTAAATGAAGAAATGCTGGGTTACCATTTTTATCTATTATTATTTCAGGTGGAATTCCAGCACCTCTTCCCTGAGTATTCCAAACAATACAATCCTTGTTAGCCGAGTGAAGGTCGATTGGAAGAATAAGTTGTTTTCCACTAAAATTATATGCTTTTTGGGTTTTTAAATCAACTCTTAAATAATACAAATTGTATTTAAAGTCGTTAGTTACAATTGTATTATATCTTTCATTAAAGTATCTGCCAGGATTATTTTCCTTATTATCATCATATGATATAAATGCAATGTGAATAAACTTTCTATCATGACTTAATCTAATAGAGTGATAAGATGACCATTCAAACATTCCTCCCATATCTAGATTAGTAGTAGTATTTTCAACATAGGCCCAGCTATGAGTTTCTTCTTGTTTTATGGCATATTTCCAATGGCCTGTATGACCTCCTTCCCTGAAATAAACAAGGTCACCATAAGCTGATTTTGAATAGGATGGGTAAGATATTTTTGTGTCTAAAAAGGATTTCTTCACCCAATCATCTTTAGACCTTCCAATTGATCTTTCATTCTTTGAAATCAAATGATAACCTGGAGAGTTATGAGTTCCATGTACAACATTAATTTTCATTTTATCATCTAGCCAAATTATAGGGCAATGATGATGGTCAGATGATGAATTATTGTCTAAACTAAAGGTGGGCCCAAATTTTTTAGTTTTTACATTAAATGAAGTAATCATTGGAATTGTTTTAGGCTTTTCTTCTAAGTTAACTCTATTACCATTATAAACCAGATAAAGGATATCGCCTAATTTTAATACTTGAGGCCTTTGTCTCCTATCATATAACATTTTTAAATTCCCCCCTTGACCGAAAGAATATATCGAGTTTAAGCTCTCAACATTTTCTTGGGACCATAAATGAGATGTTATGATTAAAAAGAATATTGTTATAAATTTTCGAGACACGTAAATAAGTAAATTTAATTAAAAAATTACCAGCTTTTGGAGATTACATTTTGCATCTCAGGGCTATCTATTTGAGAATCACCAAAATCCTCTCTCAATTGAATTAATTGGTTTTTCAATTCCTTAATAGTGGATTGATAATTAGGATTATCGTATTGATTTTTAAGTTCCAAAGGGTCATTGACCAGATCATAAAATTCCCAACTAGGTGGAGTAGCTTTATCGGTATATGTTCCCTTAAGTCCCAATGAGAGACCATAGTAAAAAATCAATTTGTTACGATCTGTCCGAATACCCAGATGAGCAGGTCGATTGATTGAATGAGCGTAATATCTATAATACATCTTGTCCCTCCACTGATCGGGAGTTTCCATTATGAGATTTTTACGAAAGCTTTCTCCCTGGAATTGATCAGGTTGTGGGATACCCGCATAGTCTAAGAGAAGTGAGGGGAAGTCAATATTCAGTATAATGTCATTTACTCTTTTCCCAGCAGGAATTTCTTCTGGATAACGAATAACAAATGGCATACGAGCAGATTCCTCCAAAAACATTCTCTTATCAAACATTCCGTGCTCACCCAAAAAATAACCCTGGTCGGAGGTATAGATGATCAGGGTATTTTCGGTCAGGCCATTTTCATCTAAATACTTCAACATTCTTCCGATATTGTCGTCTATGGCTGCAGCTGATTTCAAAAAGTCTTTGACAAATTTTTGATAAGTTTTTTTTCTAGACTGAACAGCATTCAAGCCTTGTGTGTCGAATGGGAGACCAGGATAGCGATCATTGTCTTTGATAGAGGCCTGTCGCCACCGCTCTGCCAAAATCTCAAGGATTTGCCCGTCAAAGCTACGTCCCGACTGTTGGGGATCAAAATCAAGTAATGAGACAGGTTCGGGAATAGTATCGTTTTCAAATAAATTTCTGAATCGCTCCGGATAATCAAAGGGTTCGTGCGTGGCTTTAAAATGAGTCATAAGCATAAAAGGCTTTTCTTTGTCCCTTTGATCCAACCACTTTAGCGATTCATCCATGATGACATCTGCGGAGAATCCCTTGTACTCCTTCCCTCCTTTGTTACCGTATTCCCAATTGTCATTGTTTTTTAGAATGGGGTTGTGGTACCTCCCCTGACCCGGCAGTATATTGAAATGGTCGAAACCGGAAGGTTTGTCCTTTAAGTGCCACTTACCAATAAGTGCAGTCTGATAACCTGATTTTTGAATGAGTCGGGCTACGTTTTGTCGATTGGGATCTAAGGCATCGGTAAGGGTAAACACTTGATTGTTGTGGCTGTATTGACCTGTGAGTATGGAGGCACGACTGGGAACACAAATAGAATTGGTGCAAAAGGCATTGTCCAAAACCACGCCCTCTGCCGCCAACCTTTTGATGTTTTGATTGACCGCATATTGCTCTAAGACACCGCCGTATATGCCCCACGCCTGACTGGTATGATCATCGGACATTACAAAAATAATATTGGGAGGTCGGTGCTGTTTTTTAGCCGGTGAGGTACTACAACTAAGCACCAAAAAACAAATCAGACACAGAGATATAGATTTCATATTTTGGTTTTTTTGAATAGGATATCTAATTTATTTTTTTGTTACATTTGCGTGTACGCACACAATCAACGAACAAAATAAAATTATGAAAATCAAATTTAACTTTTTTAATCAACTGCCCATACTAACCTTGGCGTTATTTTTATGTTCTAATGCAAGCGCTCAAACAGAGTGGAAATTGCTTTTTAACGGTAAGGATATGTCGGGTTGGGAGGTGAAAAATGGAACTGCCAAATATCACATTGCCAATGAAGCTATCGTAGGCACTTCCCGAACCGGAACCCCAAATACTTTTTTGTGTACAAAAAAGATGTACGGTGATTTTATCTTAGAGTTGGAGGTAATGGTTGCACCGGGACTAAACTCCGGAATTCAATTCCGGACAAACTCATTTCAAGAATACAAAAATGGCCGCGTGCACGGCTATCAATCCGAATTGGACACCAGCAAAAGGGCCTGGTCGGCAGGAATCTATGACGAAGGTCGCAGAGGCTGGTTGTATCCCCTTACCATCAACACCAAGGGAGGCGCTGCTTTCAACAATGGCGGCTGGAACAAGGTGAGAATTGAGGCCATTGGAAATACGATCAAAACTTTTATGAATGGTGTTCAATGTGCTAATCTTGTGGATGACATGACCAACAAAGGCTTTATTGCCTTGCAGGTCCATTCCATCAGAGACAAAGCTCAAGAGGGAAAAACCATCCAGTGGAAAAACATCAAAATTGTAACTGAAAACCTAGAGCAGTACAGAACAAAAAATCAACCCCATGCCAGACAAATTAGCTATTTGACCAATACACTCACCCAAGAAGAGAAGAGAAAAGGTTGGAGATTGCTTTGGGATGGAAAAACTACTGATGGTTGGAAAGGCTCGAAATCAGATCACTTTCCAAAACACGGGATCGAAATGGTCGATGGAACCATTCACTTCCTAAAACACGAAAAAACAAAAGATTTTAAAAGATCCGGTGATATCGTTACCAAAGAAAAATTTGACAACTTTGAGTTGGAAATTGACTTTATGTTCAAAAAAGGAGGTAACAGTGGTATCAAATATTTTGTCGATGCATTGAAAAAGGGCGACGGAAGAAATCTTGGAATGGAGTTCCAAGTACTTGACAAAGATCACGCAGATTATGACAAGGGAGTGGAAGGCAATAGAACCATAGGTTCTCTCTACGATCTGATCGCAGCCGAAAACCTTTCTGAACCCGGTCGTGGTAATATCAGAGCCAATGGCCCTGACCGATGGAACAGAGCCAGAATCGTCGTCTCGGGAGGAAAAGTTCAACACTGGATAAACAACATCAAAGTTGTGGAATATGACCGTTTTTCTCAATCGATGAAGAATCTGATCAAAAAAAGTAAATACGCAAAACACCAAGGTTTTGGAATGGGAAGCAGTGGTAGGATATTGCTTCAAGATCACAGTCCCGGAGACGTTAAGTTTAAAAACATAAAAATTCGTGAGTTCTAGAATTTTAATTTATTTAATTCTTCTAAGCAGTTTATCAAATTGTAATGAAACACCGCTTCCGAAAAGTCCTCCCAATGTCATCCTGATTCTTGTTGATGACATGGGCTTTTCGGACTTGGGTGCCTATGGCAGCGAAGTAGCCACGCCTAACATCGATCGTCTGGCTTTGGATGGTGTGAGGTTTACCAATGCCTACAATACATCTAAATGCTTTCCCTCAAGGGCTGCCCTGCTCACGGGATTGTATTCCCAGCAAACGGGATACCATGAAAGTTTTAGACAGCCCATGCGTAATGCGATTACACTGGGAGAATTGTTTCAATCTGCGGGATACACCACCCTTTGGTCGGGCAAACACCACAGTATAGAAAATCCTGTGGACAGGGGTTTTGATCACTATAGCGGTCTATTGGATGGCGCAGCAAACCATTTTAACCCGGGGTTAAAAAGAGAAGGTGAGGGACAGCCGGCCCAAAAAGGACTTAAAAAAACACCCGTTACCTACCGAAATTGGGTAATCGAAGGCGAAGTTTTAAATCCCTACACCCCACAATCCAAAGACTTTTACACCACCGATATTTTTACCGATTATGCCCTCAAATGGATGGGGCAAATCAAAGCTGAAAATCCCTTTTTCCTTTACCTGTCCTATACCGCTCCTCATGATCCCCTGATGGCTTGGCCAAAGGATATTGAAAAGTACAAAGACCACTATGGTGAAGGCTATGAAGTGATCCGAAAACAACGATTCAAAAAACAAAAACAATTGGGTGTGCTTCCCAAAAACGCAGTATTATCCCAAGCTGAACACGCCGATTGGGACAGCCTGACCGCAGCAGAAAAAGCCGAGGAAAGCAGAACCATGGCCGTATATGCTGCCATGATTGATCGTTTGGATCAGAACATTGGCAGAATACTGGAAAAGCTAAAACAGCAGGGAAAGCTAAACAATACGCTTATTCTTTTTACCTCCGACAATGGTGGATCAAGCGAAGTAGTAAAAATTCCCGGTGGGACTGGAGAAATTGGCACAGCTACCAACTGGAAGTCTTTGGGAAAAAATTGGGCCAATGTGAGCAATACGCCCTATAGAGAATACAAAAACTGGAGTCATGAAGGCGGCATCAAAACCCCTTTAATCGCCTATTGGCCCGAAAAAATAAAAACCAAGGGTTTTGTTTCTCACAAACCCGTACATTTTATTGATTTCCTTCCTACCCTACAGGAACTGATAGGGGCAAGCTATCCTCTGCATTTAAATAGCAATAAAATTTTTCCCAGCCCTGGAAAAAGTTTTTTACCTCAATTATTTGGGGACTCATCCGTTAAAAGAGATGCCCCAATATTTTGGCAATGGAGACATGGAAAAGCAGTAAGAGATGGGAGTTGGAAATTAGTATCAAATAAGGAAGTCTGGGAGTTGTACAATTTGGAAACTGACCCCATTGAAGAAATCAACCTTATTGACAAGGAAAAAGAAAAAGCAGCACAACTAAAATCGCTCTATGAAGATTGGGCCGCCCAGTTTAAAATTAGTAAAAGATGATTTTAATTTTTTGATATGATGCGCCTACCTAGCCTGATGTTTTTCCTTTTATTTAACTGTTCACACTTTTTGGGCTGTTCCAACCCCGTGGAAGGAGAAAAAAAACCCCCAAATATTTTGTGGATTACAGTGGAAGATATCAGCCCCGATCTGGGTTGCTATGGAGACCCATTGGCCCATACACCAACTTTGGATGCCCTGGCCTCAAAAGGATTTCGATACAATCATGCCATTGCCAATGCACCCGTTTGTGCACCGGCAAGAAACGCCATCATCACAGGAATGTATCCCTCTTCTCTGGGCACTCTTCACATGCGTTCTTTTTCCAATGCTATGAAAAGCTCGGGAAGAATTCCTGCAGACATCAAACTCTACCCAGAGGTGTTGAGAAGTGCCGGATATTTCTGCACCAACAACAGCAAAGAGGATTATAATTTTAATTTGAAAAGAGAAATCTGGGACGAATCTAGCAAAACTGCTCATTGGAAAAACAGACCCAATAAAAACGCCCCTTTCTTTTCAATTTTCAATTTGACCATGACACATGAAAGCTGCATCAACAATCAAGAAAAACACGAGCGACTGACCCAAGACCTTCCTGAGCACTTGAGAACAGCTCCCGAAAAAATAGTGGTTCCTCCCTACTATCCAGACACGCCCGAAGTAAGAAGATTACTGACCCGTCATTATGACAATATTGCCACAATGGATGCTGTAGTGGAAAAACTACTCCAAGAACTCGAAAAGGCAGGGGAAAGTGAAAACACCATTGTCTTTTTTTATTCCGACCACGGTACAGGGCTGCCGAGACACAAAAGATGGCTGTTTGATACAGGGGTAAAAGTACCTTTTATCGTTTATATTCCGGAACAATACAAAGAGCTGTATCCCGCTGAACCGGGTAGCGAAGTGGATCAATTGATCAGTTTTATCGACTTGGCCCCAACCGCCATTGAGCTGGCAGGTGCTCAAATTCCAAAGAGCATGCAAGGGCAAGCTTTTTTGGGAAAAAATCTAAAACCGGAAAGAGATTATGTATTCTTGGCCCGAGGCAGAATGGATGAACGCTATGACATCCAAAGAGGGGTCAGAAGTAAAAGATTTAAATACCTGCGTTACTACGAACCCAAAAAGTCATTTATACAATACATGAATACCCCCGAAGGAGGCCCTTTGATGACAGAACTCAGAAAGGCTGAAAAAGAAGGGGCGCTAAAGCCAGAAGGACAGCAACTCGTTGCGCCCACCAAACCCACTGAATCCTTATTTGATTTGAGTAAAGATCCAATGGAATTCAATGACTTAGCCAATGATCCAAGCATGAAAGAAGAGTTGGCAAGGCTCAGAGCCGTTCACGATCTATGGATGAAACAAGTACTGGACGTTGGACTGATTCCAGAGGCCATAATGAGAAACTGGGAAGAAAAGAACGATCAATCCATTTACAAATGGATCAGGACACAAGAAGATTTTTATGATGAATTGTTGTTGATATCCTCAACAGCAAATGAAAACATACTGTTTAAAGGGTTAAATCACCCCAATGAAGCCATTCGATATTGGGCAGGGCAAGGGCTTTACAATCTGGATAAAAAGATAAAAAAGGCCACTATCGAGCGTTTAAACCAAAAACTCAATGATTCCGTTATCAACGTTGGTATTAGTGCCGCTCGGGCATTACTCAAGCATGAATCCCACTCCAAAGAATTGATGAAAGTATTATCCAGCGGATTAAAAGCAGAAAACGAGTGGACGCGATTACAAACCGCTTTGGTGTTGGATGATTTTCAGTATGCGCTTAAAGTTTTGGAAAAACAATCACAAAATCTTATTGATTCCGACACCAACAAATATGTTGTTAGGGTTCTCAATCATGGGCTGAACAAGCTTAACGGAACTTCGAACAAGGTCAGGTAATCTTAATTATTTGAATACTAGGGTATTTAATACCTTAATTAGGCAGCAATATTCAAAAAAAATTATATTTTTGATATGGTGTACGTGTACGCACACAAAAAAGTATATTCATCTAAAATTAATACAATAATGGATTTAAACAGAAGGAAATTTATCAAAGATGCCTCTCTTGTTTCGGCTGGGGTAATCGCCGGGGTAAATGGTGTAAGCGCTGCTAGCACTGCGATGAGTGCCCAGAGTTACAGAAGAATTATTGGCTCCAATGATCGTCTCAACGTTGGAATCGTTGGGTTTTCAGGTCGAGCCAAAGGTTCGCTTATTCCCGCTTTTCAACAACATACAAATCAGCAAAACTGCCAGATTGTAGGTGTTTCTGACATCTGGAACAGAAGGAGAGACGAGGGAAAAGCGTTTCTGGAAAAAACAACCGGCAACAAAATCGAAACATGGAGAAATAATGAGGAAATGTATGACAAAAATCAAATTGACGCTGTCATCATTTCGACTGCTGATTTCCAGCATGCCCTCCACACCGTTCAGGCTGCCAATGCCAAAAAAGACGTGTATGTAGAAAAGCCTTTTGCCGAAACCATGGAAGATGCCAGGTTAGGAAAGAAAGCTGCCGATGACGCGGGTATTGTTCTTCAAGTAGGATCACAACGCAGAAGCGGGAAAAACTACCATGCTGCCGATAAGTACATGAAATCCGGAGCTTTTGGAGATGTGGTAATGGTCGAAATGACTTGGAATGTAAACCAACCCGGAAGATGGAGAGTATATCCCAATAAAGTAAAAGACATCAAAGAATCTGATGTGGATTGGAAAAGATACCTAATGAACCGTCCTTACCAAAAATGGGATCCAAGAAAATACTTAGAATATCGTTTGTTCTGGCCATTATCCTCGGGTATCCCCGGACAGTGGATGGCGCACCAGATTGATACTGTTCACTGGTTCTCAGGTCTAGAGCATCCAAGAAGTGTAGCTGCCAATGGTGGTATCTACCTTTGGAAAGATGGTCGAACCAACTTTGATACCATGACCGCAGTATTCGATTATGGTCCCTTGGATGATACGAACTCCGGATTTCAAGTGGTCTATTCTTCTCGCTTTACCAACTCTGCAGGAGGAACCAAAGAAATATATTACTCTAATGCAGGTGAACTAAACATGAAGACCAACAAAGTAACACCCAACGGTGGACTTACAGAACGTCATTCAAGTGCAATGAACATGAAACCCAATCAATTGAAAGAGTTTTCATTGTCTGAAATCGATACTAAGGTGGTTACTTCTGCCAATACCGGAGTGGATAACATGACTTCTAATCACATGCTCAACTGGCTGGAATGCGTCCGTTCCAGAGCAAAAACCAATGCACCGGTTGAAGCTGGGTACAACCACTCAATTGCCAACATCATGACTACAGCATCGATGAGAACAGGGCTTAAAGCCACTTTCGATGAAAAAAATCAAGAAGTATTGGCTGGTGGAAAAGTATTCAAATACTAATAGAGCACTATGATTAGGGCTTTTACTTTAATGATAATCCTGTGCGTCGCAATGAATTCATGCAAAGGACAACCAAAAACTGCCGAAGCGGAATCTGCTTCGGTTGTTTTTGTAAACGATACGGCAAACCAAAAAGTTGACGTACAACTTAATGGTTCGCTATTTACCAGTTACCATTATCAAGCTTCACTTCCCAAACCCGTTCTTTTTCCTTTGGTTACCGCCAGTGGCAAAACACTTACAAGAGGTTTTCCCATTGACCCTCAACCGGGTGAACGTGTTGACCACCCCCATCATATGGGTCATTGGTTTAACTATGGAGACGTTAATGGATTGGACTTCTGGAACAACTCTGATGCCATTCCAAAAGAAAAATTGGAAGACTACGGTAAGATTGTACACAGTGAAATTGTTAAAATAAATCAAGAACAAGGCAGTCTTACTACCAAAAGCAGTTGGCAAAGTACTGCAGGTGAATCCATGCTGGATGAAACTACCGTTTTTAAATTCTCGCAAGAGGGCAACACCAGAATTGTTGATCGGTACACCACACTTACCGCACTTCAAGACATTTCTTTTAAAGACAACAAAGAAGGAGTTTTTGGCGTTCGTGTAACCCGTGCTATGGAATTACCCGCCAAAAAACCGGCAATTTTTGTCGATGCACAAGGCAATCCGACAGAGGTAAAGGTATTGGACAATACGGGAGTTAATGGGAACTACCTCAGCAGTGAAGGATTGGAAGGTAATGACGTTTGGGGAACCCGTGCCGAATGGGTAAAACTCTACAGCACAATAAAGGAAGAACCCGTTTCCATCACCATCATGGACAACCCTAAAAATGTGGGCTATCCCACCTATTGGCATGCCAGAGACTACGGTCTTTTTTCGGCCAACCCCTTGGGTCAGGAAGTTTTTTCAAAAGGGAAAGAAGCTCTGAATTTTTCTTTGCAAAATGGAGAGTCAGTAACATTTCATTATAGAATGTTGGTACATAATGGTTCAATTCTTGATCCAAAAGACATTAGTAAATTTTCACTAGTCGATAATAAATATAAGACTTATTTCGACGGATCAGATCTTTCTCAATGGGTTATAAAAACCAGAAGAGGAGAGGCTGATGGTGTTATTGTAAAGGAAATTGATCTGAATGACAACATATGGTGGTCTGTTGAAGATAATCTTTTGAAAGTAAAAAGTGGCCCAGATGAAATAGGTTCAACACTGTGGACCAAGAATTCGTTCGAAAACTTTAGAGTTCGTCTTGATTTTAAATTCATCGAAGGTAATATAGACTCTGGAATTTTTATGAGAGGAAGTGACCATTTAAATCCTCAAATTCAAATAGGCGTATCAGGTTCATTAAAAAGAGATATGACTGGTTCTCCCTACATTCCAAAAAAAGGATATCCGAAGGAAGCGACTAAAGTTAAATCACTCCTTAAAATGAACGACTGGAATAACATGGTTGCTGAAGCTATAGGTAACCGCTACAGAGTATGGTTAAATGGGGAACAAGTGATGGATTATACTATGGAAGATGCAAATCTTAATGGTCCAGTTGGTATCCAGCTTCATAGCAAAAGAGAGATGGAAATCTGGTATAAATCAATCGATATTGCTAGTTTCTAAAATTATCATATGTAAATAAAACCGCTATCGAGTTTAACAATTTCGTTGGCGGTTTATTTTATATAATAGTTAAACAATCACTTATATTATGTTAAATAAAAAAATTTTCGTTGGTATTTTTCTTTTCACAGTTGGACTGAGTAACTCACAGACTACAAAAAAAGAAATAAATGAAATCGTTAAAGAGTGGGCGTCTCCAACAAAATTTCCAGACCATGTTGTTTTAAGTGCAACTGAAGACCCCTCGAGAACAGTTGGAATTAATTGGAGGACTGAGGCCAGTAATAAAATAGGTTATGTTGAGCTTGCAGTTGCTGGACCTGGCCCCTACTTTAAAAAAAATAGCAAAAAATATAAAGCAGAAAGAACTGTAGTAGATTCTGAGCAAGCATACAAAGATGGATTTAAAGCTTCATATTTTGAAGTTCAAATCGATCAGTTAGCACCTAACACTCTTTATGCATATAGAGTTGGTAATTATCATTTTAAAAGTGAATGGCATCATTTTAAAACTGCTAATAATCAGCCTACTCCAATTTCTTTTTTATATGTAGGAGATGCTCAAAATTATATTTTAGAATTATGGTCCAGAGTAATTAGGAATGCATACAAAACAGCTCCTAATGCTGATTTTTTTATCCATGCAGGTGATTTAGTTGATGATGGTCATGAGGAGACTGATTGGAATGAATGGTTTGCGGCTGGAAGTTTTATTCATAGTGAAATACCAGCTATTGCAGTCCCAGGAAATCATGAGTATCGCTATCTTGATGGAAGTTTATTTTCACAGAATGAAGTACTTTCTGTTCAATGGAATGCTCAATTCGGTTTTCCAAAAAATGGTCCCAAAGGATTGGAAAAAACCTGTTATTATGTAGATTATCCAGATTTAAAAATAATAGCTCTTAATAGTAATATTGCTATAAAGCGTCAAGCTAAATGGCTGAAGGATGTTTTAAAGAGTAATGATAAAAAATGGGTAGTAGTTACTTATCATCATCCTGTATTTTCTGCTTCTTCAATGAGAAATAATACTGAGATTAGATCCAATTGGAAGCCAGTTTTTGAGGAATTTAATATTGATCTTGCATTGCAGGGACACGACCACACATATGCTAGAGGTGCCATTTACGAAAAACCGGTTGTTGTTAAAAAAGACAATGAAGGTAATAACATAATTGGTCCAGTATATGTTGTATCTGTAAGCGGAGCTAAAATGTATTCATTAGATAAATCGGGTTGGGGTGAATTTGGGGCAACTCAAGGTAAAACTGGAGAACGCATTCAATTATTCCAACACATTTCTATTGACGGAGACCGATTGATATATCGATCTTTTACTGCTACAGGGGAATTATTTGACCGTTTTGAAATATTAAAGCAAAATGGAAAAAACAAATACTTTGATTAAGAAGTAACAAAAATCCTACAGAATCGTAAAAGCATTATTTCTAACATGAAAATAAAATTAAAAAACGTTGGAAAGTGCTTTTTGAATTATACACTTTTAATTTTGGGTTTTCAGATTAATGCCCAATCACCAAAAGAAGAGCCTAAAGAAATTATTTTACTAATCGGCCAATCAAATATGGCAGGGCGAGCTGAAATGACTAAGCAAGACTACCAAGTCGTTAAAAATGCTTTTCTGCTCGACAGTCTCAATCAATGGGTTCCACTAAAAAGCCCCCTAAATATTTACTCTTCGATAAGAAAAGAGGCCAGTATGCAAAGATTCAATTTGGGGCATTCTTTCGCCAAGGAAGTAATCGCTGATGGCGACATTAACCCCCTAGGGTTAATCGTAAATGCTAGAGGGGGGACCAAAATTGATCAATGGATACCTGGAACCCGTTTCTTTAAGGAAGCCCTAAGAAGGGGCAAATTCGCAATTGGTGATCAGGGAAAGATAATTGCTACCTTTTGGCTTCAAGGAGAAGGCAATCTAGGGGATAAAGATCCAAAATTTGCCATCTACTTCAAAAAACTCAAATCTATAATTTACACTTTGAGAAAGGAGTTTAATAATGAAAAAATGATATTCATTGCCTCTGAACTAAATAAAAACCGGCCTGAAAATGAAGATTTTAAAAAAATGCTAGACAGACTCAATACCGAAATCCCCCATGGAGCATCGGTAAAGTCTGCCGGAACCTCAACATATGACGGTACGCATTACGACCATAAAAGTCTTGAGGTTTTGGGTAAAAGGTTTGCCATTAAGTTTAAAGAATTGTATCAGAAATAAAAATTAAATAGCATTGAAATTGAAAACATTCTACTCCCTATTAATTCCATTCATTGTATTGCTCTTTATGGGCTGTGGAGAAGAAAATATTCTACCCAAAGGTTTGAGAACTGATTTGATGCGTAATGCAGATTATGTAGGACTTAATGGAAAAAAACAATCCCTCATACTCCAAAACGATGTATTGACAAAGGGGCGGTACGAAATTGCAAAAGTTCAATCTGAAAACCCACTCTTTAATTGGATTCTGGACGATAGATCTCAAAACACCATCGCATATCAGATCTTGCTAAGCAGCAATCGAGAATTATTAAAACAAAACAAAGGCGATCACTGGGACAGTGGTAAAATATACAGCCACCAATCCTCAACCCTATACAAAGGCAATCCACTTCAAAAAAACAAGGTATATTACTGGAAAGTCCGATATTGGGAAAATGAGGATCAAAGTTCTGGCTATTCAGAACCTCAAGCATTTGTGATCGACCCCAATGCATCGTCTGAAAAATTTTCACAAGAACCACTGGTCGCTTCGGACGAATTTCCAGAGCTCACCAAAAAAATAGATGGAAGCTATTTTCTTGATTTTAGAAAAGCTGCTTTTGCTAAGCTTAAAATCGAATTGAATTCATCAAAGGAAGATTCAATTCTGGTCTGTGTAGGTGAGATGAAACAAAAAAACACTTTATCGATTGATGCTCAAGGAGGAAGGAACATCAGATATTATCAAACCCACTTAAAATTAAAACCGGGAACACACTGGTATGAAATCCCTTGGCCGGAAAACAAGAAAAGGGCCAGTAACCGTTTTATGATAAAAATGCCGGACTATATCGGAGAGGTTTACCCTTTCCGATTTGTCGAGGTCAAAGGTTATGGCGGTGATTTAAAAGCCCCTCAAGCCGTCAGGACGATAATCAATTATACTTTTGAGGAATCTGCCTCATCTTTTGTTTCAAGTAATGAAGTTTTAAACCAAGTGTGGGATTTTTGTAAATATTCTATGAAAGCTACCAGTTTCTGTGGCTATTATGTAGATGGAGACAGAGAGCGAATCCCTTATGAAGCCGATGCGTTTATCAATCAACTTTCTCACTATGCTGTAGATGCTGAGTACGGCATTGCCAGAGGGAGCATGAAGCACCTGTTGTTCAACCCAACCTGGCCCACAGAATGGACGCTCTACAATATTTTGATGGCCTGGTATGATTATCTCTATACCGGAGACAACCGCTTTATTTTAAAATATTATGACGAATTAAAGATCAAAACCCTGATGGACTTGTCGGACGAGACAGGTCTCATCAGCACTTTGACCGGTAAACAAACGGATGATTTTTTAAATAAATTACATAAAAATCACTGGGGGAAAAACAACAATCTGAGAGACATTGTCGACTGGCCTCAAGCCCAACCTCCCGGTGGTTATGACAACCTGAAACATTTTACAGGAACAGAAAAAGAACATCCGGGAGAAAACGAAGGTTATGTATATCAAACCTACAATGCAGTGGTCAATGCCTTATATTATGGGGCTTTGAAAATAATGGAAAAAATAGCCTTTGATCTG
This sequence comes from uncultured Flavobacteriaceae bacterium, assembly GCA_938082715.1. Classification (GTDB taxonomy): domain Bacteria; phylum Bacteroidota; class Bacteroidia; order Flavobacteriales; family Flavobacteriaceae; genus UBA8316. The sequence goes on along the minus strand of CALKCR010000004.1, from coordinate 85 downwards.
AATCAAAAGGAAGATTTAATCTTATTTCAAACCCAGAGTCAAAAACTTAAAAGAGCATATCTGGAAACCTTTCAGGACAAAACAA
>CALKCR010000003.1:0-130264 GCA_938082715.1 uncultured Flavobacteriaceae bacterium | reverse complement strand
ATGCCTTTAATGGGGTTGTTTGTTTAGGGGTGTGGGAGTTTTGGGGTGGTTTTAAGTTGTCAACTCTCGATCTAGGTAGGAAAGAAATGATGCCAAGTAGCTTTCATCGTAATTGGGGAGCTGGAATTGACGGCAATGGAACTGAGGGTACAGCAGCAATAGTTCTATCTTGAACTTACAATGTAGCCCCCTCCACTACTCCACTCATCATAGTAATCTGCCAAGTCTTGACGGGTTTCGGGACCATTTACGAGATATTCGGGAACTTCAATTTTATCATGATAAAAATAATAAAGAAAAAAAAGAATTTGATGGTACTCAAAAAATTTTCACCCAATCGGGATTTTTTATTTGTGGATTTTTCGTTTTTCAATTTAACTGATTTCAAGAACATGTTTGAAGGGAGTGTGTCCGTTAATATAAACTGTGTTTCCATGAGGTTTTTCATGCATTCCTCTCATGGTTCCCCATTGATGCTCAATTTTCCCCGGACCAAAGGTAATTACACTTTCGTCTTTAGTGTAAGTACCCCATCCTTCTTTTAGGAAATAGGAATCGGCTCTATTTTGATCTGAAATGACCCCCGAGAGTTCTCCTCCCTTTCTGAAGTTCATTTCTAATGAAACCAATACATGTTCTGTTCCGGTAACTTCAATCGCCAATTGAATTTTTTTATCCAATTGAGTTATTATTAATTTGTAATTAATGATTTGAGCTTCGGATAACTTTCTTTCCTCTCGACGCATTTTGTTATAAACCCCATCTCCGATGATTTTTTCCTTAGGATAAGGCTGAAAATAACCGTGCTTCACAGACTTAGTAAGTATGATTTGATTGTTTTTTATTTCTGTATTTTCGGCTATAAACTGTCCTCTAGACCCAAAAAAGGTGGAGCCCAATCTTACGGATTGTAAAACCGCTTCCCCTTTTATTAAAGATAAAAAAGTGGGGTTGTTTTCAATGATTGAAACGTCGAATTCGGATTGTCGGATTCTTATAACACCGGAATGTGAGAAATTTTTAAAATAATTTTTTGGTATCTCAGAAGAAGCTACTCTTTCGGTTTCAAAGATATGGTCCTCCAATAAGTACGGAATGTAATGCGTAATTTGGTGAGCCAAGTGGGTTTCAATAAATTCACATACTGCAGTATAAACAGGGTTTTTATCCAAGTGAGCAAAATAGAGGTAGGAATAATAATAACCACTGACATGGGCAATTTGCTCACTGTCTTGTCTTCCACTTGCATCCGTTAGCACTTCACCACCCGGTTGAATGTAATAGAGCGTCATTTCGAGATTTTTTCTCGACACATCCAAAAAATCCTCATTGTCCAATAGTCGCCCCATGGTGATGAACATTTCATCGCACACGGGGGAGTACGAACCTACACTCATTTCGGTATATTGACCATCGGGATCCAAATCGATACCTTCAGCCAGCCAATCTTCCATACGGTCCAAATATTTTTTTGAGGGAAAGAAACTGTTTATTCTCGACAGAGCGGAACAAATCACCCAACGGTGATTGGCCGTATGAGCTCCACCCACCAATAAACACTTAGATGCATTTCTTAAAAAAGCCTCCATTCGTGTTAATAAGGGTGCAGAATTGGCGTCTTTAAGCTCTTTAAAGCATACGTATATAGGACTCAGGTAGTTCACCATAAAGGCAGTAGATGGGGTAGAATGAAAATTGGTGCTGTGCAAATCTACAGTCCCGTCAGAATGCTGAACATTAAGGACACAATCCATGGCATTTGTCAAAGCCAATAATAGACGGTCAGACCGATGAAATTTTGAATAAGGAACCAAAAAGGCACTCCCCAATTTGAAAATGAAACCGAACGTAGAATGAACATTGGGCACCTCAAATTTATCCTTTACTCCTCCAGACCAGCGGTCCCCATTGACGGGAAGTTGTTTTTTTAATAATCCCTCTATGTGTTGATCGTTAATGGAGCTTAGTTTTTTCAATACCTCATGATGGTGATTTTCTTTATGGGTATTCATTAATTGAGGTCCTTGAATTGTTAAGGCACTGAATACAAGACTTGAATTAATTATAAAATCCCTTCGTCCGTTAACTTCATTTTGCATATTTTAGTTTATTATAGTATTTAAAATACGTATTTTTTTTTGAGTCTTTTGGTATCAAGCTTTTTTCAAAAATAATGAATTTTAAAAAACGATCAATTACATTTAAATAAAAACAGGGAACATGATCTTTCAAAAAGAAATTACCCTTCCTTCATTTCCAGGAGAGGTTATATCTTTTAATAAATCTGCTAGCCATTTTCAATTAGCAGTTGTAAAAACTCACTCTGGAATTACCAGAAGAATGGATGGCATGGGATCTGGGCCTATGTCATTGCCTTTTTTAACGCTGTGGCGGGTTTTAAGCATCAGAAAATCCAAATTGAATCCCAGAAGGAAATACGACAAATCAGCCCATTTGTTTTGTTGGTGTCCAATACCAACCAACAAGGTTATGATTTCTCACTTACCCCCCAAGCCCTTAGTGATGACGGACTGTTGGACTTATTTTGGATGGAAAAGTCAAATCTGTTCAATAAAATTAAGTTTTTCCTCTACGCATTGTTAGGAAGGAAATTAACGGCAAAAAGATTTAATTTAGTTCGTCTCTCAGCATTGAAAATCACCCTTTTAGATCAAGATGATTTTTGTGTACAAATTGACGGTGAATATCTGCCTATTGCTTCAAATCATTTGGAGATCAAAGTCCTTCCCAAAAAACTAAATTTGATTGTTCCTTAACATCGTCTAAAAAATTTTAACTTTAGTTAAATCTTTAAGGACAGCTTTGAAAAAAACAAGTACACACACTGGTTTATTTTTGAATTCAATGATGGGAGTTTTAAAATTTCTATTGTTATTGCTTTTCCTTTCCTGTGGAAGTGAGTCTGGCAAAGAATTCAAATCATGGTCGATATACAGCGGCGATCCTTCCGGGTCTAAATACTCCAATTTAACTCAGGTCAACACCACCAATATTGGGCAACTGAAATTACTTTGGGAGCTTGAAATTTATGATAAGAAGGAAAATCACAGAGATGGAATACAATGCAACCCCATCATCGTAGGCGATCAAATGTTTGTTATCGGGCCCGACATGAAGGTTCACGCCATCAATGCTGCTCAAGGCAATTTCAATTGGAGCTTTGATCCATTTCCCGGAGAAAAATACTCGGGAAATTCCCGAGGTGTTACTTATTTCGATGATGGAAAAAATGGAAGGCTCTATTTTGTGGCGGCGTCTTTTCTCTATTGCATCGATGCCCTTACGGGAAAATCCGTTTCCTCTTTTGGTGAAGCGGGAAAAATATCACTCAAAACAGGCTTTGGAATCAAGGCGGAACAATTGTTTATCACAGCTTCTACTCCCGGAATAGTGCACAAAAATTTACTGATATTGGGATCGAGGGTGTTGGATGGTGCCAATCAAAAAACCATGCCGGGAAACATCAGAGCATTCAACCTCTACTCGGGAGCGATCGAATGGGAATTCCGAACCGTCCCACGTCCGGGGGAGGTGGGTTATGACACATGGCCCAAGGAGGCTTGGCAAAACGAGTACATTTCGGTCAACAGTTGGAGTGGGTTTACTTTGGATCAAGAAAACGAGATGCTGTTTTTTGGGACGGGTTCTCCCTCCTATGACCATTGGGGTGGCAACCGTATCGGTGACAATCTATTTGGGAATTGTATTTTGGCCCTCAATGCCAATACCGGAGAAAGGATATGGCATTTTCAGACCGTTCATCACGACTTGTGGGATTATGACATTCCATGTCCTCCCAATTTGATTAGGGTAAAATCCAATGGAAAATTGGTGGAGGCCATTGCGCAACCCACCAAAACAGGGCAACTTTTTGTCTTGGATCGCTTTACCGGAGCACCGATTCATCCCATTAAGGAAGTAGCAGTTCCCCCCAGTGATATTCCCGGAGAAATGGCCTCAAAAACACAACCCTTTACAAGCCCAGAGCTGATTTATGGTAAGATTACCATCGACGAGAATGCTTTAAACCAGATAGAAGGCTTCGAAAACAAGTCCATTAAAGATTCCTTGCAAAGCATGATCTATGGACAACTCTATTTACCCCCGGCTGTAAAACCCACCATGGTATTCCCCCAATTCAACGGGGGAACTGATTGGGGAGGGGCAGCTTATGACCCCTCCGACAGATCCCTCTATGTCAATACCAGTAATGAACCGGAATGGTTTGCTATGCTGAACTTGTTGGAAGACCAAAAAATATCTTCCTACAATTATGGAAAACAACTCTTCAATTCGAATTGTAATATCTGTCACAACTCTGCTCAAAACAATATATTGAATTCCGTTCTGGTAAACGACCGACAGCACATCAAAACCACACTGATCAATGGAAAAGGGGCAATGCCCGCCTTCCCCCATTTTGATGCCAAAGCAGTCGATGCTTTGTCTGACTATATCGTCGGTATGGGAAAAGATAAAGTCATTGAAATCTACAATAACGAAAAGATCTTCGAAATTCCGTGGGTGGCCAATGGACATCCGGAATTAAAAACCAAAAATGGATATCCCATCAATGAAACTCCATGGGGAACCTTGTCAAAGATAAATTTGGATGCCGGAAATATCGATTGGCAAATTCCACTGGGCACCTATCCTGCGTTGGAGAAATTGGGGCATTCCCCCACGGGAACCTTCAATATGGGGGGGCCAATGGTTACTGCAGGGGGTTTGGTTTTTATCGGCGCGACCATGGATGAGCGTTTTCGTGCTTTTGACCAATCCAATGGAAAACTCCTTTGGGAGTACCAATTAGAGGCCGGTGGCTATGCTACTCCTGCTGCATATCAAATCGATGGAAAACAGTACATCGTCATCGCAGGGGGAGGAAGTGGAAAACCCGGAACCAAAGCCGGAAATAAAATATACTGCTTCGGACTTTAGTCATCATCTAAAAACACCCGGAAATAAAAAAAGCTCTCCGAACTACTGGAAAGCTTCTCATCAGTTGCTAATTTATTGGTTTCCCAATTTTAACAACACACAACATTTTTATATTATTGAACCTTAAGGTATTGTTTTCAAATAAAATACAAATTTAAGTAATTTTAATTTCACATTCCCTTTTAAAGTTTTTTATTTGATAAAAACCGTGCCCCTTATGGGCTTAATTTGATACATTTAGGGTAATGAAACAAACAATCGTACTTGCGGGAGCTACAGGTTTCATAGGACGGTGGATCATTGAAGAGTTCCAAGATGATTATCATATCGTCGCATTGAGCCGAAAAAAAGTCCGAACCAATCCCAATGACAAAATTCTTTGGCAAACGGTTGATTTATATTCCATGTCCAGTACAGAAAAAGCCTTGGAAGGAGCCGATATTGCCATCTATTTGGTTCACTCCATGCAACCCTCCACCCGACTGAATCAGGGTAAATTTGAAGATACAGACCTGCTGCTGGCCGACAATTTTTCGAGAGCGGCCCTAAAAAATAAACTCAAACAGATCATCTATCTGGGCGGAATACTGCCCAAGGACAAACACCAGATTTCCAATCACCTTTTGTCGCGCTATGAGGTGGAAAAAACTTTGGGGGCCAGATCAACACCCTTGACTGCCATCAGGGCCGGTATCATCATCGGGCCCGGTGGCTCCTCCTTTAAGATCGTTACCCATCTGGTAAAAAACCTCCCGGTAATGGGTTGCCCACAATGGACCAAATCCGAAAACCAACCCATTGATGTCTTTGATATTCTTTCCCTGATCAAACAATGTATCGGAAATCCAAAAACCTATAATAAAAATATAGAGATAGGGGGGAAAGAGATTATGACTTACATGGAACTGCTACAAAAAACCTCAAAGATGATGCGCAAAAAACGTTTGATTTTTTCCTTGCCTTTCTTTACGGTAGGACTATCAAAATGGTGGGTCAGTATTTTTGGTAATTCCGATATCAATTTTGTCTCACCACTGGTGGAGAGCCTAAAGCATCGCATGATTCCCAGTAATGAATATTCCGATTTGTATGACATTGATTTTACCCCCATCGAAACCAGTATTAAAAGAGCGCTTAGCCAAAAGCCTCCAGCCCTTCCCTCTTTTCATCAAATCCGTACCGAAAAAAATACCGTAAGAAGTGTACAGAGAATCTACAATCCCGGAAAGCACAATGCCCAATGGGTAGCCAAACATTATCCCATTTGGCTGAGTAAAAGATTTGCCGGTTTGATCAATCCGCGCTTTGATGGCAGCTTTTTGAAATTCTACCTCCTGGGAATTATGTTGTTGGAATTGCAATTGATCGAAGACAGAAGTACACCCAACCGACAGCTTTTTTACATTACCGGCGGGGTGTTGACCAAAAGAACAGATTTGGGATGGTTGGAATTCCGATCCATTTTGGACAATGAATATGTCATCACCGCCATACACGAATATGTTCCCCGACTGCCGTGGGCCATTTATAAATTGACCCAGGCCAAATTGCACCTGTATGTGATGAAAAAATTTGAAAGGGAGTTATTAAAACTCAAATAGCCTAACAAATGTAGAATACATTTTAGAACACACCCTTTTTACAAACCCACTAAAACGAAGATAACCCCTTCAAAATAAAGAGGTTATGATTGTTATTGAGCGGTCTGGACGGGACTCGAACCCGCGACCCCATGCGTGACAGGCATGTATTCTAACCAACTGAACTACCAGACCTTAATGTTAGCGTGTGCAAATATACATTGCATTTTGATTTTGCCAAATTAATCACTTATAAAAGAAATCATTTGTAAGGTTTCGTTGGGCCCATTCAACCAAAGATAAAAAGGATTATTGAACCTTTCTGTATTTATACCTTATCGGATTTACTTTTGTTTACCAAAAAATTGAGCAGTGCAGCGATCCCCAAGACGATCATCAGGAACAAATCAGTCCTAGAGGATAAAATTTGCTTTGGGAACCATCCTAAATTGGATAAAATAAAAATCAAAAGGGCCAACATGGATAAGACTATCATTGCGATCCCCTGTGGCCGCTGGGAAAAAACGCCCAACAAAATCATAGGCCCCATCAATGCAGTCCCAGAAAAGCTCAGGCGAGCCAACAGCACCAATTCATCAGAGCTAACCAATGAAAATACCAATGCAGAGAGGGCGAATAACAATATCACCAACCGAATGGGACGTAAATTGTCCTCTTCCTTTAGACCAAGAAGTCCCTTGATTTCATTTCCCATGGCAAACAATTGGGAATCAGAAGTGGACATTGCGGCAGCAAACAAACCAATAATGATAAAAGCAGCGATCATTTCGTGTTGTTCCTCCAAAAGCACACCTCCCAAAAATTCGGCAGTACTGGCATCGGCGTAATAAATGGCACCGTACATTCCAATAATGATGGTGGGAAGAATGACCAGCATGGCAAAAAAACCTACCGCCGTAGCCATTCTTTTTAAAGCACTGTAATTTTTCATGATTACCAAACGGGTAGACAACTGCGGTTGAGTAACCGGGATCATCAATATAGCAAGTGCAGAGGCGATCAAAAATTGTGGACTGAGCAATCCTTTGGGGCCCGGGGTTGACAGCAAATCTTGATTAATGGCGGCCACACGCTCAAAAAGCGCGTTCCATCCCCCCACTTCATTCAAGCAATTGAATGCAACAATCCAAACCACAACCAACAACAGAGTACCTTGTAATGAATCTGCATATATGATGGCTTTGAGCCCGCCCAACTCCGAATAGACCAACATGATCAAAACAATCCCTATCGACCAGCCCCAAACGGGAATAAAGTCCGGGAAAGCAGAAACCAAAAATATGGCTACCCCACGGATTTGAATGGCGATGTAAGGGATGAGGAATAAAAAAACCGCAGTAAAATATAGGTACCCTGCCATTCGATTTTGGTAGCATTTTTGGAGCAATGCAGACATTCCTTGATAAGGAGATTTACCCACCCTTTTTCTTAAATAAAACCCGAACCACAAGATCAAAAAAACCATTATCGCATCTGAAAAAGCAAGAAAAATCCAGGCTCCTAAACCGTTAGCTCTGGAAAAATCGGGCATCCCCAACAGGGTAAAAGTGCTGAAAAGCGTTGCGGCAAAAGTCATCAAACCAATCGCAACACCGATCTTGGTTCCCCCCAACATAAAATCTGTAGAAGTTTTGATCTGTTTTTTTGTCCGCCATGAAAAAAACATCAAAATTCCAATGTAAACTGCACCGATAATTAAGAGATAACTGAGCATATTATTCTTCTTTTAATTCGTCTGATTTAAGTCGTGAGAAAACATAACCTCCCAAAGCAGTCAACAAGACCAACGACAAGCTTATTAAAATTCCAAACCAGAGGGTAAATGGCATCCCCAACAAATAAGGATCCACTTTGTTTTGCTCCAGAATCCAAGGTGAAAATTGAATGGCTGCACAGCCAAAAACAGCTACAACAATAAGCCTCCAGGCATTTTTTAATTTCATAATCAAAGGGTTTGAATGGTCATTCCTCCATCAGTATGGATGATTTGTCCGGTAGCATAGGGAATCATTCCCTCGGCCAAAGAAATAACGGTTTTTCCCAAATCCTCGGGTTGTCCCCATCGCTTTTGCAAGGTCAATCCCGCTGCGATCATTTTATCGTATTTTTCAATCACTCCGGCAGTCATGTCCGTACGGATCACCCCGGGTTGTATTTCATATACGGGAATATCAAATTCCCCCAGTCTTGCGGCCCACAGTTTTGTCGACATGCTCATGCCCGCCTTGGAAATGCAATATTCCCCCCGATTGACAGAAGCTACAGTAGCAGAAACAGATGATATATTAATGATCGAAAAAGAATCTTTTGGGTTTTTGGTCTTTTGCTCAATCATCCAATTTGCAGCCTGCTGGGTAAGGAAATAAGGCCCTTTTAGGTTGATGCCCATCAGCCAATCAAAGCTTTGTTCATCTGCTTCCAAGATGTCTTTTCTTTCCTTGGGCGCGACTCCTGCGTTATTGACCAAAAGGTTGAGCTGGCCCCATTTTGCTTTGATGTCCTCCATGATTTTACAACGGTCGTCGGCACTGCCTACATTCCCTTGGCAATAAATGGCCTCGCCTCCCTCTGCATTGAGTTGTTTGAGGGGCTCCACAACTTGGTCTGCCGCCCGAACACCATTGATGGCCACCCGATAACCTTGCTTGACCAATGCTTGAGCAATTCCTAAGCCTATGCCTCTAGAGCCTCCTGTAATCAGTGCAACGGGTTTCATTTTAAATCGGGTATTCGGATCCATGTTTTTTTCTCCCAACTCTCAAGTCCCAACTCGGCCAATTGGACTCCTTTGGCACCCTCCATCAAGTTCCAAGGAAAGGGGGTATCCAATACCACGTGTTTGAGGAACAGTTCCCACTGCGCCTTGAAGGCATTGTCAAAATCCTCCTGCTCAGGAACCTTTGTCCAGCCCTCTCTAAAATCGATAGGGTTGGGAATGTCTGGATTCCAAACCGGCTTGGGCGTATTTCCATAGTGTTGTGTCCAGCAGTCTCTTAATCCTACCACCGCCGAGCCTTTGGTACCATCTACGTGCAGGGTGAGTAAATCATCCCTTCTGACCCTTGTGGTCCATGAGGAATTGAACTGAGCAATGACACCTCCCTCCAATTCAAAAATGGAGTAGGCGGCATCATCGGCAGTACAATTATAGGGCTTACCGTTTTCGTCGATGCGCTCCGCAATGTGAGTAGCACCCAAACAAAAAACACCCTTAACGGATCCAAAAATATTATCCAATACATACCTCCAATGACAGAGCATATCGACAATAATTCCTCCATCGTCTTCTTTTCTGTAATTCCAACTGGGTCGTTGGGCGGGGACCGTGTGGCCCTCAAAAACCCAATAACCAAAATCTCCTCTAACGGACAAAATTTCACCAAAGAAATCATTTTCAATCAGGCGTTTCAACTTGAGCATGCCCGGAAGCCAAAGCTTGTCTTGAACAACACCGTGCTTTACTCCTGCTTCTTCACATTCGCGATACAAGTCCAATGCAATATCTGTTGATGTGGCAATGGGTTTTTCGCAATAAACGTGCTTTCCGGCAGCCACAGCTTTTTTGATGGCATCTGCCCTTCTTCCGGTTGTTTGGGCGTCGAAATAGATTTGATATCGGTCATCAGACAAAACCTCTTCCAAGTTGGTCGTCCATCGTTCAACTTGGGTCCTTTCGGCAAGTGCTTTCAGTTTATTTTCATTGCGACCTACCAATACCAACTCAGGCATAATCACGGCATTGTCACTTACTTTTACCCCTCCTTGGGATATGATGGCAGCCAAAGACCGAATCAGGTGTTGATTGGTTCCCATTCTTCCGGTCACCCCATTCATGATGACTCCTGTTTTATGTACTTTCATTGAATTTGTTAAGTATAATTTAAAAATGATTTTTTTATATCTTCCAAATATAGCTTTTGGTCTTGAGCCCACAAACGTTCAGAAAAAACTTCTACTTCGTTGTAGCCGTCAAAACCAGCCTCTTCTACCCACATTCTGATTTGTCTGACGGGAATACAACCTTCACCCATCAAACCTCTGTCGGTCAGAAAATCGATTGTTGGTACGCACCAATCACAAACGTGGAAAGCCAATATATTTTTATTTTTTCCGCACCTGATGATTTCGTTTTTCAGTTCGTTGTCCCACCAAAGATGGTACACATCGATGGCGATGCCCACCCAAGGGGAAGCAATTGCTTCACACATATCGTTGGCTTGCCCAAGTGAGACCACAGCGGATTTGTCACCGGCATACATGGGGTGTAAAGGTTCAATGGCCAACTTGACCCCGTTATTTTGGGCATGGGGAATCAAAGCGGTAATACCTTTTTGAATCTGTTGGCGGGATATCTCAAGGGATTGTCGGGGATCCGCTCCGCAAACCAATACCACCAAAGGAGCACCTAGGGCAGCCGCCTGGTCTATGGCCAAGCGATTGTCCTCCAAAGCTAAATCCCTTTGCTCGGCATCTACCGCAGGAAAAAAACCTCCTCTGACCAAAGAAACAACCTCCATTTGATGGGTGTCCAACATGGCCTTAATGCTATTTAAATCTTTACCCTCCAACAAATGCCGCCATATAGAAATGCCTTTAATGCCCACTGCCGAAAAATGGGAAATACACTCCTCTATGGTCCATGGCTTGGTGGTTTGTGTATGGACACAAAGCTTCGAAAAATTATCTATTGAAGCCATGAACGCTTATTTTTTAATGCAATTGGTAAATTGGTAATAAGGCTCGTTGTCAATCATTTTTTGAACATAAATGGCCAATTCTCTAAAATGATAATCTCCCCACATGCAAGACTCACCGTTGGCAATTTTACTCCCCTTGGGAACATGATCCCATCCATTGGGTTGGTGGTAAATGGTGTGCAACAACAAACCGTGGTGTTCCAAATCGGTACTCAGATAGGGTGGCTGTAAAAGAGAATCAAAAACGGTCAGTCCCGCTTGCCAATATTTTTCACCCTCTACCTTTTGACCCTTTTTATTGAGGTAATGCCCCAGTCGCAAAAGACCTTGAGCGCCAATGGCCGAAGCAGAACTGTCTACAGGTTCCCAATCGTTATAAGGATCAGCAGGTCGGTTGAGGTAATCTCCCAATTGGTGTAGATTGGGTGCCCCGGTATCCCAGTAGGTTACTCCACAAGACGGGCTGTGTTCTATATAAAAATCGCAAGTTGCTTTGGCTCCTTTAAGCATCATTTGGGTGATCTTTTCCTTACCCCCAAGAGGTGCCAATTGATCACTGTCAATCAACTCAAGTGCCTCTAACTCCTCTGCAAATCCAAGCATTGCCCATGCCAAGCCTCTGGTCCATGTTGTAAAACCTGTATATCCCTGCTGAGCGTTGGGACATCGGTATTGGCCGTCATTGACATTAAAGACGCTCTCGTGGGCTGTTCTTCCCCAAATGTCATATTGATCTCTGCCCTCTCCATAATAAATGGAATATTTTGCAGTAGCCTCAATGTGTTGAATGGCACGATCCAGCAATGATATTTTTCGATCTCCCTCACCGTGATAGCTGTGACCCAACATATGACTGGCCATCAAAATTCTACATGATCTTATGGTGTCCACAAACAAAGAATGAGGACCGTTAAAGGAATTGATAAATCCACCATTGGGCAGGTCTGTCCAGCGCGAAGCTTGAACCGCTCCTGAAATTTTAATAGCTAACTCATAAAAATGAGCTTCCCATTCATTGTATTCGATCTTTCCTTCATGCATCAATCGCAACAAATTACCGTAGGTGCTCAAATTGTTAAAGCCGTGGTCGTGAACACCCGTATGACTTACATGCGTAGCCATTTTGTCTAAGATTTGCTTTTTTGCTAAGTCAATAAATTGACGGTCACCAACAGCATCGTATTGTAAAACCGCAGAACCGAATTGGAAGCCGTGGGTCCACTCTGTCCATCCACGAGTGGCGTACTTACCATCAACGGTAAATACCGGAGCACCTTGGGACTCGTCATATTCAGAAACGATCCGGTTGATTTTTTCTCCTGAAAGCTTCCAGAGTAAATTTATTTTTTCTCTTAATTCCTCTGCTTTGAGGCTGTTGTTTATGGCAATCATTGATGAGTAATTTTATTAATAAAAATATAATGTACTAATCTATAAATAAATTCCCAAAGACATTGGATTGTAAATTAAACAGGATGATTTTGGGCTAAGATTATGCCCGATGGTAGAGTATTCTATTGAATAAAAAAAATGGCAGGGAACAAAAAGTAGGGTGTTCCCGAGAAGATAAAACACAATATAGGTAAAGAGTAGGCTAATTACAGTACCGCATCCAAAGCGTCGGCATAGGCCTTTTTAGGGGCTACACCTACTTGTCTGCCAACCAATTCACCTTTATCAAAAAGCAATACGGTAGGGATGTTTCGTACCCCATATTTTGCAGCATACTCCTGATGTTGGTCAACATCCAATTTGCCTACTACAGCCTTACCCTCGTAGTCCTGACTGATCTCATCAATGATGGGCCCTACCATGCGACAAGGTCCGCACCAAGCTGCCCAAAAATCTACAATGACAGGTTTATCCGATTTCAAAACCGTTTCTTCAAAATTTGCGTCGGTAATCTTTAAAGCCATATTCTAAAATTTAAACACAAAATTAATCATTTTAACAAATGTGACATTGCCCTTGGCGATCAAATTTACTTATTGAAATATTATGTGTCTTAATATGCGATCAATTCAATTTGTAATGCCAACGTTTTTCTTCCAAATGTGATAACAGTTCTTGGGAAATGGCTACTTTTTGTTTGCGGCTTGCTAAGGTCAATTTGAGTTGTTTTTTGGGATCGATGACATCAAAAAAGAGCGGTTTGTCTCCCTTAAAATCATTGAGTTCTTTCTTCAACTGCTGAATGCTGTCGGATTCCAATTGCCGGATGTCCAACTGCAAGGTCAATTTTTTTGAATTTTTGGATAGGGCATCGTGCAACATCTCAAAATTAATAAAATGTATTCTGGGATCTCCAATTCTGCCTGTTTGTTGATTTCTCCAACCTTCTTTTATGTTGATTTTTATACGAATAAACTGATTGACACTGATAAAGTGTTTGAATTTTAGGTACTCCTCTCCAAAAATTCTAAACTCAAACTGATCTGAAAAATCCTCTAGGGTGAATCGGCCCCAGCCTTTTCCGTTTCTGGATTCTAAATGTTCAATTTCATTGACGATTCCAGCAACATTAAGGTTTTTATTGACCAAGGATCTTAGGTCTTTTAGTTGAGTCAAATTTGCGTTGGTAAACCATTCCATTTCCTTTTTAAAATCATCTAAGGGATGACCTGAAATGTATATGCCCACGACTTCTCTCTCTTTTTTGAGTTTCCCCAGATTGTCCCATTGGGGAGAGGGTGGGATAACCAACTCTTGATAGACTTGATCTGTATTTTCTCCAAAAAGGCTGGTTTGAGATGAATTTTTGCTCGCTTGATATCTCGAACCAAATCGAATGACCTTCTCTAAGAAAATTCCCCCATCTGCGTCAGGATTAAAATACTGTGCTCTATGCGTTCCTTCAAAGGAATCGAACCCACCGGCCAAGGCCAAATTTTCGAATGCTTTTTTGTTGGCAGCTCTTAGGTCTACTTTTTTGACCACATCAAAAATAGTTTGATAGGGGGCTTCTTTCCGGTGCTCGATAATGGTATCTACCGCTCCTTTTCCAACCCCTTTAATGGCACCCATTCCAAAACGAATGGCGTTTTTTTCGTTTACATTGAACTTGTAAAAAGACTCATTGACATCCGGCCCCAATACTTTGACTCCCATCCTCCTGCACTCTTCCATAAAGAAAGTAACCTGTTTGATGTCATTCATATTATTGGAAAGTACCGCCGCCATGTATTCTGCAGGATAATGAGCTTTAAGATATGCGGTTTGATATCCAATCCACGCATAGCAGGTGGAGTGGGATTTATTGAAGGCATAGGATGCAAAAGCTTCCCAGTCCTTCCAAATTTTATTCAATACCTCTTTAGGATGATTGTTGGCCTCTCCCCCTTCGATAAACTTGGGTTTGAGTTTTTCCAGTAATGCAAAAATCTTTTTTCCCATTGCTTTTCGAAGCAAGTCGGCTTCACCTTTGGAGAATCCTGCCAATTTTTGGGACAATAACATTACTTGCTCCTGATAGACCGTGATCCCGTAGGTCTCTTTGAGGTAATCCTCCATCTCCGGTAAATCATACTTGATCTCTTCCTCTCCCTTTTTTCTTGCGACAAAACTGGGAATGTATTCCAGGGGCCCCGGACGATAGAGGGCATTCATGGCGATCAAATCTCCAAAAACATTGGGTTTTAAATCTTTTAAATATTTCTGCATACCCACGGATTCATACTGAAATATCCCCACTGTATCCCCCCTTTGGAACAACTCATAGGTCAATTGATCATCCAAGGGGAATGCGTCTGGATCGAGATCAATCCCGTGACGGTATTTTACCAGTTTCACGGTATCCTTGATCAGGGTCAGGGTTTTAAGTCCCAGAAAGTCCATTTTTAGGAGTCCCGCTTCTTCCACCACGGCATTGTCAAACTGAGTTACGTTCAACTCAGAGTCTTTGGCCGAGGCAATGGGAACAAAATTGGTGATATCGTCGGGTGTAATGATGACCCCACAGGCGTGAATTCCGGTATTTCGCAATGAACCTTCTAATACCTTGGCCTGCTGTAAGGTTTGCCCGGCCAGGTCGTCTCCTTCAAAGATCTCCTGTAATTCTTTGACTTGATTGAACTCCTCCGATCTGAGGTTTTCTTTGAGTTCCTTGTCCTCTAAGGAGAAAATTTTAGCCAGTTTGATATTGGGTACCAGCTTGGCAATGCGGTCTGCATCTCCCAAGGCAAGATCCAAAACCCTTGCCGTATCTCTGATGGAAGACTTTGCCGCCATGGTTCCATAGGTGATGATTTGCGCCACTTGATTGGCACCGTATTTTTCAATTACATAGTCCATAACTTTTCCCCTTCCCTCATCGTCAAAGTCAATATCGATATCGGGCATGCTCACCCGATCGGGATTGAGAAAACGCTCAAAAAGTAGATCGTATTTGATGGGATCCAAATTGGTGATCCCAAGGCTGTAGGCCACCACCGATCCTGCCGCAGATCCCCTTCCCGGACCAACGGAAACTCCCATTTCCCGGGCTGCAGCGATAAGGTCTTGCACAATCAAAAAATAACCGGGATAGCCTGTATTGGCAATAACCTCCAACTCAAAATCCAAACGTTCTTGAATCTCGCCGCTAATGGTTCCGTAACGCCTTTTGGCGCCCTCCAAAGTCAAATGTCTCAAAAACTGATTTTCGCTGTCTTTTAGGTCATTGGATGCATCGGTAGAAAAATCATCGGGTATGTCAAATTTGGGAAGTAAGACCTCACGAGCCAAGTCAAAGGGCTCTACTTTATCGATGACCGCTTCGATATTGATGATGGCTTCGGGTAAATCCGCAAAAAGGCTTTTCATCTCCGCCTGAGACTTAAAGTAATACTCCTGATTGGGAAAACCGAAACGGTACCCTCTTCCACGACCTATGGGAGTGGCTTGTTTCTCTCCGTCTTTGACACAGAGCAAGATATCGTGAGCATTGGCCTCGGCTTTGGTCGTATAGTAGGAATTGTTGGTCGCCAAAACCTTAATAGCATATTTTTGGGCAAACTGGAGTAAAACCTGATTGGCGCGATTTTCGTCCTCCTGCTGGTGGCGCATCAACTCGATGTACAAATCTTCACCAAACTGCTCCTGCCACCATTTCAGTGCTTCCTCTGCTTGATTGTCTCCAACGTTAAGTATTTTTGAAGGGACTTCTCCATAGAGGTTACCCGTCAAAACCATCAAATCAGATTTGTACTGTTCGACGACTTTTTTGTCAATCCTCGGCACATAATAAAACCCTTGGGTGTAGGCAATAGAACTCATCTTGGAAAGGTTTTCGTAACCCTTTTTGTTTTTGGCAATAAAAACGATTTGATATCCGTTGTCTCTTCTAGATCGGTCTTGATGGTTTTCACAAACGTAAAACTCACATCCCAAAATGGGTTTTAGCGGGGCGGCACCTTGAGGTAAATCGGCGTTGTGCTTTTTTATGGCTTTGATGAAGTGAAAGGCTCCCATCAAATTGGCGTGATCCGTCAGGCTAATCGCTGGCATTTGATCATCGGCCGCGGTTTGGACCAAATCATTGATCCTAGAAGTGGATTGCAAAACGGAATACTGTGAGTGGGTATGTAAATGAACAAATGGGGCCTTTTGTAAAATTTCCTCCTCCGCATCGGTAAATGTCTTAGAAGGCGTTTCTTCTGTGTTGGCCAGCTCGACCAATCGCTCAGAAGCCGCTTTTAAATTAAGGTGTTTTAAACCGATGCCTTTGACAGGTTCATCCAAAACTTCAGTGAGGTGCTGTAAAACTTCCCCCCTGTTTTTCATGGCTTCGGGTCGGATCCATCCTTTTCTAAAAAGCTCGAAAAAACAACGGGTGGTGGCCTCTACATCGGCAGTGGCATTGTGGGCTTCGTGGAAATGAACATCAAAAAGGTGGGCGTGGAGTTCGCTCAGTGTGGGTAATTTGAATTTCCCCCCTCGGCCTCCGGGCAACTGGCAAAGTGTTGCGGTTTCCTCAGTACAAGTATCGATGATGGGGAAGTTTTTCAAAGGGTTCTGGTCGCCCAATCGCAAGAATTCTGCCCCCATAATGTTGAGGTCAAATTTTACGTTGTGCCCCCCGATAAATTCACATTGTTGGAGTGCCTGCTGAAATTTTTCTAATATCTCCGCTATGGGAATCCCCTCTTTTTCGGCCAGAGCAGTGGAAATGCCGTGAATTTTTTCGGCATCATAGGGAATCACAAAACCATCGGGCAAGACCAAATAGTCCTCGTGGGAAATGCAATTGCCGTCCTTGTCATGCAATTGCCAAGCAATTTGAATACATCGCGGCCAGTTGTCTGCATCAGTCAAGGGAGCATTCCAGTTACGGGGCAGACCCGTGGTCTCAGTATCAAAAATCAAAAACATCGATGGCAATTTCAAATACTAAAATAGGGTATTGTCCTTTTCAACGGGTATTAAATTATCAGGAGTTATCAACCAAAAAAAGGATTGAAATCTTAGAGTTTTTAAGCTGACTAATGGGAATGAAAACTATCTTTACCAAAAAAAGTTATCGAACAACTGTTTGATAAAATTTCCCAAACCCCCAGTCAAAAGGCATTTGAAACAGCACTTTTGCGGGACGACTGTTGCCAATTTAAAGGTTTGGTCGGCTCTGGTCTGAATTTTAAACTGGTTTCTGCCTTTAAAAATTTAGACCGAACTTTTTTAATGATACTAGACAATGCCGAGCAGGCAGCCTATCACCTGAACGACCTTGAGCAATTGCTCTCCTCCAAAGAAGTACTCTATTTTCCAGCCAGCTTCAGAGAAGCTTATAACACTGAGGCTACAGACAATGCCAATGTATTGTTGCGGTCTGAGGTGCTCAAAAAACTGAGCCATTCCAAAAAGAAAAAGATCATTGTCACCTACCCCCAAGCCCTTTTTGAAAAAGTCATTTCACAACACACCCTCAAACGAAAAACACTGACCGTCAAAACGGGCGATGTCATCGGTTTGGATTTTGTCAACGAAACACTTTTTGAATATGGTTTTGATCGGGTCAACTTCGTCACCCAACCCGGAGAATTTTCTGTAAGAGGGGGGATCATCGACGTCTTTTCTTTTGCCCATCAGCACCCCTATCGCATCGAGTTTTTTGACGAGGAAATTGAGAGCCTCCGGAGTTTTGACGTCAATACCCAACTCTCCATCAGCCCCTTGGATCAAATCGATTTGTTGCCCAATACCTCAAAGGTCACTTTTAGCGAAAAGCGCAAATCACTGACCGACTCTTTGCCCAAAGAGAGTACCGTGGTTTTTAACCAACTCGACCTCTGCCTGGATCGCATCGAAAAATTAGGCGCCAAGGCGGCCAAACAATTCGAGTCCCTGGAAACCACTGTTCAGTATCCTCCGGAAGTTTTGTTTTTGAATCCAAAAGAACTACTGGAACGTCTGGCCGGCCTAAGCACAGTTTTGATTAACAATTCCGACCACCTCAAGCCTCAGGAACGCATCGGTGCCAAACAAAGTCCTCAGCCTTCCATCAACAAGCAGTTCGATCGGCTGGTTCAAATTCTCAACGACAATCACGCCTCCGGTTTTGAAAATTATATTTTTTGTTCGAGCGAAGCCCAGCGCAAGCGGTTTAATGAAATCTTGGAAGAGATGGAAACCAAAGTGCATTACAAAACTGAGGTTTGCCCACTCTTTGAGGGGTTTGAAGACATCGAAGCCCAAATCGCTTGTTTTACTGATCACCAGATCTTTGAACGCTACCACAAATACAAACTGCGTTCTGCTGCTGCCAAAAAAGAAGTCCTGACCCTCAAAGAATTGACCCACCTGAAAATCGGGGATTTTGTCACCCATATTGACCACGGGATAGGAAAATTTGGAGGGCTTCAAAAAATTGATGTGGATGGGGTAAAACAAGAGGCCATAAAATTGAGTTATGGAGAAGGCGACATCCTTTATCTCAGTATTCATTCACTGCATAAAATTGCCAAATTCAATAGCAAAGACGGTCATGTTCCCAAACTCCACAAACTGGGATCCAAGGCATGGAAGGCACTCAAACAAAAAACCAAAACCAGGGTCAAAGCCATTGCCTTTGACCTGATAAAGCTCTACGCCAAAAGGAGAGAAAAAATTGGTCATGCCTTTCCGCCAGACAGCTATTTGCAGTTGGAGTTAGAGGCTTCATTTATGTTTGAAGATACACCCGACCAAAGTAAAGCGACAGCTGCTGTAAAAGCCGACATGGAAAACGACCGACCCATGGATCGACTGGTTTGTGGAGATGTAGGTTTTGGGAAAACCGAAGTCGCCATCCGCGCCGCTTTTAAAGCCGCTGACGACAGTAAACAAGTGGCTGTTTTGGTACCCACCACCATACTGGCATTTCAGCACTACAAAACCTTTTCCAAAAGATTGGAAGAACTGCCTGTTAAGGTTGATTACCTCAGCCGTTTCCGTTCGACCAAAGACCGAAAAAGAATCTTGGAAGAACTGCAACAAGGAAAAATTGACATTTTGATCGGTACGCACCAATTGGTGAACAAGACGGTAAAATTTAAAGATTTGGGCTTGCTGATCGTAGACGAAGAACAAAAATTCGGTGTGGCAGTCAAAGAAAAATTACGAAACCTGAAAACTAACGTTGACGTATTGACCCTTACCGCCACCCCCATACCCAGAACTTTACAGTTCAGTTTGATGGCTGCCAGGGACCTGTCGGTTATCGCCACTCCACCCCCCAACCGCTACCCCATTGAGAGCGAAGTGGTTCGTTTTGGTGAGTCCCTCATAAGGGATGCCATTCGCTATGAATTGCAAAGAGGAGGGCAAGTCTACTTTATCCACAATCGGGTAGAAAACATTCAGGAAGTTGCGGGAAAGGTTCAGCGACTGATCCCCGATGCGCGAATTGCTATTGGTCATGGACAAATGGAAGGCAATCGATTGGAAAAAACCTTACTCGGTTTTATGGAGGGTCAGTCGGATATATTGATCGCTACCACCATAGTAGAAAACGGACTGGATGTTCCCAATGCCAATACAATTTTTATAAACAACGCTCAGAATTTTGGGCTGAGTGATCTGCATCAAATGAGGGGAAGGGTGGGCCGAAGCAACAAAAAAGCCTTTTGTTATTTTATTATCCCGCCGCTGAGTGCTATAGCCTCGGATGCTCAAAAAAGAATTCAGGCCATTTCTCAATTTTCGGAGTTGGGGGCTGGAATTCAAATTGCAATGAAAGACCTTGAGATCAGAGGGGCCGGTGATCTTTTGGGCGGAGAACAAAGTGGCTTTATCAATGAAATAGGCTTTGAAACCTACCAGAAAATTCTTGAAGAAGCCATTGAGGAGTTAAAAGAAAACGAGTTCAAAACCCTGTTTGAGGATCAGGAAAAGCCCCTTGAGAAAAACTATGTCAAGGAGGTACAAATTGACACGGATTTTGAAATTTTATTTCCAGATGATTATATCAATGTGGTCAATGAAAGATTGCTGCTCTATAACGAGTTGAGTGCCATAAAGAACGAGGAAACTTTGATGCAATTCAAAAAAAATCTGGAAGATAGGTTTGGTAAAATTCCCCCAGAGGGCGTGGAGCTTTTGAGTACTTTACGCCTCAAATGGCTTGCCTCCAAAATGGGACTGGAACGACTCATCATTAAAAATAAAAAATGTGTGGGCTACTTTTTATCGGATCAACAAAGTGATTTTTACCAAAGCCCTGTTTTTAATCAAATACTGCTTGGGGTTCAAAAACAAACCGAAAAATACAGTATGAAAGAAAAGCAAACCCGAAACGGCCTGCGGCTTATACTAGTCTTGGATCAGGTACATTCGATAGAAAAGTTATTGGAGCAACTCAACAACTTGCTAAATGACTAGAGTAATTTAAGATTTTTGATGACCTCAAAAGCCACATTTACTGAATCTTCATCCATCAGTATGGTAAATTCATTGGAGGTCGAAATGACTTCATTGATGTTGACCCCCTCCCAAGAAAGCCTCTGAAAAATAAAGTAATAAATACCGGGTATTTTCACATTGTCGTTGGGCAGTTTGACCGTTATCGCCGATAGGTTTTCGATTTTATCGATGCAAATTTCATCACGGAACAAATCTTCAATCAAAGGAGCGATGTTACTGCCGACCACAATATTGGATTCTCCTACCCCTCTGGAAGAGGTATAGAAAATGTCTTTTTTGTCTTTGATCGCCGTAAGGAATTCGGCCTGTGCCAACAAAAGGGTTTCGGAAAGTATAAAGCAATAATCGGTCAAAGAGGAACGAACGGTGATGTCCCCCAGGTTTCTTAATACACTGACAATCTTGTGGGTGGAGAGGAACTCCTCGTTGTCGGATATTCGCTTTAATGCCATAACGATGGCTCCACTTCTTGCGGGCTTGCGCAATGCCTTTTCAATTTCGGGCTGAATCTCTCGTGCCAAAGAAGTCAGGTTGATGATGCCCTGAGACAAGGCCGTGGACAAATAGGGCTTGGTCTTGACGTATTCTGATACTTGCGAAGCAATAGTTTTCAACTTGCTATGTTTTATTTCTATGCGAAGATAAGAATATTAAACATAATGTTAGTTTTACAACATTTTATCCGAAGGAATAAAACGCTTCCATTATGTGATCCTGTTCCCAATCAGCACCATCAAATATATAGGTAATCAAGTCAAAACGTACCGCTACATCCAGTCCCTTCGACTGAACATAATGATCAACAGCAGTAACCAATAATTTGATTTTATTGGAGGAAACAGACTCCTCTGGGGGCAACAAAAAATCTATTGAACGGGCTTTGACCTCAACAGCAACTAATGTGTTTTCTTTTTGAACCATCAAATCTACCTTTGCTTTTAAATAGCGGTAGTTCCTCTCCAGAAGAGTGTATCCTGAGTTTATTAAATAAGTGGCAGCATGCTTTTCTGCCTTTTTTCCAAGGTTGTGGGCTATTGTCATAAGTAGGTCGGTTTATATACAATTTAAAATTAAATTCTTAGCTGGGCAATAAAATCCTTATTTTTGCCAAAAAAATAAATGTCCTCGCAGCCAAAAAGATATACTGTTACTGCTGCTTTACCCTATACCAACGGCCCTATCCATATTGGCCATCTGGCAGGAGTTTATGTTCCTGCCGATATATATGTACGCTACCTCAGGCTGAGAAAAAGGGATGTGGCCTTTATCTGTGGGAGCGACGAACACGGGGTAGCAATAGCGATCAAAGCCAAAAAAGAAGGAAAAACACCGCAACAGGTAATTGATCATTACGATCAAATCATTCGTGAGGCTTTTAACAATTTTGGTATTTCATTTGACAATTACTCCAGAACTTCGAGGGCAGTTCATCACGAAACAGCTCGAGAAATTTTTAAACAATTAGACGAGCAAGGTCAGTTTTTAGTCAAAGAGACTGAGCAATTGTATGATGCTGAAGCCAAAACCTTTTTGGCCGACCGATTTGTCACCGGGACCTGTCCAGTTTGTCAAAATACAGAAGCCTACGGTGACCAATGTGAATCCTGTGGAAGCTCACTCAGTGCAACGGATCTAATACAGCCCAAATCTACCCTTTCGGGCAGTGTTCCTGAATTTAAAAAAACCAAACATTGGTTTTTACCCCTCGACCAACATGAGGCCTTTATTGAGGAGTGGATACTGAAAGGGCATAAAAAGGATTGGAAACCCAATGTTTACGGACAGGTCAAATCCTGGGTTGACAATGGCTTGCAAGCCCGAGCGGTCACTCGAGACCTGGACTGGGGCATCCCTGTGCCTGTGGATGGTGGCGCTGGAAAAGTGCTCTATGTTTGGTTTGATGCTCCCATTGGCTATATTTCCTCCACCAAGGAATGGGCCCAAAAGAAAAACATCGATTGGGAACCCTATTGGAAATCTGAAGACACCCAATTGGTGCACTTTATCGGAAAAGACAATATTGTTTTTCATTGTATTATTTTCCCTATCATACTCAAAAATACAGGAACCTATATCCTTCCTGAAAATGTTCCAGCCAATGAATTCCTCAATCTTGAGGGTAATAAAATTTCCACTTCCAAAAATTGGGCAGTGTGGTTGCACGAGTATTTGGAGGACTTTCCCGACAAACAAGATGTGTTGCGATATGCGTTGATCGCCAATGCTCCTGAAACCAAAGACAACGATTTTACGTGGAAAGAATTCCAAACCCGAAACAACAGTGAATTGGTGGCCATCTTTGGTAATTTCATCAATCGGGTGATGGTATTGACCCAAAAATACTACAACGGAAAAGTCCCTTCGATGGGTGAGTTGAATGCTGCCGATCAAGCTGCTTTGATAAAAATGAAAGAATTTCCATCCCTGATGGAAAAGGAAATTGAGCACTACCATTTCCGAGCCTACAGTCAGGAAGTGATGAATCTGGCGCGATTGGGTAATAAGTATTTGGCGGATCAAGAACCTTGGAAATTGATTAAAACTGATCCAGAGCGGTTAGAAACCATTATATTCACAGCCCTACAAATCGCTGCAGGACTGAGTATCCTCAGTGAACCCTTGCTTCCATTTACGTCCCAAAAGATGATGAATATGCTTCAGCTTAAAGCTACTTGGGAAGATGTAATCAGCGAGGAACCGCTTTTGGTTCCCGGACATCTTCTCCAAAAATCCCAATTGCTTTTTGAAAAAATTGAAGAGGAGGCCATTGAAAAACAATTGCAAAAATTAAAGAATAACCTATCCCATGAAAACCAAAAAAATGAAGTGGAGGAGGCACCTAAAGAGATGATTTCTTTCGACGCTTATACAAAAATGGACCTCAAGACGGGAACTATACTCGAGGCAGAAAAAATGACCAAGACCAAAAAGCTTTTGGTATTGAAAGTGGACTTGGGCCAAGAGCAAAGAACCATAGTTTCGGGGGTTGCAGAAAGTTACCAGCCCGAAGAAGTGGTAGGCAAAAAAGTAACGGTCTTGACCAACCTTCAACCCAGAGCCATCCGCGGTGTAGAAAGTCAAGGAATGCTATTGATGGCAGAGGATCAAGACGGACGATTGATTTTTATCTCCCCAGAGGACGATAATACCCCCAGTGGTTTGACCATCAGGTAAGTACACCCTGTGATAGCTGTTGCTTTTGATCCCATTTATGTACTGCCCCTTCCCGAAAACCATAGGTTTCCTATGGAAAAATACGACCTACTGCCCAAGCAATTGGTGCACGAGGGCACCTGTGATCCAGTCGATTTTTTTTTACCCCAAACCCTTGATGAACATGTCGTAAAAGCCATTCACCAAAAAGACTACGTAAACCGCCTGAAGCGCATGGATCTCAACCGATCGGAGGTAAGGAAAATAGGATTTCCCATTTCCCAACAATTGGTGGAAAGAGAATTTATCATCGCCGGAGGAACCCTAGAAGGAGCATTGAAATCATTGCAAGAGGGAATCTCTTTTAACATTGCCGGAGGAACCCATCACGCCTATACTAACCATGGTGAAGCTTTTTGTATGCTGAATGACCAAGCCATCGCTGCACGATACCTATTGGATCAACAACATGCCAAAAAGATTTTGATCATAGACTTGGATGTTCACCAAGGTAATGGCACCGCAGAAATCTTTAAAAAAGAAGATCGGGTATTTACCTTTTCGATACACGGCCAAAAAAACTATCCTTTTAGAAAAGAACAAAGTGATTGGGACATTCCGCTAGAGGACAAAACCGGAGATGATGTTTATTTGAATATATTGAACGATACCCTGCCACAACTTTTTGAGCGTGTAGATCCTGACTTTGTGTTTTACCTTTCGGGGGTGGATGTACTGGCCACAGATCGATTGGGCCGATTGGGTATGAGCATAGAGGGTTGTAAACAAAGGGATGAGCAAGTGTTGGAATTTTGCCACAAACGTTCCTTACCCATTCAGTGCAGTATGGGCGGAGGTTATTCCAAAGACATCAAACTGATCATCGAGGCACATGCGAATACCTACCGGGTGGCACAGAGTATTTTTTAACGCCAGGTCTGACTTTTCATATTGAGTGTGGCCACTACGATGTCCTTTCGGCTAATTTGTCCGACCAATCGATTTTTGTCCAAAACGGGAAAACGTCTTCTGGTGGTTTTAAAAAACATAGATGCTGCCTCGAAAATGGTCTTATTGGCATCGATGGTATCCACCTCGGAAGTCATAAAATGAGCGACGGTTTTGTCGAGAATGGGTAAATTAAAATAGCGACTATCTGAAATTTCTTTCATGCAATCTGCCTCTGAAATTACCCCAATCAATTTACCGGTATTATCCACCACGGGCCCCCCGGAGATACGGTATTTGATGAATTTTTTCATGACCTCGTGAATGGATTGATCTTGATTGAAAACAACCAAATCGCGGGTCATAATATCAGACACCAATAAAGTTTTGTTTGATTTTTTGGAGCTGGTCGCTCTTTCTCCTTGAAAGCTTTTTATCGGCATAACTCATTGTATTTGCATCTTTAAGATAGTGATTTTTAGAATATCATTTAATATTTTTGATGAGTGTCTTTATAAAAGCTCAAACAAAAACCAAGGGGCAATGAATAGAATTGGGATATTGGGTAGTGGATGGTTGGGCTTTGCCTTGGCAAAAGAGGCCCAAAAAAAGGGCCATAAAGTCAAGCTGACAACGACAACCGAAGGAAAGGTAGACTTACTACAGAGGCAAGGGTTCCTGGCGCAGTTCTTAAAACTAAGCGAATCGTCCACAGTGGGAGAACTGGATTTTTTCGAAGGTATTGATGCACTGGTGATCACCATCCCACCGGGTTTGAGAAATAATCCCCAACGCAACTATATAGCGCTAATCGAGCAAATCATTGAAAAAACCGAATCCCACAAAATTCAAAGGGTATTGTTTACCAGCAGTACTTCTGTATATGGTTTTCAAGAGGGAATTATCACCGAATCAAGTAAGTTATTGGGCGACACCCCTTCTGCAAAACAAATCATGGCTGTGGAGCAAAGGCTTATAAAAAATGGGAATTTTGAAAGCTGTATTGTTCGATTGGGGGGCTTGATGGGGCCCGATCGTCATCCCATTTTCATTTTGAGTGGTAAAAAAAATCTCCCCAACCCACAGTCCCCTATCAATTTTATCCACCAAAAAGACGCTGTAGCCATTATCCTACAAATACTCGAAAATTGGAAAGGTGATCAAACTTTCAATGCCGTAACCCCCTTTCACCCTTCACGAAAAGAATATTATGAGCAGATGGCAAAAATCGCCCAGCTGCCTCCCCCAACATTTGAACAAAATGGAGCCATTAGAGGGATCATCAGTTCCGAGAAAGTGCTTGGTGAACTGAGTTGTCAATTCACGGTGAAAAACTTGTTAATATTAAATTAGGGGGTGAATCTTGCTTTGCCTATTTAATGATTATGTTTATAAAAAACTAGATTTTGTCAGGTTCATCAGAATATATCGCTGTACTTAAGAAAATTCTTAACCTTCTCAAGAATTCTAAGTTGGAGTATTTAAAGGCTTCGGATGAGTGTAATCTCTCAAAGGACAAGCGGCATTTAAATCTACAATCTACCCTGAGAAATCGCTACTTTCAGGATGTGACCAAGTTATTGAGGTCCCTCAATGTGGAGGTGGAAAGTCTGGTCATCCATCGACTCAACTTTGAACAGATGGTCATTTCCTCCATCAAGAAATCCAATCACACCCATTTGCATAAATGCGTAGAATACGACCAAAAGCTATTGGCTTTGTATGATGAAGCCCTAGCACTTGATCCCAGTGCCTCCTTTTTGAAAAACCAACAAGAAAACGTTTCTGAATCTGTTTCTGAGGGTATTTATTTCCTAGAAAATGCCGGTATTATTTTAGAATCCTCAAAATTAGGTTGACCCACTCCAAGGATGTCAAGTTGAATTTTGTTGTCTTCTGCCATACTGATCATCCTCTCCAACAATATATTGTACTCTAAATAAAGTTCATTCAGTGATTGATTGAGTTTTTTATTTTGTTTGTTGGCTGCATAAAAATGACATTTGATGATTTGGGTTTGTACCACTTTTATTCTGCTGTAGATGGGAAGTTTATCGAATTCTTCCGGAAAAGGAGATTTTAATAAAGAGCTGGTGGTTTTGTAAAGTTCAGAGATAAAAGTCATAATGCCCGCCGGGTTGAGTTTGGAGATGTCCTCCATGGCATCTTTGAATTTTTTGAATTGAGTCCACTGATTGATATTGTTTTCTTCAATAAATTCAGGCGTGAGTTGGGTGAGTTGGGTGGCATGATCGGGTGCGTCAATCGTTAATTTTTCCTGCGTTTTATCTGCGGTTTGTTGAGTGTCGGATTTTTTTTCTTGGCAAGAAAAAAAGCAAACGATCACTAGAACTATAGAAAAATAACGTAGCATGAAATAAAAATTTAAATACCTATGGTGGTTTGCTTGATTAAAAGAATCGTAAAAAAAATAATTTGTAGAAGATACAACTGATGGGGGAACCATCCCTGTACCGAAACTCTAAAGTAATGAAAAATTGATTGTAAAAACAGCGCCACAGCTGTCCAACCGATATAGTTTTGAAGTGGTGCCTCTCCCCCATCAAAAACCCAAAAATCCAATACCGGAGCAATGGGTTCGATCAAAAGGTCGAGAAAAATCATCAAACCAACGCCAATGACAGTGCGCATAAAAAAGTTTTGATAAAACTGCTGTGCGATGGCGCCTGCAATGATGGTTAATAAAGCCCAGTTGACTCCAATGAGTAAAGGAACACCAAAGACTTTTAAACCCAGAGCATCTCCGTATTGGTAATCTCCAAATATCCAACCCCATTGTACGCCCAAAATTTCGGTAATCATCCCGGTCAAAAAACCCAAAACAACCATTGGAAAAAACCATTTATGCCCGTTGCAATTGATCAGTAAGAGTACAAAATTGATCGATAAGTTGAGTGGGGTGGCCGAAATGAACCATTCAGAATTACCGTAAAGTATGCCCAAAATTCCACTGATGTGAAACAACCAAATGACGGCAATGGAAATGTTTTCTCGGTTTAGTTTGACTGGAATCATTTTTAACTTTAGGGTATTAAATCGGCAGCGATCTTGGCGGAGAGCAAACACAAGGGGATGCCACCACCGGGATGTACACTCCCGCCACAAAAATATAAATTTTTGATCTTGGAACTGAAATTGGGATGCCTCAAGAAAGCGGCCATCTTATCGTTGCTGGAGCTGCCGTATAAGGCGCCCAAGTGGGAGGATGTTTTTTGTTCAATCAGTGGAGGGGTCAAAACTTCTTCTTCCTGAATCAAAGCGTTCAAATCCACCTTGAGGATGCGATTGAGTTTGGCAATAGTTTTTTCTCTCAGCTTGTTTTTTATTTGATCCCAATCCTGACCGTGGTCTGCCGGAGTGTTGATCATCACAAACCAGTTCTCTCCTCCTTTGGGAGCATCTGTTGGAACATCTTTAGAAGTAATGTTGACATAGACCGTAAAATCGTCACTGAGTTTTTTCTGATTAAATATGGCCTCAAATTCTAATTTATAGTCCTGAGAAAAAAATATGTTGTGTAAATCGAGTTGATCAAAGATCCTATTGATGCCCCAATAAAAAATGACCGCTGAGCTGGAGCGTTCTTGACTTAAAATCCTTTCGGGGGCTTTGGTGCCTTTAAGAAGGTTTTTGTAGGTGGGGAAAACATCTATATTAGAGAGGACAATGTCGGCCATGAAGATTTGGTCATTGGTTTTGACCCCGATGGCCTTTCCTCTTTTCACAAGGATTTGATTGACTTTTTTACCCAGATGAAAAGTGATCCCCTTTCTTTTTGCCAATTCAAAAAGGGATTGGGTGATTTGTTCCATTCCTCCGTCAGGTAAAAAAGTTCCGTACTCCTGTTCCAAGTGCTGTACCAATGTCATGATGCCCGGGGTTTGATAGGGAGAGGAACCGTTGTAGGTGGCATAGCGGTCGTACATCTGCACCAAATGGGGTTCCTTAAGCTGAGCTGCATTGACGGAGTGCAAATTTTGGTTGATTTCGTAGCTACTGAGATTGAGTAGGGCCTTGAGGGTTTTTACATTCAAAAACCCTTTGAGTTTGTGCAGGGATTGTTCCAAAAACAAAGGGGCGGTTAAATCGAATTTTTTCTTGGCGCGCTTGAGGTATTCTTCCAATACATCAGTTTTTACCCCCAATTTTTTTTGGACTTCTTCCAAAAAAAGTTTTGGGTCGGCATAGGCGGTTATCTGTGTTTGATCCTCCCAAAAATACCGGCAGGCGATTTTTTTCTTTTGATAAGTAAAAAAATCGCTGGCTTTCTCATCGTGAAGTTCAAACAATTCGGTGACGTATTGCGGCATGGTAAAAAGGGAGGGGCCGGCATCGAAACGATACTCCCCTAGGCTGAAAGCACTGAGTTTTCCTCCCGGGTAGTCGTTGGCCTCAAAAATGGTGACCTGATAGCCTTTTTTCGACAAACGCAAAGCCGCTGCAATTCCGCCAATTCCTGCACCTATAACAACTACTGTTTTCATTTTTTGGATGGAATTGATGCAATAAATCCGGTGTCAGACAGTAGGTGAAAACGGGCAAAAAGGTCTTCACTGTACCACTTTTGACTTCTGGTTTTTTTGATGATTTTGGCGTGGGTTTGATCGCGGTAGGCAAATTGTTTGACGGCCTCAAGACTGTCCCAAATACTGAGAGTCGCTTGTTGGACAAAGGGCCACTCTCCTATGCCCTTGAAGTACTGAACACCTGCGGCATTTTCTATGGCTGCACTGGCATGAGGCACGGATTTCCAAAAGGCAAAGAGTCGAGATGGCCTAAGGGTAGCCCGCGTAATCACCGCAACAGGCAATCCGTAATCGTTGGTCGGTACTTCTTGTTCTGGGAAGGGGTTTTGTCCACTCCACAAACCATGACTTTTTACGGGCAACATTTTGATGGTTCTAAAGGAGTAGGATTTTTGATAATAGTTTTGGACGAGGGCGTTGTGCTTCAAAAAATCATCGGCCGATTTTTGGTTGTCCCAGACCCCCAAAAAGGCATAAGTTCCAAAATCCGGCCAAAGACTGAAACCATTTCCACCACCGGTACCCATGAGTTTGAAAAACTTAAGCCCTTCCTTTTGTTGAAGTTTTGATGGGGCAATACCCATTTGGGCGAAAGCCCAGCTTTTGTTTTTTCGAAATTTAAAAAAAGTAATGGTCGTCAACCCTTCCATCTAGATCATGATCATCCTACAATACTAAATTAGGAAAAATCTCTGAAAAGCCGAGAAAAAATAGGGGTTAAAAAAAACGCCTCTGCTAGGATTTTAGAATTTGACTTTAGGAGATAGTAGATGCAGAGGCGCTAATAAACCAAATGAATTTAAACTGTTTAAATTTATGTAAAAAAACTTTAACAAAAAAGGTTGAACAAAAAAAATTGAAAATTTAGTTTTTCCGACTCTTCTGGGGAATCTTTGAATTTGATTATATTTGGTCAACTATATTTTAAAATTTATGACACCTTCTTTTGTAGCTTTTGTGGTTATTGCCTCTATTGTAGGGGTAATGATCGGTATTTTCATCGACCTTTCTAAAAAGTAATTGTCTGTGAAACATCCTATTCTCATCGATAAATTCATTTATTTGTTAATTATTGTCAACGTGGTGGCGATGATTTTGGAATCTCATGTCTCGATTCGTGACGCTTATGGCAATCTATTTCAAATTTTTGAGGCGATTTCGATTTATATTTTCTCTTTCGAATACCTGTACCGCATTCGACTGGCCTATATGGACAACCGAATGAAAGGGGTTTCACAATATATATTCAGCACCTTTGGGTTGATTGACCTGATTTCGATTTTGCCTTTCTACCTCAATCAATTTGTAAAGGTAGATGGAAGGTTCCTCAGGATTTTAAGGTTGTTTCGCCTGACCCGAATATTTAAACTGGGGCGCGACAGTAGTTCACTTAAATTATTTGTCAAAGCATTGAAGGGGGTAAAAAACGAATTGAGGTTTACCCTGTTTCTTTCTGCATTGGCCATATTGTTTTCGGCTTCTGCCATCTACTATTTGGAAAATGAAGCTCAACCGGACAAGTTTTCCAGCATTACGGAATCCATTTGGTGGGCGACGGTCTCTTTGGCCACAGTAGGATATGGTGATGTTTATCCCGTTACTGCGGGAGGTAAGGTTTTTGCCTCCATCATTTCTTTGATTGGGATCGGTATTGTGGCCATCCCCACGGGCATCATCTCTGCCTCTTTTGTAGAGGAGATCTATTTGGTCAGAAGAAAGAGGGAGAAATAGAAAAAGTACTAATGGGTTGTCCTTTCAGCCTGTAAACTTTTCTTGGTCATCGTGATATAAGGCTTCCCCCCTAAGTCATTGTTTTGTTGCCAGATCAATTGGCCTTTGATCCATATTTTTTTAACTTTTACGGACTTATAAGTCCTTTCGATTTCTGCCCGTAAAGTATCTCTGTTTTTCTGATTCCAACTCAAAATAGTCAGGGTTTCCAATCTGAGGGTGTCTGTTTTTATTTAGTGGGGGGAATCTTCAAATACTCTGTTCCAATTATTTAATGTGACTGTCAAAAGATATTTTCGATTTTCTTGGTCTGAATCTGATAAATCTTTAGAAATTTAACTTTGAGTGGAAAAACTTTTTTCCTTTCCGTCAATAACACCCAAAACTGTGATATCATCAATTTTTATTCCTTTTGGGTATGCAGGATCCAAAAGATCATCTCCTAATTCGTCAACCAAAGAAATGAGAATTTTATGTTGTGGTGGTCCTGGTGAACACCAAATAGGACCAAATGTATCCTCCGGTTTTTTGGAACAAGAGAAAATAAAAATGAGTCCAAGAATAATTGAAATTTTCATCTTTTGTAGGTTAAAGAAGATTCCATTCCCTTGGAAGTTAATGGTTGTGGGTATAAATTATTTTGGAAAAATTCATGCCATATGTTCATTGACAGATTTATATTCAAATTATACTCATAACCATTAGTTTATTGATAATTTTGTAATCAATGAAAAAGAGCATCAGCATCATCGGTTCGGGTTTTTCTTCTTTGTCGGCAGCCTGCTATTTGGCACAATCGGGACATCAAGTCGAAATATTTGAAAAAAACAGCACGCCGGGAGGGCGCGCGCGCCAATTGAAAAGAGACGGATTTGTATTTGACATTGGCCCTTCGTGGTATTGGATGCCGGATGTATTTGAAAAGTTTTTTGGGGATTTTGGCAAGAAAGTCAGTGACTATTATGCCTTGGAACGATTGGATCCGGGCTATCAGGTTTATTTTGGTGAAAACGATTCCATATTGATCGGAGATTCTTTGGAAAAGATCTATTCGGCTTTCGAGGCTGAAGAAAAAGGAAGCGCCGCCAAACTGAAAAAATTCATTGCTAAAGCTGCCGACAATTACAAAATTGCGATTAATGAATTGGTCTATCGCCCCGGGGTTTCCCCCCTGGAACTGGTAATGCCTGACACCTTAAAGAAGTTAGGTTACTTTTTTTCGAATGTAAAAAGAGAAGTCACCCGAGAATTCAAAAACCCCAAACTGGCACAGATCCTTCAGTTCCCGGTCTTGTTTTTGGGAGCCAAACCGGCAGACACTCCTGCTTTCTACAATTTTATGAATTTTGCCGATTTTGGTTTGGGAACCTGGCATCCCAAAGACGGCATGTACAGCATCGTAAAGGGCATGGTTCAACTGGCCGAAAGTCTGAGAGTAAAAATTCACATCGACAGTCCTGTGGAGGAAATACTGTTGGAAAACAAAAAAGCTGTTGGGATTAAAGTCAAGGGGAAAAATATCATATCCGATATTGTGTTAAGCGGAGCCGACTATCACCATAGCGAAACCTTGCTCCCGGAAGAATCAAGAGCTTACAGTGAGGCCTATTGGGATAAAAAAACATTCGCGCCCTCTTCTTTGCTATTTTATGTGGGATTGAACAAAAAGGTGAAAAATGTCTCCCACCACACCTTGTTTTTTGATGTGAACTTCGACACCCACGCCCAAACGATATACGATACTGCCCAATGGCCAGAAGAACCTTTGTTCTACGCCAATTTTCCATCGATCTCTGACCCTGATATGGCACCCCAAGGCAAAGAAGCTTGTTTTATTTTGATCCCCATTGCGCCCGGATTGGAAGATACTGAACAACTGAGGAACCGTTATTTTGACATGGTGATGGAACGCTTGGAAAAACTTACCGCACAAAGTTTAAAAGACGATCTTCTCTTTAGAGAGTCTTTTTGTGTAAATGATTTTATTTCGGTTTACAATTCTTATAAGGGTAATGCTTATGGCATGGCCAATACGTTATTGCAAACGGCTTTTTTGAGACCTAAATTGAAAAGTAAAAAAGTAAAAAACCTCTATTTTACAGGACAATTGACTGTGCCCGGCCCCGGGGTTCCTCCTGCCTTGATTTCCGGGAAACTGGTAGCAGGCTTGATCGAAAAAGCCTAGAACCACCAATAGATAAAGACAAATTCTTCCTCTTTAAGCTGGATTACGCTGTCCAGTTTTTTGATATTGGCGCCAACTGACGATTCGTATTCTACCAATTGCTCGGATATTTGCTCCCACAATCCCAAGCGCTTGAATAGATTGTATTTCAAATATTTCTCTTTTTGAAAATATTTTCGGTGTTTTAACCAAAAGTCGGTATCGTATAAATCTATTTTCTCCAACTCATAAATCCACTTATTGGCTACCTGTGCTTCGAACTGGTCTACATAGACTTTTTCTTCTCGGTCTGTGTTGAGCATTAAATATTTCAGGTCCGTTCCGTCGTAGGTATTGTTGACAAATCGCCCTACCTCTGATCCCAAAAACCTGAATGTTCCGTCCAGTTTTATGGCTTCATATACAACCCTTGGCGGATTGAAGGGATTGTAGTTGTTATAAAAGGAAAGTGGGGAATAAGGCAGTCCATCGGCCTCGTCTATAAACAAAAAGACACTGTCTCTGTCTTGATCCCATTGTTCGTATAATCGGTTGTACAACATCCGGATCCATTGATTTTCTTCCATGTATATTTGGGTGTACTCCAGGATGTCGATCATTTCATCCCTGAGGCCAACAAGGTTATCGATATTGGACTCTCTATCTCCAAATTCTTCCCCTTGTCTTTCGACCCCAAAAGAAACCAATACCCCAAAAAATACGATAAGGAATTCTACAAAGCCTTTTTTGATTCGATCGTAAAAGTCTTGTAAAGAAAATCGGTCTCCCAAGGTAATGATCCGCAACAACCAGTTGAGTTGTTCCTTCTTTATCCCTTTTTCTTTTTGATTTTTATCGAATTGGTCGCTCATTGGAAATTATTTTTCTAAATATATTGATTATAAAATTGATTTTTGAATTAATTAATCTTTGTTCTTAAAATTTACTTTGGGATCAAAAATTTCACTGATGATTTTAAACAAAGTTGCCTCAAAGCGATCTAGGTTTTCCGCATTGAGGGCTTGATCCCGATTGTTTCCGTGAGAAAAAGACATAAAATATTGTGGTAGATTTCTGAAAGAAATGATCCCTGCAGCTGTTTTTTGATGTTTGGACAAAAGGGATTTTTGGACATAAGAATAGAGTAGAATCTGAAACAGATAGGCGTAGTCAGTCTGTTCATCAAACACTTCCCAATGAGGTAATTTGAGTTGTCTGGGTTGAATCATCCCTGTTTTATAATCGATGATTCTGAGGGTGTCGTTGTAGAGGTCGATACGATCAACCACACCGATCAATTTGACGGGGAAGTCGATTCCTGGCAGTTGAATACTTTCCTCAAATTTATGTTCCAACTGTAGTATTTTAATGCAATTGCCCTGTTGAACGTGTTTTTGTTCGATGGCTAAGAAATCTAAAATAGATTTTTTGAGTACTTCAAAAATAATGTGGTTACGTCCGGTTTTTTGTAGGGTACCGTGATAAATGGATTGATAGCGTTCTTCCATTAGGGGCAGTAAGCGTGCTTTCATTTGTTCAAAATCTTCAACCCTGAGTAATTGATTTTGGTAGGGCAAGTAGAGTTGCTCGACCACCTCGTGTACCAAATTTCCTTTGTCCATGTGGTTGATCGTCGATTCCATGGTGGTTTTTTCTCTGATCTTTAGCACCCTTTGGTAATAAAATTCCATGGGATTTCTAAGGTAAAGAGAAAGGGAGGAAGGGGAAAAACCCTTTTCGGCAATCGCACGAAGGCGCTGCCGAATGTTTTGGGTTTTTTCGATCATATGATCGGTACTAGGTGGAATATGATAATTTAAGACCAGTTGTTTTTCTTCGATTTGATGCGCCAGCTGCTGTTGGTATTTCAACTGGTATAAAAAGCGGCTCATTTCGCCAGAATTCAATCCATCACTTTGGGTGTTGTGGAGTAAATAAACTCTTTTGGCACGCTGGAGGAGTCGGTAAAAATGATAGGTATAGATGGCGTCATTTTCCAAAAAGGTGGGGAGGTTGAATTTTTTCTTCAGATCAAAGGGTAGAAAAGATTGGTTCTTTTTGCCTGAAGGTAAAATGCCCTCATTGAGATTGGTGATCACCAAATTGTCGAAATCTAACAAGCGGGTTTCCAGTAAACCCATAAACTGTATGCCCTCCAATGGTTCCCCAAGAAAATCGATTTTCTCCCCCTTGACAAGCGCTCTAAAAACCAAAAGCAGTAGGGGAAGGTTTTCGACAAAAGGGTGTTTTTGATGCATGACTTCCAACTGGTTAAACAGGACTTTGAATTTTTGGAAATAGGCCAAATGAAGTGCAGCACTGGCTTCCTTGGTCTGTTCCAAAAACACCATGTAATGGTCACAAATACAAATCAAACGGTGGAGGAAATCAGCGATGGTCTCTACGGGAGCAAAAAAGCAATGGTCGATGGCATGAACCTTGTCCAATGGGTAGAGTTTACTTTGAGAAAAACGATATAAATTTTTAGACTCAAAATCCTTCAAATACTCCCCGGGATTTAAATCGTGAAATTTGAAAAGCGGCAGACACCAGGGCGTGGACAATAAACTTTTGAAGTTTTTATAGAAAAAGGCTCCTTTCTTGGTATTGAGGTGCAACTGAAAAAAGAGCTCAAAAAAATCGGCAGTAGGGGTATCTTTTAGGGGATAACCCATGGTGACATTCCACTCCAAAGCGGTATCATCGATGGCAGAAAGTACTGGGGTCAAAAGGGATTCGTTCCCCAATACAACAGCGGTTTTTTCCTCGGGATGGTCTATTGCAATTTGTGCCGCTAATTGCGCAGCGTATTTGGCTTGCGCAACATTTTTACTCACACCGATAAGCTCGATCTTTTTGGACTTGGTGTAATGCTTTTGAAATGAAACAGCTTGAGATCGCAAGGATTTCCAATCCCTGTGGTATTGGCGGATAAATTTACCCGCAGCATGAACCTTATCTTGAAAAAAATGTTGATCGATATCCCAATGGGCAGTTCCTTTGTTCCTCGAAATAAACTCTTGAATGATTTGGGCTTCGGATTCATTGAGGGCATTAAAACCCACAAAATAGTGGTGTTTGTTTGTCTGGCCCAGATAAAACTCCAAATTGGCAACCGCCTCGCGGAATATCAATCCGAGTGTAGCTTGCTGTTTCTGATGTAATCTCTGATTCAATGCCTGGTATAGTGCAGGCATAAGCCTCCAAAATTCCAAATGGTTTTGGATGATATTACTCTGATCTTCGTTTTTGGCCCATTGGGTCATTTCCTGGAGCGTGAATTGAAAATCAAAGAAGGTTTTAACATCGACCAAATGGGCATCCATTTCGTTGAAGTCGGATAAAATTACTGTGGCCCAGCCCAAAAATTGATCAAATGAGTCCCGCTGTTTTTCATCGGAAACGTCTTGGTATGCGGCATAAAACTCAAAAATCAAATCTACGGGAGCTACTTTTTTTAAAGTGGAGAGCTCTTCGACAAAATTTTCAATACTGACGATTTCGGGTGCAAAAGCAGGTTTTTGAATTTGACGGGCCAATGCATTTTTTAAAAACAAGCTTGCCCGGCGACTGGGCACCACAACTTTTACGGATTCAAATGGATGTTTTGAATTGACAATTTCTTCTGCTATTTCATCCAGAAAAGTTTTCATCAGTGTTTTTTGATCTTGGGTTGAAACATCATACTACTGTTTTTACTATGGTCTTTTTTCCAATGTAAACCAAAAAGCATTTTGATTTTTCATGGGTCATTTCTTCAAGCACCTCGGCGTAGTGTTTGATTTGTGTATAGTGACGGGGGCTTTCTTTTCCAGTTTTATAATCGATGATTACCCAGCCGTCTTTATTTTTCACCACCCGATCGGGGCGAACAAAGGATTTTTGAGGAATCAAAATATCCTTTTCATTGTAGACTTCGATATCCTCTTTGTAGAAGTCTGAAAGTTGTGGATGATCCACAATGTCTTTTACCATTTGTAGATAGTGATCGTATTCCTCTTTATTGATATTCCCGGAATGGAGGGCATCGGTCAACACAGCAGAAACATCCTTGGCGCTGGAAACTTCGGCCATTAAATCGTGAACCAACAGGCCTTCTTTTCGGGCGGCAATTGCAGATTCGTCGTGTTTTGCGTGCATTTGTACCCAAAGTCTTTTTTGCCAATTGGGCTGAACTTTGAAATCGGGTTGAAGGGTTTTTATGGGGGTTTGTGCATCATCGCTTTGCGCCTCGACAGCGGGGCCCCATTCAAAAGGGTGTTCTATTTCAGGTTTTTGATTTTGACTTCTAACAAAATGGTTGAGCAAGGTGGCATAGCTTTTGTCTACGGCTGTGGTTTCGCCTTCTAGGGTACAAATCAAATACATTTGAGAAACAGCACGGGTCAAGGCAACATATAAGGTGTTGAGGGCATCACCCCTTTCAGCCAAAAGCTCTCGCTCATAAAATGCAGTAGCCTCCTGGCCTAAGTATTTTAATTTGTTTGAAAAATGGATTCGTCCCCAACTAAAAGGAGTGTCAAAATGATTTTTGATGGGATACCATACTTTTCGACTTTGGGAAGAGACCAATTCCTCGGAGGCAAAAGGAAGAACCACCACTGAAAACTCCAATCCCTTGGCCTTGTGAATGGTTAAGATTTTGACTGCATCGGTACCCTCCGGTATGACAATTTTTTGATCCTTTCCCTTTTGCTCCCAATAGTGAAGATAACTCAAAAAACTTCCTTCGTCTTGGGCACTGAACTCAAAAATATCATCTAAAAAAGCGTTCAAATGCGCTTCCATATTTTCAATTAATTGGAAAGCGGCAATGGCATACTCAACAGCATTGTAGATGGATTTTTTTGAAAAAAGCTGAAAATCAAATGAAAGGTCAAATTGTTTTTTGATTTCTTTTTCAAAAGAAAAAATGGGAAGAAAAACCAATGTACTCAGGCATTGATCCAAGTCCATTTTTGTTCCCTTATACTGATACAAAAATTCAATGATGTTTTTTCTTTGTTCCTCATCCTCGGGGTCTACTGCCAAACGAATGAGAGCGATAAGAAAATTGACTTTAAGAGAACTCCCCAAAGACAGAGATTCGGATGAGATCAAGGGGATTTCTTCAGTCTGGAGTGCCTCGGCCACCAGAACAGCTTGTTCTTTTTTTCTGACCAATACAGCCATGTCTTTCCACAAAAAACCATTGGATCGGGCTGCTTTGAGTGAGATAATGGTCTGTTGTTGATATTGGGGTGTGGTACTTTCTTTTTTCGTGCTGCTTTCGATAAAACGCACGACCACCTGTCCCCCTTTTTTGTGGTTGAACTCTTGTTGGGTTTGTTGCTCAAATATTTGCTTTTGCTCGGGGTCTTCGCACCTAGCCCCTACCCAATAAAAAAACTGATTGTTGAAGTCTACAATGGCGTCCCTACTGCGGTAATTTTTTGGCAAAAGAGTGATGTCGGGGAGCAATTGGGGAAAGGGACTTTCTTTTTTTAAAAGGTTCAGAAACTGTTCATTGTCCCCTCCCCTCCATCTGTATATGGCTTGTTTGGGATCACCCACCAGAAGAAGGGATCCCATTTGATGGTCATCATCCAACCCCTGCAAGGCGTTGGAAATTAATGGAATGAGGTTTTTCCATTGCAGGCGGGAGGTGTCTTGGAATTCGTCGATAAAATAATAACGATATTTTTCGCCCAGGCGCTGGTATATATAAGGGGCGTCAAGACCCGAAATTTCTTCATCAATCATTTCGTTAAATCGACTGAGAAGCAAGCGGTTTTCGGGAAGTTGTAGTTCTTCAAGACCTTTTTCCATCCGGCCAATCAACGACAAAGGAGTCCATTGACTGATGATACTCCTCAAAAGCAAAAGCCTCCCTACATTGGATTTGGCTTGGGTAAAACTTTCAAGCAACTGAGGAATCAAGGAATCGATGATGGTTTTTTTGGTCTCTGAAAGGGATTGGGTGTAGAGGCGTTGTCCTTCGGCAAGGTTTTTTTCCAATTGGTTTTCATAAAGACCATCTATAGTGCCATAGGCTATTTTTTCAAAATGTTTGTAAAGGGTTTTCCGGTTAAAATCATCTTCAGTCAAACCTTTATCGCTCAATAGCTTGAGTATGTCTGATCCAATATTTCGAAGCTCATTCTTTAGTGTACTGAGTTGTTTTTGGAAGGCTGTTTTTTGGGCTTTAAATTCTTTTTGATCAATTTTTTTCAACACGGACAGTGGCTCTCGATCATTTTCGTTGAGCAACAGTTTTGAGAAGTCGAATAAATCTTTACCGATATTCCAACTTTTAAGTTCTTCAATTTTACTTAAACTAAAAGCGACCAAGGTGTCGGTCAAGGGTTTGTCTATCCCTGCTTGGTCTAAAATATTTTCTGTCATTTCTTCCAACAACAAATCACTGTCGAGGGTAACCTCAAAGCTGGCGGGTATTTTTAAATCTTTAGCAAAACTCTTTATGATTTTATGGGTAAAACGATCGAGCGTAATCACTTCAAAGGCAGCATACTCATGTAGGATTTTGTTCAATACCCTTTGGGCTTTTTGTTGAAGTGATGGTAAATCGATTTCTAAATCAATGATCAAGCTGGAGCGAATGTCTTTGATTTTGGCATCTTCTATATGATGGGCAAGTAGGTGTAGATTGTTTAGAATCTTGTACTTCATTTCGTTGACAGCATTGTTGGTAAAAGTCAGTGCCAACATGTTCCGATAGCCGTCATCGTGATGAGGGGAAAGTAATTTTTTGAGATAGGCATAGACCAATGCATATGTCTTTCCAGAACCTGCAGCCGCATTTATGATTTGAAAAGGACTCGATTTCATATGCTGGTATAATTCTTAAAATTAGGTTTTTTCGCCATCATCACTTACCGAATGATTAAAAGAAATTTTACTTTTGTAAAAATTAAAATATTATTATGGCTTTCGAATTACCACAAGTACCTTATGCAAACGACGCATTAGAACCGCATATCGATGCAAAAACCATGGAGATACACCACGGTAAACACCACAATGGTTACACAACAAAACTCAACGGTGCACTTGAGGGATCGGGAATGGAATCCGACACCATCGAGAGTATTTTAGAAAACCTGGACATGAACAATGGTGCTCTGAGAAACAACGGAGGAGGTTATTACAACCACTGTTTGTTTTGGCAAGTAATGAGCCCCAACGGAGGTGGAACACCTTCTGGAGCTTTGGCACAAGCCATCGACGCAGCCTATGGATCATTTGAGGATTTTAAAACCACTTTTTCAAATGCAGCGGCTACTCAGTTTGGTTCTGGATGGGCCTGGCTTTGCGTTCTTCAAGGAGGCAAAGTAGAAGTTTGTTCTTCTGCCAACCAAGACAATCCTTTGATGCCGGGTATCGGGTGTGGAGGAACTCCTATCCTTGGCCTTGACGTTTGGGAACATGCTTATTATTTGAACTACCAAAACAGAAGACCTGATTACATCAATGCTTTTTTCAATGTGATTAACTGGGGAAAAGTGAGTGAGTTGTATGAGCAGAATAAGTAAGACAATGCTAAATGAAAAAGGGGTGAAAATAAAAAGGGAGGATAAATCCTCCCTTTTTGCCCCAAATCTTACCATGAACTTAACCTACTTATGTTCTGGTGTTGTAAAAGTAGATTAAAGCCTCAGGTCGTTAATAATAAAACGTTAAAATGCTTTTTTTTCTGATGAATGGATTTTACTCAAAATCTATTTATATTAGTCAATAATTTTTTTTCTTTCTTTTAAAAAATTATTGTCCTCATTAATAAGCTCTTACAGATTTTCCTTCGTAAAAATTCATAAAAGCGCGGTTGACCACCCGATTTCCGCCGGGGGTTGGATAATCGCCCGAAAAATACCAGTCACCGAGATTTTTGGGACAGGCTTGATGTAAACCTTCTATGGTTTGGAAAATGACTTCTACCTCAGCCTTGATACTAACGCCCTTGAGCATTTGAGCAATTTTGGCTGAAATCTGTTCATTGGAAAAAGGCTCATAAAGTTCTTTTACGCAATTTTGAACTTCCTCCAATGGATATTCTTGGTTGCGTTTGCAATTGCTGTAAATGCTGTCCAAAGTTTGTTCTAAAGTATTCTGGTCTTCGTGAAGCTTGAGGGTGGCCTTAAAAACAATAAAGTTGTCAATTTTGGCCATGTCTATGCCATAACAATCGGGGTAACGGATTTGGGGAGCACTGGAAACAATTATTATCTTCTTGGGATTGAGCCGATCCAACATCTTTAAAATACTCTTTTCCAATGTGGTTCCCCTAACAATACTGTCATCGATGATAACCAAATTGTCGGTGGGTTTGATAACGCCGTAGGTCACATCATAGACATGGGCTACGAGGTCATCTCTACTGGCATCTTCGGTGATGAAAGTTCTCAATTTGGCATCTTTGATGGCTATTTTTTCAATTCTGGGACGCAGCGAAAACAGCTTTTGTAGCTCACCATTTTCAAGATTTTTTTTGTTTTGTATGCTGTCTTTCAGCAATTGGACAATATTGTCTTGAACAGCACCCAAAAGTCCATAAAAAGAGGTTTCGGCGGTATTGGGGATAAAGGAAAAAACCGTGTTTTCCAAGTCGTTGTTAATGACTTTTTGGATTTGAGGGAACAGCAGTCTTCCTAATTTTTTTCGCTCCTTGTAGATCTCGGCATCACTTCCTCTGGAGAAATAAATTCGCTCAAAAGAACAGGGCTTGGGTTCTACAGCTTCTTGAATTTGGCTCAATTTTACGGCTCCTGATTTTTTGGTCAGTAAGGCACAGCCAGGAGGAAGTTCCTGAATATCCTGGAAAGCAACATTAAAGACCGTTTGTATGGCCGGTCTCTCGGAAGCAACGACCAATATTTCGTCGTCGTCGAAATAAAAGGCTGGTCGGATACCCGCGGGATCCCTAAAGACAAAAGATTCGCCATGTCCCAACAAACCAGCAATGGTATAACCTCCGTCCCATTTTTTGGAAGCTTTGCGCAGCACCTTTTTCATGCTAAGGCGTTCCGCAATCTGCGGGGAGGCGTCTGCTTTTGTAAAACCTTCTTTTTTAAGTTTCTTGTATATCTTGGCCACAGCATCATCCAAAAAATGACCGATTTTTTCCATTACTGTGATGGTATCGGCTTTTTCTTTGGGGTGTTGTCCCAGTTCCACCAGGGTGTCAAAAAGTTCAGTGACATTGGTCAGGTTAAAGTTTCCTGCAACAATCAGGTTTCGATGCATCCAATTGTTCTGTCTCAAGAAGGGATGAACGCTTTCGATGCTGTTCTTTCCAAAGGTTCCATAACGCAAATGACCGAGCAGTAACTCTCCCGCGAAAGGAACTTCTTGCTTGAACTGATCGATATTGTCCAACAAATCGGGATGTTGTTTGGTGACTTGTTTTATCCCCTTGTTAACCTTTTTAAAAATATCTTGTATGGGTTGTTGACCGTTGGAACGCACTCTGGCAATATAGCGTTGGCCGGGGCTCATATTTAATTTAACACAAGCCAAACCAGCACCATCTTGCCCCCGATTGTGCTGTTTTTCCATCATCAAATACATTTTATTGATGCCATACATAGCAGTACCATACTTTTCTTTAAAGTAATGAAGGTCTTTTTTTAAATGGATCATTGCGATTCCACACTCGTGCTTTATGGCGTCACTCATATTATATAATGGTTTGCTTTATTCAATCTCAATCTCAAATGTAGTTAATTCCTTGAAAGCTTTGAGGCGAGCTGCCATCATGGCGGGGGTGTAATTGACCAAGTTTTCCGTTCCGAATTTTTCAACAGTAAAAGAAGCCATGACTGATCCGTATATGACAGCCAATTTCATGTTATTAAAAGAAATATCTCCCGTTTGGGTCAAATATCCGGTAAATCCGCCGGCAAAGCTATCGCCTGCACCCGTAGGATCAAAAACCTCCTCTAAAGGGAGTGCCGGAGCACAAAAAATTTCATTCTTATGGAACAATAAGGCCCCGTGTTCTCCTTTTTTGATGATGACATATTTTGGGCCCATTTGATGAATTTGATCGGCGGCTTTGACCAAAGAGTATTCCCGGGTCAACTGTCGGGCTTCTTCATCGTTAATGGAAATAACGTCCACTTTTGCAATGACCTGATCCAATGCGGGTCTGAAATGTTCCATCCAAAAATTCATGGTATCCAACACAACGAGCTTTGGTTTGGTCTTTAGTTGTTCCAAGGCTTGCGACTGAACATCCGGGGATAAATTACCCAACATGACAATGTCGGGGCTTTTCAGATGCTCAGGAATTTTTGGTCTAAAATTTTCTAGGACATTCAATTGGGTTTCCAAAGTGGTTCTGGTATTCAGATCATTGTGGTATTCCCCACTCCAAAAAAAAGTAGCCCCACCGGGGACTTTTTCCACACCCGAGAGGTCAATCCCATGGTTTTTCAACAATTC
The DNA here is from genome assembly GCA_938082715.1 of uncultured Flavobacteriaceae bacterium. Taxonomy (GTDB): domain Bacteria; phylum Bacteroidota; class Bacteroidia; order Flavobacteriales; family Flavobacteriaceae; genus UBA8316. The sequence goes on along the minus strand of CALKCR010000003.1, from coordinate 86,148 downwards.
TAAATGCTCATTTTCGAAATCCTCACCTACCACAGATACAATTCCACAGTCTAAAGAAAATCGGGAAGCACACAAGCCGATATAAGTGGCGGCGCCACCTAAAATTTTGTCGACTTTTCCAAAGGGAGTTGAAATGGCATCGTAGGCCATTGTACCTACCACCAATAATTTATTATTCATATATCAAAAATAATAAACTTCGCAGTGCTAATTGACTATTTGACCAAACATTTATTGACGAGTTTTCAAAGGTCTAAGAAGGAAGGGGTTTGTTTTGATTTTGTTCAAAAAAAGCATCTACATTGACGGGGGACTGCTTGGCTGCTTTTACCGCCAATTGATCGCATCGCTCATTCTGTGGATGGTCATTATGTCCTTTGATCCAATGAAAATTAACTTTATGCTTTCTATGAATATTCAAATAACGGTGCCAGAGATCGGGATTTTTTTTGTCTTTGAATGCTTTTTTCTCCCAACCGAACACCCATTTTTTTTGAACCGCATCGATCACATACTTTGAATCGGAATAAACCATGACTTCCATCGGTTGTTTTTTCAAGGTTTCTAGGGCGACAATGATAGCCAAAAGTTCCATACGGTTGTTTGTCGTCAATCTGAAACCATCAGAAAATTCCTTCACATATTGCTTTCCCTCCCACTCCATAATAATACCATAACCACCGGGCCCCGGATTACCAAGTGAAGAACCATCAGTATAAATATTAATTCTGCCCGTCATTTTATGGAAATAATAGATTTTCAATCACTTCAGGATAGTGTTTGTACTCCAGTTGGTGAACTTTATTGGCGATATGCTGTATGCTGTATTCCTCTCCAACTTTGGCTTTGGCTTGAAAAATAATGGATCCTTCGTCATAATGTTCGTTTACGTAATGAATACTGATCCCGGTTTCTTTGTCTCCAGCATCTTTGACCGATTGATGCACCCGATCGCCATACATGCCTTTACCCCCGTGTTTGGGGAGTAGCGAGGGATGGATATTGATGATTTTGTCTGTAAAAGCAGTGATAAAATCCAAGGGTATTTTCAGTAAAAACCCTGCCAAAACGATCAAATCGGGCTTTAAAAGCGCTATCTCACGGCTCAATGAGCCGTTGTTCAATTGTGCCTTATCGAAGACATTTACAGGAATTTTCATCGGGCGAATACGGCCAATAACACCTGCTTTTGGGTTGTTGGTGAAGACATTTACCACCTCCACCTGAGGATTCCGTTTAAAATATTTGATAATATTCTCAACGTTAGTACCAGATCCAGAAGCAAACAGGATAATTCTTTTAACCATTTTTTTTAATATAAATTTCCTTTGAGATCAACAATAAAGGGATTTTTTGGTTTATCTTTAAGGAACCTCTTCACAAAGAAAAGTTATATTCTTTTCCCTTAATGTTGTTTTGATCCAAAGTTTTATATTTTTGTGCACAGTAATTTAAAAACAAATTTTAATTATGTCTGACATTTCATCAAGAGTAAAAGCAATCATTGTTGACAAATTGGGAGTAGACGAAAATGAAGTCTTAGCCGACGCTAATTTCACCAACGATTTAGGTGCCGATTCTTTGGATACCGTTGAACTAATTATGGAATTCGAGAAAGAATTTGACATTCAGATTCCAGATGACCAAGCTGAGAACATCGCCACAGTAGGTCAAGCCATTCAATTTATTGAACAAGCAAAGTAAAATTTGGCTTAAATGAAACCAAGACGTGTAGTAATTACCGGATTGGGAGCCCTAACTCCTATAGGAAATTCCCTCCCTGCATATTGGGAGGGTTTATTATCTGGCACTAGTGGTGCCGCATCTATCACCCATTTTGATGCCTCAAGATTCAAAACCCAATTCGCTTGTGAGTTAAAAGATTTTGATCCATTGAATTTTATGGATCGAAAGGAGGCCCGAAAGTGTGACCGATTTGCGCAATATGCATTGGTTTCCACTGACGAAGCCATCGCTGACGCAGGTTTGGATTTTGATCAAGAAGACAGAGATCGGATTGGAGTGATTTGGGGTGCTGGAATTGGCGGACTGGAGACGTTCCAAAACGAAGTATTGAATTTTGCTGCAGGTGATGGATCACCTCGTTTCAATCCTTTCTTTATTCCTAAGATGATTTCGGACATAGCACCGGGGTTGATTTCAATGAAACACGGACTTAGGGGGCCCAATTTTGCGACCGTATCGGCCTGTGCTTCGTCCTCGAACGCCATGATCGATTCCTTGAACTATATCAGAATGGGTTATGCAGACATCATCGTTTCCGGTGGGTCTGAAGCCGCAGTTACCATCGCTGGGATTGGTGGGTTTAATGCCATGAATGCCCTTTCCACCAGAAACGATGATCCCAAAACTGCATCCCGACCCTTTGACAAAGATCGAGACGGTTTTGTATTAGGAGAAGGCGCCGGTGCGCTCATACTCGAAGAATACGATCATGCCAAGGCCAGAGGAGCCAAAATATATGCGGAACTGGCGGGAGGCGGACTCTCTGCCGATGCCCACCATATGACCGCTCCACATCCTAAAGGTACAGGAGCCAAAAAAGTAATGATTAATTGTCTGCAAGATGCCGGCCTTAAGCCCGAGGATGTTGATGCCATCAATATGCATGGAACTTCAACACCCCTTGGAGATGTGGCCGAAACCAATGCAGTAAAAGCTGTTTTTGGAGATCACGCATACAATCTCAACATCAATTCTACCAAGTCCATGACAGGTCACCTGCTTGGAGCTGCAGGAGCTGTAGAAGCCATCGCTTCTATCATGGCCATCAAGAACGGTGTCGTTCCACCGACCATCAACCATCAAACGGCTGATGACCAATTGGATCCCAAAATTAATTTCACCTTGGGACAGGCCCAAAAAAGAACTGTTGACGTTGCACTGTCCAACACCTTTGGCTTTGGAGGACACAACGCCTGCGTTGTTTTCAAAAAAATTACCTAAATTAGGATGTGAATTTCTTAGGCCACTTTCTGAAATCATCGGCTAAAGGAGATGCGATGTTTTTCAATAGGCTCAGAAAAATTACTTCACTCAAAGCGTACAATAAGGATATTTATCATACCGCCTTTACCCATCGATCCAAAAACTTAAAGGATAATGATGGACATTTGATCAATTTCGAAAGGCTTGAATTTTTGGGTGATTCAATACTCAGCATTGTAGTCTCTTCCTTTCTGTATGAAAGATTTCCTTTCGCAAAAGAGGGTACATTGACCAAATATCGGGCAAAAATTGTCAGTCGTGAAAATCTGAATCTGATCGGTCAAAAAATAGGGTTGATCGGTTTCCTGGACCAAAAAAGTAAAGTGAATTTTGGTAAGAACATCCACGGAAATCTTCTTGAAGCATTGGTCGGGGCTGTTTTCATAGATCGAGGATATAAAAAATGTAGTGAATTTGTAATGAAAAAAATCTTGGGGGAGCATGTTGAAATTGATCAACTGCAACACACCGTATTGAGTTACAAAGGATTTTTGATCGAATGGGGGCAAAAAACAAAAAAGAGCATACAGTTTAAAACCAATACAGACAACGGACTTGACCCCGAGTACAACTATACCACCAAAGTTTATCTGGATGAAAAACAAATTGTCAAAGCCAGAGGAGTCTCCAAAAAAAGGTCTGAAGAAAAAGCTGCAAAAAGAGCCTTCCATGCCATGAATATCAAATCAAGGATAAATGGCTAAAGTCAAAAATTACATTTTGGACGAAATTGACGAGGACGATTTTTCTCTTATTGCAATTCACAGTAGTTGTGAGGCCTATCTTCTCGCCTTTTTACTCAACTCCAAATGCCAGTGTCGATTTGCACAAACCAAAAAAAATAAAGCAGGAGCACCAACAGATTATCCTTTTGAAAGCTACGAGTGGATCAACCCCATCAAAGGCATTGAAATCCGGCTGTTTTCCAATAGATTCTTAGTATTTCAAGATGATGCCCAAAAGGGCACGGGCTTATTTGATTTACCTGAAACAAAAGAATTATATTTGGTGCAGGATTTAAAAGATGTTGACTACATCTTAAAGATTGATTCAGGTGTCGAAGAACAGCTAATGATAGAGAGAATGGAATCTATTGACCAAATTTCATACCGCTATTCGATTGACCAAAGTCGATTGAACATCGATCTTAGCCTAAATTTATGTTAATGAGCAAAAGAAAAAAAACCAAAATAGTAGCCACCTTAGGCCCGGCGTCGAATAAGGTAGAGGTGATGGAGGAAATGATACTCTCGGGTGTTGATGTTTTCAGAATCAATTTTTCTCATGCAGAGCATGCAGAGGTCGAAAAAAGGATCAAAATCATTCGTGATCTAGGTGAAAAGCTAGGTTCCAACACTTCTATTTTGGCCGACCTTCAGGGACCCAAACTAAGGGTTGGAATGGTAGAAGAGGGAACAGTTGTAGCCCCCGGAGATCAGATCACATTTCTCAATGGTGAACCTTTTGTGGGGAACAAAGAAAAAGTCTTTATGAATTACGATAATTTCTCCAAAGACGTTCAACCCGGAGAGAGGATTCTATTGGATGATGGTAAGCTGATTTTTGAGGTTATTTCAACCGATAAAAAAGAAAAAGTTGAAACCAAAGTAATTCAAGGAGGAAAATTAAAATCCAAAAAAGGGGTCAACCTTCCCAACACCAAAATATCTCTGCCTGCATTGACCGAAAAAGATGTAATCGATGCCGAGTTTGCCATCAAACAAAAGGTAGATTGGATTGCCTTGTCTTTTGTTAGAAACAGTGAGGATATTTTGGATTTGAAAAAATTAATCGAAAAACACTCCGACCATAAAATCCCTATCATTGCTAAAATTGAAAAGCCCGAGGGAATTGACAACATAGACAAAATCATTTCTTATTGTGATGGTCTGATGGTAGCTCGCGGTGATCTGGGAGTAGAAATTCCCCCGGCAGAGGTTCCGTTGGTTCAAAAAGAGTTGGTCAAACGTGCCAAAAAAGCCCGGATTCCCGTCATCATTGCAACCCAGATGATGGAAAGTATGATCGACAGCCTCACTGCAACTCGGGCAGAAGTAAACGATGTTGCCAATTCGGTAATGGATGGAGCAGACGCTGTGATGCTCTCAGGGGAAACTTCTGTTGGAGAATATCCCGTACAGGTGATCCAGACCATGAGTTCCATCATTCGCAGTGTGGAAAACTCCGATCTGATCTCTGTTCCGCAAAAACCACCAAACATCAGAACTGTTAGGTTTATTACCAAGTCCATTTGTTATCACGCCGTTCACATTGCCAATGATGTTCAGGCCAAAGCCATATGCACCTTGACCAATAGTGGCTATACTGCCTTTCAAGTTTCGGCATGGCGACCCAATTCCCATATTTTGGTTTTTACACCCAACAAAAGAATTCTAACCCAGCTCAATCTCATTTGGGGGGTCAAAGCCTTTTTCTACGACAGTTTTGAAAGCACTGACAAAACAGTAGAACAAATCAATGAAATCGCCCAAAAAACTGGCTATGTAGACAAAGGAGATCTTTTGATCAACCTGACTGCCATGCCCATCATTAAAAAAGGAATGGTCAACACCCTCAGGGTTTCAACCATATAGTTTTTGATTGTCATCATCTGTTTATTAAATGGTTTGTAGTCGATTTATTCATTACAGTAACCAATGACTCAAAGGGTAAAAAATTACTGAAACCCCTGTTGATAATTATTTCAGAAAAACGGTTGATTTGAACTTAATTTCTAAATATGAAAACTGAGATTGAAAAAAAGTTTTTGGTTGTTGACCCTGACTTTAAGGACCAAGCCACCAGTCGACATCACATTCTTCAGGGCTATCTCAGTAAGGACCCAGGGAGAACCGTGAGAGTACGCATCAAAGACAAAGAGGGCTAGCTAATCATTAAAGGCAAAAGCAACACTGAGGGAACCACTCGATTGGAGTGGGAAACTACCATTCCCTATGAAGAGGCCAAAGCATTACTTCGACTCGCCATAGGAAAACCGATCGAAAAAATCAGATACATCATTCCACAGGAAGAACTTAATTTTGAGGTAGACGAATTTTTAAGCCCCGACAATAATTTGATACTGGTCGAAATTGAACTACCTACTGAAAATACAACCTTTCATAGACCCCATTGGCTTGACAAGGAGGTTACAGGTGACCCCTCCTACTACAATGCCATGATGTAATCTCTTATTTGTATTAAGGACATTTATTGATCCAAAGAATATCGTATCTTTCAAAAAAAATTAAAACATGTATTCGCTACTCAAGAACGTACACTCCTACTGGGCTTATCTGGTTTTACTGGTTTTAATTCTCGGTATATTCAATGCCATTGCCGGAAAAATCAAAGGAAAAGATTTCGAATCCAGAGACCTTAGACTGTCCCTGTTTGGATTGATATTTTCTCATATACAACTGTTAATTGGTCTGATTTTATATTTCGTTTCTCCATGGTTTGACCAATGGTCTAATCTGGGAATGGGTGGTGTTATGAAAGATGCTCAAGCTCGGCTTTATTTGGTGGAACATCCTTTCACCAATATTTTGGCCATTGTCCTTATAACTATGGGCTGGTCACTTCACAAACGCCAAAGCGACCCCGGGAAAAAATTTCTACGAATTGCATTATTTTACGGTTTGGGGCTGTTGTTGCTATTGAGCAGAATCCCCTGGGATACTTGGTTGGCATAGGATAAAAAACACTCTGTGAAATACCCCTCTCAAAAGCCTACCATTTCCCATTTGATTTTAAAAAGCAAACTCAAAGTAGCTGTTTTGGGTGGTGGAAGTTGGGGCACTGCGCTGATCAAAATCCTTTCAGGAAACAAAAGAAAAGTGGGGTGGTACATCAGAAACCCCATCAATGTCGATTTTGTAAAAAAAACACCGCCACAATCCTAACTATCTCAGTGCTGCCAATCTCAAAACCAAACGTTTAAAGATCAGTTCAGACATCAATCATGTGGTGTCTGAAGCCGATATATTGATCCTTGCCATTCCCTCAGCCTTTCTATCGAGTGAATTGGAGAAATTGAACCAATCCTTAGTTGATAAAATAATTTTTTCTGCTGTCAAGGGAGTCGTTCCAGAAAGTATGTTAATCGTGGGAGAACATCTAAAGAAAAAGCTCAATGTTCCCTTAGATAAAATTGGGGTCATCGTAGGTCCTTCCCATGCTGAAGAAATCGCTATGGAGCGTTTGTCCTATCTCACTATCGCCTGTGTGGAAAACAAACTGGCAAGAGCGATGGGCGCTATGCTCAAAACCCAATACATCCGAACCACAATTTCCAACGATATCATGGGGACAGAATATGCCAGTATGCTCAAAAATATTTATGCCATTGCCTCAGGAATTGCTAATGCCCTGGGATATGATGACAATTTCCAAAGTGTATTAATGAGTAATGCCATCATGGAAATGAAGCGCTTTATCAAAGATGTTTACAAAATGAAACGCAACATAAACAATTCTGCCTATCTGGGAGATCTTTTGGTAACGGGCTATTCTGTTTTCAGCCGAAACCGTTCTTTTGGCAGTATGATTGGTAAGGGCTATTCAGTCAAGGCCGCTCAAATGGAAATGAGGATGGTAGCAGAAGGATATTACGCTACCCAATGCGCAAAAATGATTAACCAAAATTACTCCACCAGAGTTCCAATCATAGATGCTGTTTACAGCATTCTCTACTTGGGAAAAACCCCGGAGAAAGTCTTAAAAAAACTGGTCAAAAAATTGGATTAATTTCCCAATTGGAATTGGGAAAGAAAACGAACGTCGTTTTCAAAAAACAGACGAATATCTCCAATTTGGTACAACAACATGGCAATTCTTTCAATACCCATCCCAAAAGCGTAACCAGAATATTCCTCAGGATCGATATTACAGTTTTTTAGGACATTGGGGTCGACCATACCACATCCCATAATCTCCAGCCAACCTGTTCCTTTAGTGATACGGTAATCTGTTTCTGTCTCCAGTCCCCAATAAATATCAACTTCGGCACTGGGTTCAGTAAAGGGAAAATAAGAAGGACGCAAGCGTATTTTTGACTTTCCAAATAAGGCTTTAGTAAAGTAAAGCAAGGTCTGTTTTAGATCGGCAAAAGAGACATTCTTGTCAATATACAAACCCTCTATCTGATGGAAAATACAATGCGCTCTAGCAGAGATAGCCTCGTTCCTAAAAACCCTTCCCGGAGAAATGGTTCGAATGGGAGGCTGATTGTTTTCCATATACCTCACTTGTACAGAAGAGGTATGGGTCCGCAGCAAAATATCAGGGTCGGTTTGAATGAAGAAAGTATCCTGCATGTCTCTGGCAGGATGATATTCCGGTAAATTTAAAGCGGTAAAATTGTGCCAGTCGTCCTCAATCTCCGGGCCCTCAGAAATGTTGAAACCAATCTGAGAAAAAATTTCTACAATTCTGTTTTTGACCAAGGAAAGGGGGTGTCGGGAACCCAACTCTATGGGAAAACCCGGTCTGGATAAATCACCTTGATCACCATGAGAGGCAGTATCGATGGTTTGGGCTTGCAGGGTTTTTACCTTTTCGGCAACAGCATTTTTGAGGGTATTGAGTGCCTGTCCATAGTCTCTCTTCTCCTTTGGAGGTACCTCTTTAAAGGCCGCAAAAAAGTCATTTAAAATGCCTTTTTTACCCAAGTATTTTATCCTAAAAGCTTCAACCTCTTCTTTGGACTGTGCGTCAAAAGCATTGACCAAGGTCAGGTTTTCATTAATCTTATCAATCATGCGACAAAAGTAAACATTTATTGAATTAGCTCACGTTTTAAAAAATACTCCACCAGTGCTTCTTTCATCAAAATACTCTGTTCCCCGGGCTTGAGCGGGGGCAACTCCTCCAAAAGTTCAAAATGGGGCCAGCCTTCTTTATCAAAAAAATCAAATCGATAGTAACCGTAGGGTTCCAGAACCGTACAAATTCCAATATGAATCAAGTTAACATTATCGTCTTTTTTCATTTTTTGATGAACCTGACCCAATTCTTGCAAACCGATCAAATACAAAACGCCTTCGACATCCAAGGCTTCACCGTCGGAAAAACGCTCAGTGAGGACAATAAGCAATTGATCCCAACGCTCCTTTAATTTTTTATCTCTGCTTTGACTTTTTTGCACCCTCAAAGATACTGGCTTTAGGGTTAATCTCGGAGAGAGATTCCCAAAAAAAAAGTACATTCGCACTAGTGAATACAATCGATATCATACTGGCCATTGCCTTAGGTTTTGGATTTCTTAAAGGTTTTTATAAGGGTTTTGTTGTTGAGGTAGCCAGTTTGGGAGCCTTGTTTTTTGGGCTATTGGGGGCGGTAAAATTCTCCGGTTATATTGCCGATCTGTTAAATGAATTCTTTGATTGGAGTCCTGTGGCCGTCCAAACAGTATCCTATTTTATCGTATTTATCATCATTGTCTATGGCATATCGGTCTTGGCCAAAGCGGTGACCAAAATCATCAGTAAGGCCTCACTAGGACTGTTCAACAAATTTTTGGGCGCTTTCTTCGGTTTATTAAAATGGGCGATATTGATGAGTGTGGCTTTGTTTTTTTTGGAAAAACTCAACACATGGATCACAATTATCGATGCTGAAATGATGGAAAGTTCTATTCTTTACGAACCAATTACCGAATTGGGAGAATACCTTTTTAGTTGGGGAAGCGAATTGTCAAAAGAGCTCCCGGAAGATCTCATTTAAATCCTTTTAGGCTTCTGACTTTGGCGTTTTTGATCCAGCCTTCTGAGCCATTGGCAATTCTAATTTTTTGCCACTCTTGGAGTTGATCCAACATTTGAACTTTTGTTCCCTCATGTAATAAAAATAGACCCTCTGCACGAGAATTAGGCTCCGCCCATACCTCCATTTTTTCATTAAACAGTATACCATAGGTAGTGTCGGCAGTGTTGGAGGATTTGACCACAGCAATTAACAGTGAACCGATCAGTAACAATCCAACCACTAGGGTGGACACAAAGAAAGTTCTTTTGATCACCGGAGCCTTGTTCCACAAGTAAAGCCCCCAAAAAAGAACCAATAACCAAGCCAAAAAAATAATAAAATAAGCCCAACCATCCTGAGAAAACAGGTCAATGGTCTTTTCTTGCAATTGGGTGACTTGGGATTTGGGTAATACCTCTACGGCATCTATGGCCATGTTTTGAGCAAAAGCGCTGTTCACATTAATGTCTTCATCTTTTGGTCGCAGTTGTTTCGCCTTTTCAAAATAAAATATACTCTCCCCCACTTGGTTCAAACGGTAATATGAATTGGCCAAGTTAAAATAGAGTTCGGCACTGTGCCGGCCGCTCTCCAAAATCTCTTTATAAAGCATCACCGCTTTTTCAAACTGTCCGGCGTTATAGGCAGAATTGGCGTTTTCGAAAGTGGTTTCTGTTTCCTGACCCAAAGCCAATGAGCAATAAAAAAATAAAACAGAAAGGAGCATCAAAAGCTTTCTCATATTTTTTTATCAATATTAGAAATTACAGAAAGAGCTTGGTCAAAATCCTGTTGCATCTTGGCATCGGTAGCAGGAGAGTATCGGGCCACTTCACAGTTTTCCAACAGGGCAATAAAGGACTGAATTTCCGCTCCTGCCAATTTATTGTAGGACAAAATCTCCGCTATTTTATCCTTGCTGAAGTCATCTGCTTTGATTTTTAGTCTGGCCTTCAAATAGTTGTAAAGCGCCCTTTCGAGTGCATCGTAAAAAAGCGTTTTATTTTTTAAATTCTTTTTGGCTTCGCCCAAATATTTTTTGGACAAACGGTTAGCCACCCGAAGTCTTGATCCTTCCACATCACCAGCAATTCTTTGATTGCGCTGCATTAGTAGAACAAAAGTAATTAATAAAAACATGGGGGAAGTCAACAAGGCATAAAACAGTTTACTGTTCCAAAATTTCTTTATGACGATGGGCTCTAAGTTGGGTTTCAATTTGATGAATCGGAAAGATTCGTCTGTATTGGCCAAAAGTTGCTTTGCAGCAACAGATGTAGTATTGTCATTTAAATTATTGGCCACAGGACCACCGTAGACATCTACTATATGTTCGCTGGATCGCAAAGTAAAATACTCTTCTTTTTTGGGATCAAAATAAGAAAAGGAGACCGAAGCGACAGGGTATTTTCCTTGGAAACGGGGTACAACGGTGTAGTTGTCCTCAATATTCCCTTGCATACCGGACAGCGTGGTTTTCACATTTTCAGCGTGTTCCGGCTCAAAAACTTCCAATGTATTGGGCAAAACCAGTTTGGGTAAGTTAAATAGCTTAAGGTTACCATTGCCCGTCACCTTGAGTTTGATTTCAAAGGACTCCGTAGCTTTTAGTGTATTTTTATTGATCAATGCATCAAAATTGAATTGTCCAACGGCCCCCATGAAATTCGCCGGTTTGCCTTTTTCGGGTAATGATTTGACATCGATGGTTCTTCTCCCAGCCGTAATCGTTCTGGAGGACTGCTGTAGAAGACGGTTGCCAAAAAAGTCCCTTCGATTTGAAGGCAAATCGATGACCAAACTCAAACTGAGCGGCTCCAAGGTAAGTTTTCCGGTTTTTTGTGGATACAGGACACTCTTCTTCCAAACCACTACATTATAGGGTTCCCCTTTGTAGGTAGCATTTTCTACCTTAAGCTGGGGGATATCTATGTTGTGACTCCAAAAATCTGCATACTTAGGGTTTTCCACTGCTCTTCCGTCTGAGATTCGCAATGGGCTTCTAAAATACAATTTGTAGACCACAGTGATGGCCTGATTGAGGTAGGGCCGGGTATTGGAAATTTCGGCTACCAAATGGAGGTTGTCATCAATCAAGTACTCCGGGCTATTAGGGTCTCTGGGAACCTCAACAGCCTCGGTAACAGTTATTTTTACTGGAGTTGTTTTATAGATTTCTCCATCAATATCAATGGTGGCTTGGGAAATGGTTAAAGCTCCTTTTTGGGTGGGGGTCAGAAAATAGGTATAGGTCTTGGAAAAGCTTCTTTTTCCATTGACCCAAGAATTGCTGATGGACTGATTGGGTCCTCCAACGACTCTGAATCCACTAAAACTTGGTGGGGTAAAATCATCCCCGTTTTTATTCATGATAAAATCTACCCGCAGCCGCTCATTCAATCCCAGGGTTCTTTTACTGACTTTTGCTTCAAAACTCACCCCTTGAGCCATCGCCTGACCGAGGGCCATCATAATCACTAAGACGCTAACAAAAATATTTTTCATCAATAAATCTTTACCAATCTTTTTGTCCTCTTACGGGTGTTCCCTGAACCTTCTGGGCATTGACTTTGTCTTGTACTTTTTTCTCTTGATTGCTCATCGCTTCCAACAAGCTTTTGACCTGCTCTGGAGAAAGTTCAGTTTGTTGAGGTTTTGAGGGTTGCTCTTTTTCAGAATCCCCCTGCTCCGGTTGTTTCTGTTTTTCTTTATCCCCCTGATCTTTTTTATCCTCTTTATCCTCTACTTCATCTCCTTCCTTGTCCTCATCTTCCTTTCCGGGATCTTTGTCCTTATCGCCTTCTTTACTTTCGTCCTTGTTGTCCTGATCCTGCTGATCCTCTTGATCATTTTGATCCTGCTGATCGTTTTGATCTTGGTTTTGTTCTTGCTCTTGTTCCTTTTCCAACAAATCTTTGGCCAAAGCGTAATTATATCGGGTCTCTTCGTCCTCGGGATTATTTCGCAGGGCATTTTTATAGGCCTCTACGGCCTTGGCATAGTCTTTTTGTTTCATGAACACATTGCCAAGGTTGTGGAAAGCATGGTGTTTGCTGGATTTGTTCTCCGCAAATTTTTGGGTTTGAAAAAAGCGTTGTTTGGCCTCATCAAAATCCTGTTCTTGGAAATGGGTATTTCCAAGGTTATACATGGCCTCCGGTATTTCGGGGGCTTTTGACAGCGCCCTGCGATAGGCCATTTCTGCCTCGTCAAAAAGCTCGGCAGAGGCTTGTTCATTTCCATCATAGATATGATTGATCACTTCCCCCTGTTGGGCCATCAATGACATCCCAAAAAATAGAAGTACCCAAAAAAAGATCGGCTTGTGCATCATTTTTCGTTGAACAAATTTAGACGTTGTACCCATTTGGTTTTGGTTTCAAAAAGAAACATCTCCAACAAAATTAATAGGAATCCTGCAAAAAGAAAAGCCTGAAACTGGTCTTTGTAGCTCACAAATTTTTTGGCCTCAAATTCCTTTTTATCCATATTTTTTAGCGTTTCTGCCACAAAATCCACCACTGCTTGGGTATCGTTTCCATCTACATATTCCCCATCTGCTGCTTCAGCTATCTCTTGGAGTATTACAGGATTTCTTTTGGTGATCACGGTCTCCCCTTTCATGTCTTTTTTGTAGGACTCTACCACCCCATTGCTTTTGATGGGAATGGGAGCCCCTTCGTCGGTGCCTACACCAAAAGTAAAAATTCGGATCCCCATATTCGCACCTCTTTGGGCGGCAGAGGCCCCTTCTTCAGAATGATCTTCTCCGTCTGAAATCAAAAAGACCACCCTGTTGGTTTGATCCTCATCGTCGAAATAAGTTCCCGAGAGGTCAAGGGCAGCATCCAGCGCTGTTCCTTGTGAGGAAAGCATATTGGTATTGAGGGCTTGCAAAAACATTTTGGCTGCTCCATAGTCGGTGGTAATGGGCAACTGAGGAATGGCTTGGGCAGCATAGGCAATGATGCCAATTCGGTCACTGGCCAACTGGTTGATGATGGCAGACACCAAGCGTTTGGACTTCTCTAATCGGTTGGGGGCAATGTCCTCTGCCAGCATACTTTTGGATACGTCAATGGCAAAAACAATGTCTACACCCTCCCTTTTTACGGTCTCCAGTTGGATTCCTATTTTGGGATTCACCAGACCCAAGATCAAAAAGGAAATTCCGAGCGAAAGCATCAATAGTTTAAAGGCAGGTTTGAACTTTGAACGGTGAGGACTTAACTTTTCCATCAAGTCCAAGTGGGCAAATCGGTTTTGAGTACGTCGCTTCCATCCCATCACCAAAAAATAGGCCACCCAGAGTATGGGCAAGATGCCCAAACCATAAAAGTAAAAAGGTGCGTCTAATTGATACATATCAAATAAAACTTCTAAAAAGGGTATTTCTCATTAACCATTCTATAAACAGCAAAGCCAATGCCAACAATATCAAAGGCCTGAATTTTTCATCGTAATTATAATACTTTAACTCTTCGATTTCGGTTTTTTCCAGCTTGTTGATTTCCTCATAAATCTCCTCCAGCTTTTTATTATCAGTTGCACGGAAGTACAATCCTCCTGTCTTTTCGGCAATGGTCTTTAGCAATTCCTCATCAATTTCTACCTTGGTCATTCCGTATTGGAATTTTCCATTGGGTAAAAGTCCTACGGGTGCCCTTGCAGTTCCATTACTTCCCAATCCTATGGTGTAGGTTTTAATTTCGTACTCTACGGCCAATTCACTGGCGATTTTAGGATCGATAAATCCGGAGTTATTCACCCCGTCTGTCAACAGGATGATGACCTTGCTTTTGGCACGGCTGTCTTTAAGACGGTTTACCGAAGTAGCCAATCCCATTCCAATAGCAGTTCCATCCTCGATCAATCCCTCAAATTGAATTTCTCCCAAGGCATTTTTGACAATAGCACGATCGCTGGTGATGGGAGTTTTGGTATAACTTTCTCCCGCATAAATCACCAATCCTATCCGGTCGCTCATGCGGTCATCGACAAAAGACGCCGCTACCCTTTTGAGGGCAGTCAAGCGATTGGGTTTTAGATCCTGTGCCAACATACTGGAAGAAATGTCTATGGCCATGACGATATCAATTCCTTTATTGGTTTTGGTTCGGGTAGAGACATCCATGGTTTGGGGGCGGGCCAAAGCCATTACAATCAAAGCGAGAGACAAAATTCTCAGAACAAACAAGGCAGGCTGTAATTGGGCCAAAAAACTGGACTTTGCCCGAAAGCCATTGAGAGAAGAAATTTTTAAAACCGCTTGTATTTTTTTTCGGCTAAAGACATACCATCCCACCAACAGCGGCAGCGCAAGCAGCAGCCAAAGGTAATCGGTATTCGCAAAGTAAATACCTTCAAACATCTTCTATAATTCTTTTATCAATTCAAAACTGTCCATGACCCTTTTTTCAATGGATTCTCCATATCGATCCTCCTTTTCGTACAGCAAAGTAAGGTTGATCCCCCCCTGTTCAAAATCAAATACATGAGTGGTATAATTGCAGCGTACTCTTTTGCTTTTTCCTTTTTTTGGGTAATCGAGTGTTCCAAAAATTTTAAGTGCCGGAATGCCAGATAAGGTAGTGATTTCTTCCTCTTTGATCAGAATGTTGACCGCCCCTCTGGATTGAAAATCATTGATGATGGCATTGATCAATTCTTGAACTTTTTCTTTCTGTTGGGCCTGCTGATCTTCTTTTGAAGGAGCTTCTTCTCCCTGCTGCTTCGGCGGTTTTTTGGTAAATACCAGATCGATATAGAAAGGAGCATCGTAATTACCAGAGGAAAAACGCAATGCACCTCCCTTTTCTGTTTTTACCCTTCTCAATACCTCCGGAGTAGAAATTTTTACGGGAGGGGTTCCATATTGACTGGTCACCCACTCCTTATTTTTCAGTTGTATGGTAGGATATCCCACCAAGGTATCTCTTACCGGATAGTAACCATACATCCCTATGGCGATTCCCAAACTTAAAATCATCAATATTCCAACAGACGCCAAGCCCCACTGCAACTGTTTTTTTCTTCTTTTTTTAGCCAGTAAAAGACGGTATTCCTCTCGCTCTCGAATCTCCTCGGGCGTGGGTTCCGGCAAGGCCTCTTTGGCTTCTATCACTACACCTTCCACCAATTCCCTGTCTTTGGCGGTAGTGCCAAACTCGGGGGTAGATCGGGCAAACTTGACCAAATCGGCGGTTTGCAAAACCGTTTTGAGGTTCTTAATCGTTTTCCTTTCCAACTCCAACTGCCCCGATTGTTTTAAAGCCTCTAATTTTAGTAATAGCTCATCGGTGGTGCTCTCCAGAGCGGAGATTTTGGCTTCTTCTTCCAAATAGCGCCTCAATACATCGGTCAGCCGTGAATAGTACCGTTTGTATTCCTCTTGTAAGGAGGGGGTAACAGTTTCCAGGGCTTTTAGTTCCTCAATCGCACGTTCGAAGGGAGGCAATTTTCTCTTGCGTTCTTCTCTTCTTTTTTTGGCAAAGAAAAAGGCGTAAATCAATGCCACCAATAATAATACCGCCAATGCCCCATAAACAATACTTTGGGTGAGGGCATCAAAATTTTGCGCTACTTCTGCAACAGGTTTGATGTCAAAAAGTTTTTGTTTGAGGGTGTCAACTGGAACGTTAGCCACCTGAACCAGAAGGGAATCTGATATTTTGGAAAAACCGTTGACCATTACCTTTTGGGGAGGCAACCAGTAGAACCCGGAGTCAAACTGTATCAGGGCGTATTTTTTAGTAAAAAGATAATGACTTTGGGCTCTGATGGTGTCGATAGGACTTTCTTCTAAAACTTCAAAAGGCGCAAAAAATGGTTGCTCTGAAAAAGTGATCTGTGCGCTAGAGTCAGCCTTTACTTGAAGAATGTATTCTATTTGTTCTCCTATCCGCATTTTGGTGGTATCTACTGCCACTTGCACATCGTAGCCCATTTGGGCAAAAAGCAAAGGTGTAGAAAATAGACAGGCCCATAAAAGCAAAATGTTTCCCTTCATTTAGCCTCTGGATTTAAAATAGTTCAACAACTTTTTGACATAGCTCTCGTCCAGCCTACTGTGCAAAGTTCCTGCACCATTTTTATGAAAGAGGTTTTCAAATTCGCTCACCACAAAACGGTATTGGTCTACATATGCTTTTCTAACGCTGGCCGATTGGGTATTGACCCAAGCCGTCTGACCCGTTTCGTTGTCCAACATGGGAACCAAACCGATATTGGGTATATTTTCTTCGTGTCGGTCGTAGATTCTAATCCCTGTTAGATCATGTTTTTTGGCTACGATCCTCAGGGTCTTTTCATAGCCACTGTCCATAAAATCGGACATCATAAAGACTATGGCTTTCTTTTTCATCACTCCCGATAAAAATTCAAGGGCATTGCGGATACTCGTTTTTTGACTTTGGGGTTTATATTCCAAAAGTTCACGTATGATCCGCAAAACATGAGAACGTCCTTTTTTGGGTGGGATGAACAATTCTATCTGATCGGAAAAGAGGATCAATCCCACTTTATCATTGTTTTGCATGGCCGAAAAAGACAATGTTGCGGCGATTTCGGTCAATTCCTCTCTCTTGAATTGTCCTTGAGTACCAAACAACTCTGATCCACTGACATCGATCATCAACATGAGGGTCAACTCCCTTTCCTCCTCAAAAACTTTTACAAAGGGTTCGTTGTAGCGGGCTGTCACATTCCAGTCGATGCTTCTCACATCATCCCCATATTGATATTGGCGCACTTCACTGAAAGTCATTCCCCTACCTTTGAAGGTACTGTGGTATTCTCCTCCAAAGATATTATCGCTCAAGCGACGGGTCTTGATTTCAATTTTACGAACTTTTTTTAAGAGCTCCTTAGTGTCCATGGGTTCTAGAATTTGAAGTAAAAAAAACGTAAGTCCTATGGGACTTCAACCTCATTGATAATTTGGCTGATCAAATCTTCAGTGGTCACGTTTTCTGCCTCGGCTTCGTAAGTCAATCCGATACGGTGCCTCAATACATCGTATATGACAGAACGAACATCTTCAGGAATGACATAGCCTCGGTGTTTTAAAAAGGCGTGACATTTGGCAGCAGTGGCCAAATTGATACTTCCACGGGGAGAAGCACCAAAACTAATTAAGGGTTTGATGGAGGCCAAGTTGTAGCGTTCCGGATAACGGGTAGCAAAAACCAGATCGAGGATGTATTTTTCAATTTTTTCATCCATATAGATTTCCCTTACGGTGGCTTGCGCGGTCTCAATCTGCTTGGTGGTTACTACAGCATTGACTTTTTCTTTCACATTGTTAAGGTTGGAACGAACAATAATTTGTTCTTCCTCCAACTTGGGATAATCAATAATAGTTTTGAGCATAAAACGATCCACTTGAGCTTCCGGCAAGGGATAGGTTCCCTCTTGCTCTACGGGGTTTTGAGTGGCCATTACCAAAAAGGGAGCAGGGAGTTTAAAGGTGGTATCCCCAATGGTCACCTGCTTTTCCTGCATGGCTTCAAGCAAAGCTGACTGGACCTTAGCCGGGGCCCGGTTAATCTCATCTGCCAAGACAAAGTTGGCAAATACGGGTCCTTTTTTGATAGTAAAATCATTCTCTTTTACGTTGTAAATCATCGTTCCAATAACATCCGCAGGAAGCAAATCGGGGGTAAACTGAATCCGACTAAATTGACCTTTTACCGCTTGACTGAGGGTGTTGATGGCAAGGGTCTTGGCCAGACCGGGAACCCCTTCTAGAAGGATATGACCGCGACCCAATAGACCGATGAGCAAACGCTCAACCATCTCTTTTTGTCCTATGATCACCTTATTGATTTCAAGGGTCAGTAGATCAACAAAGGCACTTTCTTTTTCGATCTTTTCGTTGATCGCTTTAATGTCAACAGCCTTATTCATTGTTTCTTCCATAGTAAAATACCTATTAAATCATTTTGTTGGGGTGCAAAATTGAAAAATATTTTTTTGTTAACTTGTTAATAATTGGTTAAAAATAAGGAGCTCGCGGGGTTTTTTCGATCCGGAATAGTCCCTATTTTAGAAATCCTAATTTAAGAGAATTTAAAAAAGAAACAAAAGAGAAAAAGGATAATATGCAATCCCTTTAGAGAGGTCTTAACATAAAACAATTGAGCAAGAGCCTAAGGGTCTCGCTTTCGGATTTTGTCGGTTGAAAAAAATGACTGCTCATCGCTGTTGTGAAACCATCCAAAAAACAAAAAAACCATGAAAGAAAAAAACATCATGATTACGGGAGCCAGCAGTGGAATTGGCTGGGCAGTAGCAGAAGCATTGGCCGCCGAGGGGGCCCGCTTGATCTTGTGTGGCCGAAGAGAAAATCGTTTAAAAAAACTGCAGGCGCAACTCGATACCCCCTCGCATCTTTTGGTTTTCGATGTAGGGGATAGAAAAAAAGTTTTTGAAAAGATCAATTCCCTGCCGGAAGCCTTTTCATCCGTTGATATTTTGATCAACAATGCGGGAAATGCCCACGGCCTCAACCCCGTCCACAAAGCTGATTTGAACGATTGGGATGCCATGATCGACAGCAATTTCAAAGGGTTGATGTATGTGACCAAGGCCGTTTTGCCCTCCATGATTTCAAGAAAAACAGGACACATCATCAATTTGGGCTCCATCGCAGGAAAGGAAGTCTATCCCAATGGAAGTGTATATTGTAGCAGTAAATTCGCCGTTGATGCCTTTACCCAAGGACTTCGTTTGGATTTGAATCCTTTAGGGATCAAGGTAAGTGCCATTCACCCAGGTATGGTCGATACCGAATTTTCAGAAGTGCGGTTTAAAGGAAACAAAGACAAAGCCTCCCAAGTTTATGAGGGACTTACACCGCTCCACGCCAAAGATGTCGCCGCTCTTATCCTCTATATGGCCCAAGCTCCCGACCACGTGAACATAGCCGACGTACTTTTGTTGCCCAAGGCACAAGCCAATGCCTACGTGGCCCACAGAAAGTATTGACCAAAAAAGCCTGTCGCTTCATGGCTCATTGTCTGTTGAGTCCCTCCGGATACAAAAAATGGTTGTAGGGAAAACGGGTGATGTGAATTTTTCGGGTTTCGGTATAGACCCTTTCCCGAAAAGCCTTGAGATTTTCTTTATTCAGGGCTGAAATAAACAGCGCCCGGTCGTTGACCGGATGCATCCATGTATTTTGCCATTCTTCGAGGCTGTAGTGCTTAGGTGTGCGTTCTGCCACCAAATCAGTTTCATCCCAAGGTTCGGCTTGGTAAGCATCAATTTTGTTGAACACCATAAGTGTGGGTTTGTCCAGACTATTGATTTCACCGAGAATCTGGTTGACCGATTGGATGTGCTCTTCAAAATTGGGATGGGAAATGTCTACCACATGCAGCAACAAATCGGCTTCATGTACCTCGTCCAAAGTGCTTTTAAAAGACTCAACCAATTGGGTGGGCAGTTTCCGGATAAACCCGACCGTATCGCTCAACAGAAAAGGCAAATTACCAATGACCACTTTTCGTACGGTAGTGTCGAGGGTGGCAAAAAGTTTGTTTTCGGCAAAAACATCACTTTTGGCAATGACATTCATCAGGGTCGATTTCCCCACATTGGTGTAGCCCACAAGTGCTACCCTTACCAATGCCCCACGGTTGCCCCTTTGGGTAGCCATTTGTTTGTCGATGGTGATCAACTTTTTCTTTAAAAGCGAAATTTTATCCCGGACAATTCGACGGTCGGTTTCGATCTCGGTTTCTCCCGGTCCGCGCATTCCGATTCCCCCGCGTTGACGTTCCAGGTGTGTCCAAAGTCCCTTGAGTCTGGGTAACAAATATTCATATTGCGCCAATTCTACCTGAGTACGGGCATAACTGGTTTGGGCACGTTGGGCAAAAATATCCAAGATCAAACCGGTACGGTCTAGTATTTTACAACGCAATATTTTTTCGATGTTCCCCTGCTGGGCGGGGGTCAACTCATCATCAAAGACTACGGTAGTCACTTGATTTTCGCTGACAAAATGTTCGACTTCTGCCATTTTTCCCGACCCGATAAAGGTTTTGGGATTGGGGATCTGCATTTTTTGAACAAAACGTTTGAGTACTGACCCCCCGGCCGTATGCGCCAAAAAGGCCAATTCGTCAAGGTATTCCTTGGATTGGATCTCATCCTGCCGGCTGTTGATGATCCCAACGATCACAGTATTTTCAAGGGTAAGCGATTTGGCTTCGATCATCAGCTAAACTTATTTCCAAGTTTTTAAGTTCATGGTAGTCCCATCAAAAACTGCATAGGTATTGTGGATGATCCAATCTCCTAAATTGATGTATTTGGAATTTTGATTCAACTCAATTTCCAAAGGCAAATGACGGTGGGCGAAAACAAAATAATCGAAGTGTTCTTCTTTTAATTTTTTTTGGGAATAAGCCACAAGCCATTCTTTTTCCTCCCCCAAAAATTTGACATCCTCCTCCCCGGATATCAATTTATTCTTTTGGGACAGGTATTGACCCAATCGGACTCCCCAATCAGGGTGCATCCAGCGAAACAACCACTTTGACAATGGATGGGTAAACACTTTTTTCATCCATTTGTAACCTCTGTCTCCCGGGCCTAAGCCGTCGCCATGTCCAATGAAAAACTTTTTTTGATTTACGTTGAGTTCCACGGGTTGATAATGGACAACGATCCCCAATTCTTTTTGGAAATAATCCCGCATCCACAGGTCATGATTGCCGACAAAAAAGGTGATGGGAATACCGGCATCGGAAAGCTCGGCCAATTTGCCCAAAACCCGAACAAAGCCTTTGGGAACGACCGTTTTGTATTCAAACCAAAAATCGAAGAGATCGCCCAGCAGATATATGGCCGCAGCATCTTTTCTCACCTTTTCCAGCCAAGCGACAAAATGCTTTTCCCGATCCCGACTTTCTTCTTCATTAGGTAATCCCAAGTGGTTGTCGGAGGCAAAGTATATTTTTTTATATTTTGGAAGTTCCATGAAAAATAAAATTATTCTAACCGATGGCCTGATCCAGATCTTCGATCAGATCCTGAACATCTTCAACGCCAACGCTGAGGCGAATCAATCCATCTACGACTCCACTTTTTTCACGAATTTCTTTGGGGATGGAAGCATGGGTCATGGAGGCGGGATGCCCGGCCAAGCTTTCTACTCCTCCCAAGGATTCGGCCAAAGTAAAAATTTGTAAGTTTTCCACGATTTCCTTGGTCGTTTCCAGGTCTCCTCCTTTAGGGACAAAAGAGAGCATTCCCCCAAAGGCTTTCATTTGTTTTTTGGCCACCTCGTGATTAGGATGATCCACAAAACCCGGCCAATAGACCTTTTCAATTTTGGAGTTGTGTTGGAGGTAAATGGCTACAGCGGCACCGTTTTCACAATGTCTTTGCATCCTCAAGTGAAGGGTTTTGATGCCTCTTAGGGTCAAAAAGCAGTCCATAGGTCCGGGAACGCCTCCACCCGAGTTTTGGATAAAAGCGAGTTTTTCTTGCAGATCGTCATCATTGACTGCCAAAAGCCCCAAAACGGTATCACTATGCCCGGCCAAATATTTTGTGGCGGAGTGCATGACGATATCGGCCCCCAAGTCGAGGGGTTGTTGTAAATAGGGTGAAGCAAAGGTGTTGTCGACTGCCACCAAGGCGTTGTGGGTTTTTCCAAGGGCGACAACGGCGCTAATGTCCACCACCTTCATCATGGGATTGGTGGGGGTTTCGATCCAGATCAATCGGGTTTTGTCGTTAAGGTAGGGCGCAATATTTTCAGCCTTTTCCATATTGACAAAGTGTATTTTCAATCCGTATTTTTCAAAGATTTGGGTCAACAGCCTATAGGACCCGCCATAGAGATCGTCGGTGGAGATGATCTCATCACCGGGTTGAAAGAGTTTGAGAACTGTATCCATGGCCGCCATACCAGAGGCAAAGGCCAAACCGTGTTTTGCATTTTCGATGCTGGCTATGGATCGCTCCAGGGCCGTTCGGGTGGGATTGTGCGTGCGACTGTATTCATAGCCTTGATGCCCCCCGGGAGTGGTTTGGACATAGGTCGAGGTTTGATAAATGGGCGGCATCACCGCTCCATAGGCCTTGTCCGGCTTCTGACCACCATGAATGGTGGTGCTGTTAAAACGAAGTTTTTTGTCCATCACACTGTTTTATATCACTGCAAAGGTATTGGATTTTGTAGAAAGTTTATTGATGATCTGAAATATGAAAGACATACAACTTATTTCATCCGCTGGCGCGAGCTTCCGTGCTAAGGCTGCAGGCACTATTATACCGGGAATAAGCATATACTCGGCGACCCAATCGGACGACAATGGGCATCTATCGAAGCAAAAAAGAAAAAATAGCCAATACACTGGCTACAATAGACAAAAATTGAACCAATCCTACCAAATAAATCGACTTTTAAATTGGCAAGGTCTGATTTGGTGGCAAGATATTGATGACGTTGTTCCATTTTGTCATCCACAGTCGCCTCGATCTTTTCAACAAAGGTTTTAGCTTTTTCTTTGTCTTTGATAAATGTCCTGGTCAATTCAAAGAGTTTTTATGGCTCGGGCTAAGATACTTACGACTGCCTGTTGCAGACAGGCCAATTGGGAATTATTTGTTCCACTTTCTGAGTTTATCTATAATTTGGATAGCTACTCAAATAACAGATACAATACCAGCTATGACAACAAAAATATCTTTTACTTTTGCTATAGAAAGGATAAGAGGTATTAGAATAACCAGTAATGTTTCACTGAAATCTAGTTGCATCGTTTTTAAATAATACTTTTTACTAATACTATTTAAATTACAATTTTGTAGTAAAATAAAAAAACGAGGGACAAAACTATAACAACACGAACTAAGAAAATCCTTTTACGACTCGAGCAAGTACACTTGCACCAACGGGATCAATTTCAACTACCACACGAAAGATTCGTGCGTTAGCACTGCGCTTTTTTGATTTTTAATGTTTGATTTGTAATTAAAGAATAGCTTTCAGAAAAACAAAAAGTTTAAATCCAGGTAAATTCACCCATATTTTACATTTATTGACTTATTTTGTGAATCTATTTTTATGATATGCGAACTTTTTATTCTTTGAGTAGCTGTAACAATTGCCAGCGAATCCACAGAGAATTAGATCTTCCCTCATCTGTTAGGGTTGTCAATATTAAAGGAGAGCCACTCACTGCCCAGGTAGTGGAAAGGATGAAAAAGCTGGCTGGTAGCTATGAGGCTTTGTTCAGTAAACGGGCCCAACTTTATAAAAAGCGCAACTTAAAAGAAAAACAACTCTCAGAGGAAGACTATAGGGCCCTTTTATTGGAACATTATACTTTTTTAAAACGCCCCGTCCTGATCTATGATGAGAACATATTTATTGGCAACAACAAAGCAGTAGTGGCTGTTGCCAAAAAATGGGTGGATGAACACTAGAATCTGGGCACTTCTGGCGGCTGCTGGTGCCACTATCATCTATGGACTGAACCATACGGTGGCCAAGGTGGTAATGCCAGATTATGTCGGGGCATTTGGTTTTATTTTTATCCGTACCGCGGGGGCGGCCCTGCTCTTTTGGCTGCTCAGTTTGTTTTTGCCTAAAGAAAAGATCGAACGCCGGGATTACTTTCGTTTGTTCTTGGCCTGCTTGATGGGAATGTGCATCAATATGCTTTCTTTTTTCAAAGGACTGGAGCTCTCTACTCCCGTAAACAGTGGGATTTTTGCTACCACTAATCCCATCATTATACTACTACTCTCCTATCTTTTTTTGGGTGAAAAAATTGGAATGCGAAAATTTTTGGGCATCACCATGGGATTTGCTGGTGCTCTGATGCTTGTACTCTATGGCACCCAAAATACTAGCGATGCTCCCGATGTACTGACGGGAAATATACTGTTTATGATCAACTCCATTTTCTTTTCCGGTTTTATCATTGTGGTAAAACCCCTATCAGAAAAATACAATACGGTCACGATCATGAAGTGGTTATTTTTGATCGGTTTTGTACTGACCTTTCCCGTTACGGTGCAGGAATACAATGAGGTGGATTGGCCGAACATGCCGCTCGAGGTGCTATGGAGGGTGGCCTTTGTTGTCTTGGGAACGACCTTTTCCACCTATCTGCTCAACCTCTATGCCCTGAGAAATTTACAAGCATCGACCGTGGGTGCTTTTGCCTATGCACAACCCATCATTGCCATTAGCTATGCCGTTTATACTGGAAACGATGCGTTGGATGGGGTCAAGGCAGTGGCTTGTTTGGTGATCATGCTGGGCGTTTATTTGGTTTCCAAAAAACCCATCAAGGCCCAAGGCAAAGTATCCATTGGCTAAAAAATTTATAGACGGGAGGTTTTAATCATCCTTTCTTTAGTAATTTTGATTCTTAATCACAAAAAACAAAAAATCCAATCATGAAGAAATCCCTAGCCCTATTGTTTGTTTTGGCGTTGGTAACTGCTTGTGGCCCCAAAAAAGAAAAAAAGAAACCTTTTAAATACAAGCGCACCACTACTGAAAAAAAAGCTGAAAAAAAGGAAGTTGAAAAAGCCGCTGACAACCTTGAAAATCAAGGGATTGGTCCGATCAAATCGATGAACTTTGAAGCCGAGATCAATCAAGCATTGGCCGATGAGGGCGCGGGTATTTTCAAGCAAAAATGTACTGCTTGCCATATGACTGGTCGCAAACTGATCGGTCCTGCCATGAAAGGGATTTATAACCGCAGAAGTCCGGCTTGGGTGATGAACATGATACTCAATCCTACAGAGATGTTAGCAAAAGACGAGACAGCCATCGCTTTACTCAAAGAGTACAACAACGTGATGATGCTCAACCAAAACCTTTCGCAAGAGGAAACCCGAGCCTTGGCAGAGTATTTCAGAACCTTATAGCGACCAAGCTTTTCCTCCGGTAGCCTCCACCAAGTCCACACATCCTTTTTGTTCTCCGGGAATGGGAGCATAAACCAATACGTTTTCGCCGATGTACTCATTGGTTTTAAAAGCGTTGATGGTCAAGGAGCGAAGTTGCATCGCAAACTCATGGGCCTTGGCCGATGCCGGCGCAGCAAGGGTGCTGTCTTTTTTGACCGCTTTTTGGTAGGCACTGTTTTCATCATTCCAAGCCTTTTGCTGTTGCTGATCGGCTTTAAGATATTTGGCCAATTGGGCGTCGCAATCGGATGCGTTCAGGCGAGCTGCAGTGCTTTTAGCCGAATCTTTTAGGGCTTCTGCAATAAAGTGATCCAAACCGCCGACCACTCTTTGTTGCGCATACTTGTTAAAAACGACATCAATAAACCCGTCCAAAAATTCCGGTAGTTTTAATTCAACCGCTCCGGGTATGTCCGTTTTTGGAATTATCAAATCCATCAGTTGTGAAAGTATAGAAAAATGGTCTTTTGAAAAGTGGATGGGTTTGTATGATGAGGTCTGACTTTGACAACTTTGAAGCATGCCGACCACCGCAGGGGTAACCGTAATGGCTGTGGTTCCAAAACCTATTGTTCTTAAAGCTTTTCTTCTGTCCATAGTATCGTTTATTATAGATTCATTTTTTTAAGTTCTTTTACAGCATGATCGGCTGCTCTAGCAGTCAAAGCCATATAGGTCAATGATGGATTTTGATTTCCGGCCGAGGTCATCCCCGAGCCATCGGTGACATATACATTGGGTACTGCATGGAGTTGGTTGTTCTTATTGAGAACAGAGGTTTTGGGATCGCGTCCCATTCTGGCCGTTCCCATTTCATGTATTCCCAATCCCATAGAATATCCCTTGTCGTATTGGTTAATATTTTTAAAGCCTGCTGCATCGAGCATTTCGGCCGCCTGTACCATCATGTCCTTACGCATGATTTTTTCATTTTCCTTGATCTCTGCATCAAAAGTGACAGTGGGCAGTCCCCATTGGTCTTTTTTGCTATGGTCGAGGTACATTTTATTTTCGTGATAGGGAAGGGTTTCACCGAATCCGGTCATACCTATACGCCATCCACCGGGTTTCATTACGGCTTCTTTAAGGTCTTCACCATAGGCCATTTCGTTGACAATTTCGGTCCAGTTTCCGCGGTTGGCACCTCCTTGATAGCCGTAACCCCTAATGAAATCTTTACGGTTGGTGGCTCCACCTATATTTCTAAATCGCGGGATGTAAATCCCATTGGGCCTTCTTCCGGTATAATACTTATCCTCGTGCCCTTCGACACTAGCAGTAGCACCCAGTCTAAAGTGGTGATCCATTAAGTTGTGCCCCAGTTCTCCGGAGTCGTTGCCCAAACCATTGGGAAAACGATCGGAAATGGATTGCATCAATATGGAGGTCGAAGCAACGGTTGAAGCACAAAGGAAAATGGCTTTGGCTTTGTACTCAATGACCTCTTGGGTTTGGGCATCAATCAAACGGACACCGGTGGCTCTTTTGGAGTCGGCGTCATAAAGGACCTCACTGACCACAGAATTGGGTCTTAGGGTCATATTCCCGGTGGCCTCTGCCGCGGGTAAAGTAGAAGAGTTGCTACTGAAATAGGCGCCGAATGGACAACCTCTACGACAGCGGTTTCTGTATTGACAACTGTTTCTTCCCAAACCGGGTTTGGTTCCCTCGGTGATGTGAGCGACCCTTCCAATGGTAACCAAACGATCATCAGTAAACTTTTTGGCAACCGCGTCTTTTAATTCATTTTCTGCGCAATTCAATTGCATGGGGGGGAGAAACTCACTGTCCGGCAAATGCGGCAATCCTAATTTTTCTCCACTGATGCCAACATATTTTTCAACATAGCTGTACCAAGGGGCCAGATCTTTGTATCGTATGGGCCAATCAACGGCCACACCGTCTTTGGCATTGGCTTCAAAATCGAAGTCACTCATGCGGTAACTTTGTCTTCCCCAAAGCAGTGAACGCCCTCCAACATGGTAGCCCCTGATCCAATCAAAACGCTTGACTTCATTGTAGGGATGTTTGTTGTCGTCCACAAAAAAATGAGAGGTGGATTCGGTATTCACATAATTGGTTCGGCTTTGCTTGGGTTGACGTTTTCTGATTTCTTGGGTGATCTTGTCTCCTCCTTTGAAATCCCATTTGTCCATATTGGCGGTGGTGTAATCTATCGGGTGTTGAATCATTGGGCCCCGTTCCAAGACCAGGGTCTTCAATCCTTTTTCACACAATTCCTTGGCAGCCCATCCTCCACTGATTCCGGTGCCCACAACAATGGCATCGTAACTATCGATCATAAATTTTAATTGAGGTTAAATCATTAATTATTGTAAAAATATCTTTTTGAATCACAAACGACAAAAAAAATGAATTTTTTTATTTACCAGAGTCCACAAATTATGAAACTGGGATGGATCATCTGCATTTCATTTTTGATTTGGACGGTCTTTATTGTATTTTGATTACATTTTGGTTTTGAAAAATTAATCCTATTTTTACTCAAAAGGAAAAAAATAAATCAAAATGAGTAAAATTCGACTGGGCGTATTGGGAGGTGGTGGTGATTCACTGATTGGTGTGCTGCACCGAGTGGCTTCCTATATGTATGACCGCTACGAGATCGTTGGGGGCGTTTTTAATCCTGACTATGAGGAAAATATCAAATTTGCCAAACAAATCGGCGTAAACACCGATAGGGTATATAAAGATTTTGATGCGTTTGTTGCGGAAGAATCCGCCAAACCCGAGGGTGAAAAGGTTGAAGTAGTCTCTGTTTTGACCCCCAACTTTTTGCATTACACCATGGCCAAAAAACTGTTGGAAAATGGTTTTCACGTCATTTGTGAAAAGCCGCTGACGACCACACTGGAAGAGGCCAAAGAGTTACAAGCGCTCCAAAAAAAGCACCAAGCTATTTTTGCCGTAACCTATACTTATACCGGTTATCCCATGGTAAGAGAAATGAAAGACATGATCGCCAATGGTGTTATTGGTGATATCCACAAGGTGGATTTACAATATTATCAGGGATGGATCAACCCGGTGATTCACGACAAAGAAAAAAGGAGTAAAGTCTGGCGATTGGATCCCAAAAAAGCGGGTATCAGTTCTTGTATCGGAGACATCGGTACCCATATTTTTAATATGGTAGAATACGTAACTGGGATGGAGGTCTCAGAATTGCTTTCGGATCTCAATACCCTTTATGAGGATAACCCGCTGGACATTGATGGATCAATTTTGATCCGAATGGACAACAAGGTGAAAGGCTTGTTGCGTGCCAGTCAGATTGCTACGGGAGATGAAAACAACATTTCTGTAGCCATTTACGGAAGAAAAGGGGCGTTGAAATGGGAACAAGAAAATCCTAATTATTTGTATCACCTCAAAGACGATGAACCCAGAAGACTCATCAAACCGGGCAACGCTGCCTACAATACCGATGTATCTTTGGATGGCACCAAATTGCCTGCAGGACACCCCGAAGGTATTTTTGATGCCATGGGAAATATATACAAAGGCGTGGCCAAAGCACTAAGGGAAGAAAAATCTTACAACGGAGAATTCCCGACCCTCTATGAAGGGGTTCGGGGGATGCTATTTATCGAAAAAACTGTTGAATCGAATCAAAAAGGAAACGTATGGGTAAGCATGGAAAATCAATGAAAACCATAAAAGGGCCTGCGGTTTTTTTGGCGCAGTTTGTCGACAAGCAGGCGCCTTTCAATTCACTGGACGGCATGTGCCAATGGGCGGCCGACTTGGGGTACAAAGGGATTCAAATTCCCACTTGGGAAAGCTTTTTGATCGATCTGGACAAAGCCGCCGAAAGTCAGACCTATTGCGATGAATTCAAAGGAAAAATCAATTCCTATGGGTTGGAAATCACAGAACTCTCCACCCACCTTCAGGGACAATTGGTAGCCGTTCATCCTGCCTATGACTTGATGTTTGACAATTTCGCCCCCGAAGCCTACAAAAATAATCCAAAAGCCCGAACCCAGTGGGCAATAGAAACCCTTAAAAAAGCAGCCAAAGCAAGTAACAGACTGGGACTAAACGCCCATGCGACTTTCTCCGGTGCTTTGTTGTGGCATACTTGGCATCCCTGGCCGCAACGCCCCGATGGTTTGGTGGAAATGGGATTTAAAGAATTGGCCGACAGATGGCTGCCCATTCTCAACACCTTTGATGAAAACGGTGTGGACGTTTGCTATGAAATCCACCCCGGTGAGGACCTCCACGATGGGGTAACGTTTGAACGTTTTTTGGAAGCCACCGGAAATCACAAAAGAGCCAATATTCTTTATGATCCCAGTCATTTTGTTTTGCAACAACTGGATTATATAGAATACATCGATCACTATCATGAATTCATCAAATCATTCCACGTAAAAGATTCTGAGTTCAAACCCACCGGAAAAAAAGGAGCCTTTGGAGGCTATGGCGATTGGATCGATCGTGCAGGGCGCTATCGCTCTCCCGGTGATGGACAAATAGACTTTAAAACCATTTTTACCAAACTTACGGAATACGGCTGTGATGTCTGGGCCGTGATGGAATGGGAATGCTGTATAAAAAGTCCCGAGCAAGGGGCTAGAGAAGGCGCACCTTTTATTCAATCACACATCATCGAAGCTACCCAAAAAACTTTTGATGACTTTGCCGGAACCGAAATCGATGAAGATCAACTTAAAAAAATTTTAAACCTTTAATTAAAAACAAATGAAAAAAATATTACTCATTGCATTCGTCTCACTCAATATAGCCTGCAAACAAACCCCTAAAAAAAAGGCAGCAACCGCCGAAGCTCCCCCAGCCCAAAAAGAATGGGTGGACTTATTCGATGGCTTCTCCTTCAAAGGCTGGCATCAGTTCAACAGTACCGAAATGAGCGCTGCGTGGATTATTAAAGACGGAGCGATGATATTGCCTGATGGAACCGGAAGTGGAAAAGGAAACAATATTGTCACTGATAATGAGTTTACCAACTTTGAACTTTCGATGGAATGGAAAATTGTCGAGGGCGGAAACAGTGGAATTTTTTGGGGTGTCAAAGAAGGAGAGGGTTACAAAGAACCCTATCAAACAGGGCCCGAAATCCAAGTTTTGGACAATGAGCGCCACCCAGACTCCTTTAACAAACCCAATTACCACCAAGCCGGAGCGCTTTACGATATGGTTCAACCAATACAGAATGTCTGCAAACCCGCCGGAGAATGGAATCACGTTTTTATTTCTATCGACTATAATGCCAACAAAGGCAGTGTCAAACTCAATGATTTGGAAATTGTGACTTTCCCATTGAGGGGAGAGGGATGGGATGCTCTGGTGGCCGACTCCAAGTTTAAGGACTGGAAGGATTTTGCCAAATTCAAAACCGGAAAAATTGGCCTGCAAGATCACGGTGATGGTGTGAGCTATCGCAATATCAAAATCCGGGAACTGTAGCACCCTATGATTCAATCGATGACCGGCTATGGTAAGGCCGAAATCCAATTCGAAAACAAAAACTATGTTCTGGAACTGCGCTCGCTCAACAGCAAGGGATTAGAACTAAATGCCCGACTGCCGATCCACGTGAGGGAAATCGAAATTCGGCTCAAAAAAAGCATTGGAGAATTCCTCAAAAGAGGTAAAATTGATATGAATCTAAACATTGAGAACATTAGTGGATCCACTGCCAAAACCATCAATGTAGCTGCTGTCAATCAATACATCGAGCAGTTGAAGAGCATAGAAGACGGAGACCGTTTGGAACTGCTCAAAATCGCCCTTAAGCTTCCCGATACCCTTAAAACAGAGATCGAAGATTTTGACGAGGCCGAAATTGAATTGATCGAAACCCTATTGAAAAAGGCCATCGATGCCCTGATTGGGTTCCGATCCGATGAAGGAAAAATTCTCGAAACTGAATTCAACAAAAGATTAGACAATCTGGAAGGGATTTTAAAAGAAGTGGAAATCATCGACCCCGAAAGAAGTGTCAAAATTAAAGAGAAATTGAAATCCGCTTTGAATGCCCTCCAAGCAGAGGTTGACCAAAATCGATTCGAACAGGAGTTGATTTATTACCTGGAAAAATACGACATCACCGAAGAGAAAGTCCGGCTTAAAAATCACATTGATTATTTTAAAAAAACATTGGTTAGTGATACTTCAAACGGAAAAAAACTGGGTTTTATCGCTCAGGAAATCGGCCGAGAGATCAATACTATAGGATCAAAAGCCAACCATGCCGGCCTTCAAAAACTTGTCATCCAAATGAAAGATGAACTGGAAAAAATAAAAGAGCAATTACTCAATGTATTATAATTGAAAGAAGGGAAACTCATTGTGGTATCGGCCCCATCGGGTAGTGGTAAATCCACCTTGGTTCATGCTTTGTTGGAACAAAACCTGCCCTTGGCTTTTTCCATTTCGGCCACCTCCCGCCCACCTCGGGGAAAAGAACAAGACGGCATTAATTATCATTTTCTGACCCATGAAGCTTTTCAAAAAAAAATCGCGGAAAATGCTTTTATAGAATACGAGGAAGTTTATCCCGCTAAATTTTATGGAACCCTCCGTGACGAACTGCAAAATAAATGGTCTGCCGGACAACACATTGTTTTTGATATCGATGTGGTGGGGGGACTCAACATCAAATCCCAATACCCGGAGCAAACCTTGTCGATCTTTATCCAAGCGCCCAATTTGAAGGTTTTGGAAGGGCGACTGCGGTCCAGAGCAACAGAAGACGAGGCACTGATTCAAGAGCGCCTTGCCAAAGCCCAATTGGAAATGGAATCCGCAACCGAATTTGATGTGGTGATCGTCAATGACGACCTAGAGCAAGCAAAAAAAGAGATGTTTCAGAAGGTTAAAGCCTTTTTAGCGCAAGAGTAAGCAATGAAAAATATCGGGCTGTTTTTTGGTTCCTTTAATCCAATCCACTTGGGGCATCTGACAGTGGCAGAATTTTTTTCTCAAAATACAAGTTTAGACGAAGTGTGGTTGGTAGTTAGTCCTCAAAGTCCATTTAAGGAAAAGAATACATTGATGGAAAACCACCATCGATTAGCCATGGCCGAATTGGCCATTGAAGGCAGTGCAAAACTCAAAGCCTGTGCAGAAGAATTCGATTTACCTTCGCCAAATTATACCATTAACACCCTCAATCATTTTAAAAAAAAATATCCCGAGCATCAATTTACCCTCCTTTTGGGTCAAGACAATATGGCGTATTTCGACCGGTGGAAAGAGCACGACCAAATTTTGGATCAATTTCATCTCTTTGTTTATCCCCGATACCAATCCGACAAAATACCCTCAAGGCTTTTAAAACACCCGAAGATTAATTATTTTAAAGCCTCATTGTTGGAAGTTTCAGCGACTGAAATTCGAAATGCAATTAAAAACAAAAAATCATTGACGAATTTAATCCCACCCAAAATTGTAGATTACCTTCAAAAATTTAATCTTTATAGATAAACAACACTTTTATATGAAACCTGTCAAATCGAGTAAAATATTTTTAAATACCTCCACTACAGATTGGGAAGCGGTAGAACCAAAGATCAAAAGAAAAATATTGGGCTATGACGGTCAACTGATGTTGGTTCATGTTCATTTTGAAAAAGGGGGAATTGGGGCCGAACACCAACATCACCACTCACAGTCCACCCTGGTTGCATCGGGTGTATTTGAAATCACTATCGATGGGGTGACCCAAAAATTACAAAAAGGCGATTCTTTCTACGTCCCCCCTAATACCCTCCACGGTGCGGTATGTTTGGAAAAAGGGGAACTCATCGATGCCTTTAGTCCGATGAGAGAGGATTTTATTGGTTAAAAATCAATGAACATTTCCCTATTCCATAATATCGTTTAATGCCTTTGTAATGTTTTCCCTGCTCCAATTTTCAATCTCTGGTAAGATGTTTTTGGCCTTACCTTTTTGTTGGGCTACTTTTTGAATAAATATTTCTTGGGCATCAATATCGTTGGCATCAATCATTTGAGCGAAAGAGGCTTGGGCTAAAAACCTTGCTGCTTCCGACTGCGGATCACCAATAGAAAGAAGGGGAATCGCTGTGGCGAGGTATTCCAATAGTTTTCCGGAGATCATATCCCGGTCGGCCCCTCTAAAGATAAAATTGAGTAATAAATCCCCGCTTTTCATCAATGCAATGGCCTCTTGGTGGGAGAGGTATCCTTTGTAGTCAACCTCAATTTTGGGGGCGGTTTCTTTTATCTTTTCAATGATTACCGGAGCGATATTTCCCGCCAAAGAAAGGCGAATTTGGTGGTGGTCTGCCAATGTATCGAGCACCCCTATTGGGGAAAGATAATCCTGATTCTCGGTTAATAGTCCAGTATAGACGACATGAAAAACTTTAAGTTGGGTCTTGGGAACGGAAGACATCAATGGAGCATCATAACCATTGGGCAATACATAAAAGCTCTGGCCGGGTGCTTTGGTTTGGAGTTTGCGAACCAGATCCCCCCCCACAGTGGTCAAAATACCATCGGCAGATTGTAACACTTTTTCTTCCCATCGGGCGTCTATTCTCTTGGCCCAAGCAGTAGGGTATAAGTCCTTATTGTAAAAAATATCGGTCCAAGGATCGCGAAAATCGGCCCACCACTGGATGCCGAATTGCGCTTTTAGCTGCAAGCCCAACAAATGGGTGGAATGTGGGGGGCCGGTGGTGATTAGCTTTTGAATGCCTTGTTGACGGATGAGCTTTTCCGCTTCCATCTTGGCATAGGCATTCCAGCCTTTTCGGGCATCGGGAATGAAAAAATTCCCACGGACAAAAGCAGCCATTTTGGAAAACCACCCCTTTTTGGAAATTGCTCCCTGGGGAATGCCTTTATTGGTTGATCCCGTCAAAATTTGTGAATAAATTTTTAACGGTTCTTTGGTATCGGTTCTGATTACTTGGATATCTTTTACTTCATCCAAGAGTTCGAAATCCAGAACAGGATAGGAAGCTTGTGTTTCATCGACAGTGATGACAATGGGTGCCCACCCCAACTGCCTGAGGTATTTTGTAAAATACATCCAACGTTGAACGCCTGAACCTCCTGAGGGAGGCCAGTAATAAGTCAAAATCAATATTTTTTTGGAGTCTTTCAAAGAAAACTGCTTACCTCAAATGTAACTAGCACAAAATAAGCATTTAAAAAAAATGTAACAAACGTAAGTTTAATGATCAAGGGTTTGATATTCAAAAATATCTCCGTTGATTACACCTTATTCGCAATTAATAATTACATTTTTAAAAATATAATTTTGGATTTTGTAATTTACTATTATCTTTGTTTTACAAAAATCGAATCTTAAAAGATGCGTATAGTTACCTACAAAAGGATAAAGAAATTTATTGAAGCACAAGCGGATAGCGAAAACCCCTCAAACTTTTGGTATCACACCGTAAGGGCAAAAAACTGGGATGGCATCCATGATTTAAGACAGGATTTTAATGGTATTGAATATGTCGGAAACCACCGTTTTGTAGTCAATGTCAAAGGAAACGATTACAGGCTGGTTGCCGTTATTTCGTTCAATACTAAAAAGGTTTACATACGCTTTATAGGGACACATTCGGAATATGACAAGATCAAGGACATTAAAAACATTTAGCCATGATACAGACAGAAAAAGAATATAATGCCATCGTCGAACGAGTAGAAGAACTTTTGCAAAACCCTGATAACATTGAAAATCAAGATGCCAAAGGTTATGTAGAGCTCAACCTGTTGTCCGACCTTGTGTCAGATTATGAAGAACACCATTATCCGGTTAAAAAACCCTCGTTGGTTGAGGTTGTAAAGTTGCGTATGGTTGAAATGGGATTGAATCAAAAACGTTTATCCTTACTTTTAGGAATTAGCACGTCAAGAGTAAGCGAATACCTCAACGGAAAAAGCGAACCTACTTTAAAAGTAGCAAGGGATATCAGTGTAAAACTCAGTATAGATGCTTCTATTGTTTTAGGGGTTTAAGGTGAGAAACAGGGTTCAACCCCTTAGATAGTCGGAGAAGATTATCCTTAAAAAAGAATATTATTTGCAGTTTATATTTACCCCCAAAAGTAACTATTTCTTTTTTTTGTAGAGAGGAACGGAGGAGCAAGCTTCTCCGTAAAAAAGACTTTTTACCACGGGCTGAAGTTTGGCAATCAATTGAACGTAGGCATCCTGAGGGACAGTTTTTTCACTACAACCTTTGATTATAACTGGTTGGTCTTTGTATGGAGATAAGTCCAAAAGTTGAATTTCTTCAGCAAATAGCTGTACTTCCAAATCTTTTAAATTCCCCAGAACTACCTTTCGGGCACAGCGCTGTAGGTAGGTCGTAACCAATAGGGAAGCCCATGCGGGTAGAATGGCCTCGGTAGAACAATGCAAGGCGATGAATTGATCTTGGTAGACACTCCAGTCGTGGGCCTTGAGTTGCGCTCTGAATTCCTTTTCTTTTAGAATGAGTCCTTGATCCAACCATTGGGATAAATCGATGGACTGTCGGGTTCCGATTTGATATAGTTTTTCAAGATCGAAAGTAATCAAGGCACTTGCTGCCACTCGATTGACAATGGTATCGGCCATTTATAGCATTCCTAATTCCAATTTGGCTTCTTCGCTCATCAGGTCTTGAGACCAAGGGGGATCAAAGGTGATCTCTACCTCAGCGTCCTTGACTTGGTCGAGTGATTTTACTTTTTCTTCCACCTCACGCGGGAGGGTTTCTGCCACTGGGCAGTTTGGAGTCGTCAGGGTCATCAGTATTTTGACATCGGCATCTTCGTTGACAAAGACGTCATAGATCAATCCCAGTTCGTAAATGTCCACAGGGATTTCGGGGTCATAGATGGTTTTGAGTACTCCGAGAATTTTGTCGCCCAGTTCGGCCGTTTCAATGATTTCTTCTGACATGATTAATTCAATTGGGTTTTGAAGGCTATGGCATACATTTTTAACTGTTTGATCATAGAGACCAAACCATTGGCACGGGTGGGAGACAAATGTTCCTTCAAGCCTATCTTATCAATAAACGAGGTGTCTGCATTGAGAATGGCATCGGGATGTTGATGGGAAAAACCCCTGATCAAAATGGCAATAATGCCTTTGGTGATGATGGCATCGCTGTCGGCTTTAAAAACCAATTTTTCATCTTCCAAATCGGCATGCACCCAAACCTTACTTTGGCATCCCTTGATGATGTAATCATCGGTCTTGAATTGTGGGTCGATTAAGGGTAAGGATTTCCCCAATTCTATCATGTACTCGTAGCGTTGCATCCAGTCTTCAAACATGGAAAACTCCTCTACAATTTCCTCTTGTACCGCTTCTATGGTTTCCATACCCTAAATTAGTGATTTATTTTAACATGGTGATGGCCTTTTTGAGGGCTTCTAACATGCTGTTAATCTCTTCGAAAGTATTATAAAAAGAAAAGGAGGCCCTAACGGTACCGGGGATTTGATAATAATCCATGATGGGCTGAGCACAGTGATGTCCTGTTCTTACAGCGATCCCGAGTTTGTCCAAAATACTCCCAATGTCATAGGGGTGAATGTCTTCCACATTGAATGAAATCAAAGCAGTTTTTTTGTGGGCAGTGCCGTAAATTTTTAATCCGGGTATTTTACTTAGCTTGTCTGTAGCATATTGCAGGAGTTCTTCCTCATAGGCAGCAATCTGCTCCATCCCGATGGCATTGATATAGTCCAATGCTGCGCCAAAAGCGATACCTCCGGCTATATTGGGCGTACCGGCTTCAAACTTGTGGGGCAGGTCGGCGTAGGTAGTTTTCTCAAAAGTTACTTCTGCGATCATTTCCCCACCACCTTGCGAGGGAGGCAAACGCTTAAGAGCAGATTCTTTTCCATATAGCATTCCTATTCCCGTGGGGCCGCATAATTTGTGCGCAGAAGTGACGTAATAATCTACATCCAAAGCCTGAACATCGGCCCTGATATGGGGGGAAGCTTGAGCGCCATCGATCAAAACCTCAGCCCCAACTGCATGTGCCTTAGTGATTATTTCCTCAATGGGATTGACCGTTCCCAAGGCATTGGAGACGTGATTGACAAACACCAATCGGGTTTTTTCGGAGAGTAACTTTTCGTATTCGGACATGATCAAAACCCCGTCTTGGTTCATGGGAATGACCTTCAGGATGGCACCCGTTTTTTCGCACAACATTTGCCAGGGAACAATATTGGAATGGTGCTCCAAAGCTGAGACGATGAGTTCATCTCCCTTCTTCAACAATTGAGTATATCCATTGCTTACGATATTGATGCTGTGAGTGGTGCCGGAAGTAAAGATAATCTCATGGGGCTGCGCGGCATTGAAATGTTTCTGAATCTTTCGCCTTGCCGCTTCATAAACATCAGTGGCTTCTTGGCTAAGGGCATGCACCCCACGATGGATATTAGCATTGTAATTTTTGTAGTAATCTACAATGGTTTCAATGACTTGGACAGGGGTTTGGGAGGTAGCGGCATTGTCAAAATAAACCAAAGGTTTACCGTTTACTTCCCGATTTAGAATGGGAAAATCTTTACGGATTTTTTGGACGTCCATGGGCTATAAATCAAATCCGAGATTAACACCCAACTTTTGAGCGATCAGTTTGTTGATGCGCTTTTTCAAAATGGGCAGCTCTACACTTTCCAAGACGTTGTTTGCAAAGGCATAGGTCATCAATGCCTTCGCTTCTTTTTTGGGAATCCCCCGGGACATGAGGTAGAAGAGGGCATCTTCATCCAATTGACCCACGGTACAACCATGGGAACATTTGACGTCATCAGCAAAAATTTCCAATTGGGGTTTGGTATTGACTGTGGCTTTATCGTGTAGTAGTATGTTATTGTTTTGTTGGAATGCGTTGGTTTTTTGTGCCGATTGATCGACATGGATTTTACCGTTGAATACGCCTTTTGACCCTTCGGAAAAGACCCCTTTATAATCTTGGTGGCTTTCGCAGTTGGGAGAGGCATGATCGACCAAAGTATAATGGTCAACATGTTGCTGGTCCTCCAGTAAGGTCACACCCTTGAGAGTTGAATGACAATGTTGCCCCCTGAGGTAGAAGTTCAAATTGTTTCGGATCAATTTTCCCCCCAATGAAAAGGTATGCGCCCTCACATTGCTGTTTTTCTCTTGAGAGATGTATGTATTATCGATGAGCGAGGCAGTGCTCAAATCATTTTGAATTTTGTAATAATCCACAAAAGCGTCTTGATGGGCATAGATTTCTGTAACGGAATTGGTCACCACATCGTGATCTTTAAGGCTTTGGTGTCGCTCTAGGATTTGAACTTGTGCATTTTGATCGACCACGATCAGATTTCGGGGTTGCAGCCACAAAGCTTTTTCTTTACCCGTGGAAAAGTGAATGATCTCAATGGGCTTTTCGGCCACCACACTTTTGGGAATGTAAACATAGGCCCCCTCTTGGGTGTAGGAAGTGTTTAGGGCTGTAAGACTGTCCTCTTTGTCGGTGATTTTGTTGAAATAGGTGTCGATTAAATTTCGATATTTTGCCTTGGATAATGCCGCAGACATCAGACAGACATCCAAACCATCGTGTGTAGTGTCCGACAAAAAAGGACTGTATACGCCATCGATAAATACCACTTTGTAGGTGTCGATTTCGTATAGAAAATATTTCTTTACTTTTTTGAGTTGTATAGTGGTTTCCGTTTTGGGAAAAAGGGCATAATCTTGTCTTACCATGGCGTTGAGGGAAGTGTATTTCCAAGCTTCATCCTTTCGAGAAGGGAAGCCTTTTTGCTCAAAGGTTTTGAGGGATTCCAGACGGGTTTGATGGACAGGATCAGAGAAATCGATTCCTTCTTCAAAAGCCAGGTGGGAAGCCAGTAATTTTTCCTTTAACTCCATAAAATTTATGCCATTTCTTTGATCCAGTCGTATCCTTTTTCTTCCAATTCTAAAGCCAAATCCTTGGTTCCTGATTTGACGATTTTGCCGTCGAAAAGAACGTGAACAAAATCGGGAACTATGTATTCCAACAATCTTTGGTAATGGGTAATAATGATGATGGCATTGTCTTTGGAACGCAATTTGTTGACCCCATTGGCCACGATTTTCAGTGCATCAATGTCCAAACCGGAATCGGTTTCGTCAAGAATGGAAAGTTTGGGTTCTAACATGGCCATTTGAAATATCTCATTGCGTTTTTTTTCTCCACCGGAAAAACCTTCGTTCAGTGAACGGGAAAGAAAACGCGAATCAATTTCTAAAAGAGAAGATTTTTCTCTGATCTTTTTCAGCATTACATTGGCAGCCATATCCTCCAAGCCTTTTGCTTTTCGGGAAGCATTGATGGCGGTTTTGATAAAATTGGTAACACTGACCCCCGGGATTTCAATTGGGTACTGAAAAGAGAGAAAGATTCCCTTGTGAGCACGTTCTTCGGGTGATAAATCGGCCAAATCCTCTCCTTCCAATAGCATGGTTCCTTGATTGACTTCGTAATCTTGATGACCTGTAATGACGGAAGAAAGGGTACTTTTCCCCGATCCATTGGGCCCCATTATGGCGTGAACTTCACCGGCTTTGACATCTAAGTCGATGCCGTTGAGGATTTGTTTGCCTTCTACTTGAGCGTGAAGATTTTCTATGGTTAGCATAATTGTTTTTTTATCCTACAGATCCCTCTAGGGAGATTTCTAATAATTTTTGAGCTTCCACGGCAAATTCCATGGGCAACTTGTTCAGCACTTCTTTACTAAAACCGTTCACGACCAATGCGATGGCCTTTTCGGGGTCTATACCCCTTTGGTTACAGTAAAATATTTGATCTTCTCCAATCTTACTGGTGGTGGCTTCGTGTTCGATTTGAGCGGTTTTGTTTTTGGCTTCAATATAGGGAAAGGTGTGGGCTCCACATTGGTTCCCCATCAAAAGGGAATCGCATTGAGAAAAGTTTCTGGCATTGGTCGCTCTGGGGTGTACTTGAACCAAACCACGGTAGCTGTTTTGCGATTTACCCGCAGAAATACCCTTGGAGATGATGGTACTTTTGGTATTCTTCCCCAAATGAACCATCTTGGTTCCCGTATCGGCCTGCTGATAATTGTTGGTCAATGCAATGGAATAGAACTCCCCTATGGAGTTATCGCCCTTCAGGATACAAGAGGGGTATTTCCAAGTTACAGCAGATCCGGTTTCCACCTGAGTCCAAGATATTTTGGAGTTTTTATGGCAGATGCCTCTTTTGGTGACAAAGTTGTACACACCTCCTTTACCGTTTTTGTCTCCGGGAAACCAGTTTTGAACAGTGGAGTATTTGATCTCGGCATTGTCCAATGCCACGAGTTCTACCACTGCAGCGTGCAATTGGTTTTCGTCTCGCGAGGGGGCGGTGCAACCTTCCAAATAACTAACATAACTGGATTCATCGGCAATAACGAGTGTTCTTTCAAACTGGCCTGTTCCTGCTTGATTAATCCTGAAATAAGTGGACAATTCCATAGGACAACGCACCCCCTTGGGGATATAACAGAAAGATCCATCGGAAAATACCGCAGAATTCAAAGCGGCAAAATAATTGTCCTGAATGGGGATCACAGTCCCAATGTATTTTTTTACCAGATCGGGGTGTTCCTGAATGGCTTCTGATATGGAACAGAAAATAATCCCTTTTTCGGCCAAAGTATCCTTGAAAGTTGTGGCTACAGAGACAGAGTCCATGACGATGTCTACAGCTACACCAGCCAGTTTCTTTTGCTCGTCGAGAGAAATACCGAGTTTGTCAAAAGTTTTGAGCAATTCGGGGTCTACCTCATCCAAGCTTTTGTATTGGTCTTTTTTCTTGGGAGCAGAATAATAGGATATGGCCTGATAATCGGGTTTTGTATATCGGACGTTGGCCCACTGGGGTTCCTCCATGTTTTTCCAGGCTTCGTAAGCTTTCAAACGCCATTGGGTCATCCATTCGGGCTCCTTCTTTTTTTGAGAGATCCGACGGACTACCTCTTCATTCAAGCCCACTGGAAAAGTCTCAGAATCGATATCGGTATAAAAGCCGTATTCGTATTCTTTGGTCTCCAGTTCCTTTTTTAGTTCTTCTTCAGTATATGCCATTTCTCTGTATTGTTAGAGGGAAAAACTTTCCCCGCATCCGCAAGTACGCTCTGCATTGGGATTATTAAAAACAAATCCTTTGCCATTCAATCCTCCGGAATACTCTAAGGTAGTTCCCAATAGGTATAGTAAGCTTTTTTTATCTACTAAAATCTTGACTTGATTGTCTTCGAATAAACGGTCTTGATCAGATTTTGAATCGTCAAAACTCAAGTCGTAAGACAAACCCGAGCAGCCCCCACTTTTCACTCCTACACGGACAAAATCTTGGATGGGATTAAATCCCTCTTCACGCATCAACTGCGACACTTTTTCTTGTGCATTGGGTGATACTTTGATCATGTAAAACAATTCTTAATTAAAATCATTACAAATATAGCGTATTTCCCATAAAGAATGGGCTTTTACTATCAATTCTGACTATTGCTGAATCGACAATTATTAACGCCAACGGGCCACCAAAATATCGCTTTCTCCCTTGTTTTGATCAAAGGGAGGATTTTTACTAAAGGATTGTCCGACTACAATTACCCCGCCATTTCTTTGAACCAAAACGTAATAAGCAAAATCTTGTCCCTCTCCGCCCAAAGTCATGGTTTTTAATTCACTGCCGTCATCGGGCAAATACATCAAAAATATATCATTTTCTCCCTTATTGCTGCCCATATCGCCATCAAGACTTCGGGAGTAACCTGTGATGAATAACGACCCCCATTGTCCTTTGGTGATGGAGGTGCCTCGGTCAAATTCACTTCCCCCAAAATTGTAACTGCCGATCAATCCTCCGAATTTATCAATTGTAATTTGCCATACATCCGACGAGCCTCTGGGGTCAATTACATCCATGTCCTCGCTGTGGGTATTTCCTATGATTCTATAGTTCCCATAGGAGTCTTCAATTACTCTAGAGGCTTCGTCTACCAAACTTCCTCCATAGGAGTTTTCCCAAAGCATCTCTCCCGACGGGGAGACCATAACCACCCAAACATCATAACTTCCTTTTGGGTTTTTTACTTCTACATCCTCGCTTTCTGAGGTGCCCACGACCAAAAAATTACCTTCTTGTGTTTGGATGGCATCATAAGATCGGTCATTTTTGGTACCTCCAAAATATCTTTGCCACTCTATGTTGCCATCGGCATCGATTTTATGACACCAGAACTCCCCCACTCCATGTCGGTTGGCTTGGGAGGATTTACCTGAACTTCCGGCTCCATTGGAAGCGGTTACATCCAAAAACCCATTGAAAAAATACCCTCCATCTCTGGTAGGAATGACATTGTAGGCATGGTCATGACCCGAATATCCAAACGATTTTTTCCAAATTACTGCTCCTGTTGCATCTACCTTGATGATCCAATTGTCGTGGTATCCATTGGTGGGGGGAACATCTCCGTCTTGACTGTTGCTATAACCCATAAGGACAAATCCTCCTGCCGGAGTTTCCACCAAAGAAAAACCAAAATCGTCTGCGCTGCCTCCATATGTTTTTTTCCAAGTCACCTCCCCCTGCTCATCCATTTTGATCAAGAACAAGTCCCAATCGTTACCCAAGCGATCACTAAAATCTCCATCGGTGCTTTTGGTACTGCCCACCATGGCATAACCGCCCTGTTGGAGTTCGATGATTTCCCTAGCGACTTCCTCATCGCTTCCCCCAAAAAATTTGACGTCTATCAAAGTGCCTGAAAAGGAAAAGGGTGGTGCAGAGTTATTGGAAACGGTATCCGGTAAACACCCCCAGATAAATAATATTAAAATGATGAGAAAGATTTTTTTAGACACTTTTATTCTGATTTTTTGATGAGGAACAGTCCACTATTAATGTCGCTGATGGCGATCACTCCACTTTCGAAAAAAGGATAGACATTCCAAGCTCCGTTGAAAGTGGTTGAATTGTGATCCGGAAAAGTATCAAAAAAACCGATTTCGGTCATATTTTTATTTTTCAAATCATCGATGGATATTAGCCTAATACCTGCCGAATAATTGGCTAAGTAAAACAGATCTCCTTTGATGTATCCGTTGTGATCTATGGCATCGGTAGGGCCAAAATAAGTATGGTGAAGCAGGGGCTTGTCCAGATCGCTGAGGTCAAAAACTAATGTTCTGGTTTTCCCACCAATATTTGATTCGTCCAATTCGTCCCCCAAAATAAAAAACTTCTGATCCTCGGTAAACCAACCTTGATGAGTATAGAAAACGTTTGGGTAACTCTGCTCTGCGATTTTTTTTGGATTTTTCTTATCCGTAACATCCACAATGACCAGTTTGCTTTCGTTGGATCCCAAGAAAATTTCCTTTCCGCTATAGTCCTGATCCGGCCCCTTATAATTGACCACTTGGGCGTCGTGGCTGTATCCTCCTTTGCCATAGCCCCCTGCAAATCTAATGCTATTGGGGTCGTTAAGGTCGAGGAAATGCACCCCTCCAGCAAATTCGTCCCTTCTATTGGTTCCCAATACATAACCGTAGCCACTATCTGGGTTGATGGCCATATTGTGTGCTGTAGGGACGGTTTTAAGCACCCTGTCGGGGGTGAAGTTTTGTTTGGGTTCCGCCTCCCTCAAGCGGGTGAGGTCAAAAACTTGAATCCCGTGCTCAGCTGCCTCACTAACGATATAGGCGTGATTTTCATGCACCTTGATGTCTCTCCAAGAACTCGTTTCTGTTGTGGTGGGTAATTTTCCCAACAAAATGGGATCGGTGGGTTCACTGATGTCAACAAATGCCGTTCCATCATCTAAACCCATCAGCACATATTCTTTTTGAGTATCGGGATCGGTCCAACCCCAACAGTCATT
Organism: uncultured Flavobacteriaceae bacterium; assembly: GCA_938082715.1. Lineage (GTDB taxonomy): Bacteria > Bacteroidota > Bacteroidia > Flavobacteriales > Flavobacteriaceae > UBA8316. The sequence goes on along the minus strand of CALKCR010000003.1, from coordinate 41,524 downwards.
CCCCCCATTACTTTTAAATGAAGAAAGGTTGATCTGTGTTAACAAATCGTAACCTTTGCAAGGGTATTTACCAGCATATCCATTTTTGCATGGTGTTCCAATTTCTTCATTGTCCTGATCATTATCCCTGACGTTATCCACTGATCCAGTGGGATCAATAAGTTGATCGTCATTAGAGTCTGAATCCTTTAGGCAGGAGGTAAAAACCAGCGAAAAAAACAACAAAACAGAAAGCAATCTAAAATTCATAGGTCAAATTTAGGTATGTTTATAAACATATTTATCTAAAATCAATAACTACTAAACAGTTTGTTAGAAATCTTAGTAATTTTAGCAAATGTTTGAAAATAAAAACACCACCCCTCTTTCTGAATTGGGAGAATTTGGTCTGATCGACCATTTGACAAAAACCTTTCCTTTGATTCATCCCTCCACCCAAAAGGGTATCGGAGACGATGCCGCGGTGATGAACTTTACAGAAGGACAAACAGTAGTTACCACTGATCTGATGATCGAAGGCATTCATTTTGATTTGTCCTATGTTCCATTGAAGCATTTGGGCTATAAATCTGTTATGGTCAACCTTTCGGATGTATATGCAATGAATGCGCACCCCACTCAAATAACGGTCTCTATTGCAGTATCCAATCGTTTTCCCTTGGAAGCTTTAGAGGAATTGTATGCGGGTATTAAATTGGCTTGTAAAAATTACAAGGTCGATTTGGTAGGGGGAGATACTTCGAGCAGCACCACAGGACTGATCATTTCGGTTACGGCAATGGGGCAAGCCAAAAAGGAAAAAATCACTTACCGTTCGGGAGCAAAACCCAACGACCTACTCCTAGTAAGTGGTGACTTGGGCGGAGCCTATATGGGTCTGCAAGTATTGGAACGCGAAAAGGAAGTTTTTAAAGTGAACCCCAACAACCAACCGGATCTGGCCCTTTATTCCTATTGTGTAGAAAGGCAATTGAAACCGGAAGCAAAAAAGGACATCATAGAACTTTTGGAGGAAGTGGACATCGTCCCCAATGCCATGATAGACATCAGCGATGGGCTTTCTTCAGAAATATTTCACCTCTGTAAGGCCTCGGGAGTGGGTTGTGCCGTTTACGAGGAAAAACTACCCGCCGATCCCCAAACCTCTGGTACGGCAGAAGAGTTCAAAATCAACAGCAGCACAGCCCTCCTCAATGGCGGAGAAGACTACGAATTGTTGATGGCCATCAAAACTGAGGATTACGAAAAAATCAAAGGATATCCTTTATTGACCCCCATTGGTCATTTTACAGATCAAAAAGAAGTTTGTAATATGATTACAGGGCTGGGACAATCCATTCCATTAGAAGCACAAGGCTGGAAGAATTTCAACAAAGACGAATCAGCCTAAGGCCACATCCAAGGTCATCATCACAATAAAGCCACCAATAAATCCAAGAGTGGCGACATCGGTATACTTGTCCAACTGGGTTTCGGGGATGACCTCTTCTACGACTACAAAAATCATGGCCCCTGCGGCAAAAGCCAAAGCATAAGGTAAAATCGGAGTGAAAAAAGTTACCGCTACAGCCCCCAATACTGCGGCTATGGGTTCGACAATGGCAGACAACTGACCGTACCAAAAACTTTTGAATTTACTAACCCCTTGTCTTCTCAAAGGCATCGAAACTGCAATTCCTTCGGGAAAGTTTTGAATGCCAATTCCCATGGCCAAAGCAACGGCTCCTCCGATGGAAGCTTCGGGAATTCCGGCAGCCACTCCGCCAAAAAGTACGCCCACTGCCAGTCCCTCGGGAATATTGTGCATGGTAATGGCCAATACCAGCAATGTGGTTTTGTGCCATGGGGTCTTGATCCCCTCAGAGTCTTTAAAATTAATATGAATGTGAGGTAATATTTTGTCCAATCCAAAAATGAAAAGGGCTCCCAAACCAAAACCAATGGCAGCAGGAATGACCTTGACAAAGCCCTCACCGGGTGACATTTCTATACCAGGTGCCAATAGGCTCCAAAAACTGGCCGCGACCATTACCCCTCCGGTAAAACCGAGCATACCGTCTAAAAATACACGGTGCATGGTTTTGAACAAAAAAACAAAGGAGGCGCCAAATGCCGTCAACAACCAAGTAAATACGGTTGCATAAAATGCACCTTTGACAGGACTTATATTCGAAAAAAATTCAATGATAACGTCCATAACAGCGGGTTAAATCGGCGACAAATATATATAAAACTAAGTAATTTTACTGACTGTTGTGGGGATTGACTAATTTTGAGGTGCGATGAGTAAAAATCATTACGACTATATTATTTGTGGAGGGGGAGCATCGGGCTTGCTTTTGGCATACAGGATATGTAATGACCCGTATTTTAAAGATCGATCCATATTGTTGATAGAAAAAGACATCAAAAACACCAACGACCGTACCTGGTGCTTTTGGGAGTCGGGTGAAGGAGATTTGGAAGAATTGGTTCATAAATCTTGGGATGAGGCATATTTCAATGCCGATGATTTCGAACTGGACTTTTCCCTTCAACCCTTTCGCTATAAAATGATCCGAAGTCTTGATTTTTACAAATCAATGAACAATAAGCTGGCGAAATTCGATCAACTTACCCAAATCAAAGCACAGGTGAGCAGTATCGATGAAAATCTGGTAACCACCGAGGTACAATCCTATCACGGTGATCTGGTTTTTTCGAGTATTTACAATCCCAAAAGCTTAACCCAACAAAAAAAACACCCTGTTTTGTTGCAACATTTTGTGGGGCAGGTGGTGCAAACGCAAAATCCCTGTTTTGATCCGGGTAGAATTGAGTTTATGAACTTTAACGTTCCCCAAAAAGGAAATACTCGGTTTATGTATGTCCTACCCTTGGGGTCCAATAAAGCTTTGTTGGAATACACCCTTTTTTCTGAAAATGTTTTGGAAAGAAAAGAATATTTGGATGCCATAGCGGCTTTTCTAAAGGAACTGCCCACAGGAGGTTATGAGATCATCGAGGAAGAAGAGGGTAAAATACCAATGACTTGTTATCGTTTTGATCTGAAAAATAGCTCAAAAATATTGCATATCGGCACGGCCGGAGGTTGGACAAAACCCAGCACCGGATATACCTTCCAGCGCATCAACGAAAAGACAAAGGAACTGGTGGAATTCCTCAAAAAAGGACAGCCCCTTTCTCGGTTTGGTAAAAGAGATCGATTTTGGTTTTACGACCTGCTTTTTATAGACGTATTGGCCAAAGACAATGCCTGCGGAGCCGACCTATTCAAAAGGATGTTTAAAAAAAATTCACCAGAAGTGATCTTCAGATTCTTAGACGAAAAAAGTTCACTGTGGCAAGAGTTTCAAATCATGCGGTCTTTTAACGTGAGGCAATTTGTCAATGCCTTTTGGAAAAGAATTTTCTAATAAGTGCGGTGTATCAACCAATCTTTAAGCTCCCGAAAACGACTTTTTTGATCTTCACTGATGGTGAGTTTCTCCAATTCGGTGTCTGCAAAATCCGAATGGTGTTGAATCAAATCTCGGGTGGCGGACTGCGCCGATGTAGCCTCGAATAAAGATTTTACCTTATTTATTTTTTTCGCATCATCAATAGGATCATTTCCTCCCAAAAGGGATTTTAATAACTGTCTGTCGTCTTCCCTTCCTGCCTTGATCGCCAAATGATAAAGAATGGTTTTTTTATCCTCGAGGATGTCTCCCCCTATTTTTTTTCCAAAGGTTTCTTGATCACCAAAAGTGTCCAGATAGTCGTCTTGCAATTGAAAAGCCAAGCCCAGTTGTATACCAAAGTCATAAATGACCTGTTGATCCTCGTCGCTCGCCTTGCCAATGATGGCACCCATTTGTAGCGCACACCCAACCAAAACTGCTGTTTTCAGTCGGATCATTTCGATGTATTCTTCCTCAGAGGTATTGGGTCGGGTTTCAAAATCCATATCGTATTGCTGGCCCTCACAAACTTCAATTGCGGTTTTACTCAACAAACTGGTCAATTTTTGAAAGACATCGATCGGATATGTTTCCAGGCATAGGTAGGCTTTGATCAACATGGCATCACCGGATAAGATGGCGGTATTGACATCCCATTTTTCGTGTACTGTGGTCTTTCCCCTGCGCAAAGTCGCCTTGTCCATGATATCATCGTGCATTAGGGTGAAATTGTGAAATACCTCCACTGCCATTGCCGCGCCTAAGGCCTCTTTTACACTAACGCCATATGCATCTCCTGCCATCAATGTCAAAAAAGGTCGTATTCTCTTTCCTCCCAAATCCAGCAGATATTGCATGGGTAGGTAGAGGTTTTGGGGAGATTGGTCTTGATTGAAATCTTCAAGTGCAGACTCAAATACTTGTTGATAGGCCCTGAAAAGATTCATAGAAATTGATTTTGTTAAAAATACACCGCCAAAAGTTAAAGTAACATAAAAAAGAAATAAACTTTAGAAACTTTTTTTGTTTTTAAAGTTTCTGTTATATGTTTGCAAAAGATTGCTATGGAAAGAGATATCGTTGTATCGGCTTCTTCTTTGTTCCTCCAATATGGCTATAAGGCTGTAACCATGGACGATATTGCTGAGCACATGCACATCTCCAAAAAAACGATCTATGTCCATTTTAGTGATAAAACTTCTTTGGTCAGATCGGCAGTTTTTCATGTTTTTGAGGAAGTAAAAGACAAAATCATAGCCGTTCAATCTTCAATCGAAAATCCCATTAAAGCCCTGTATGAGACCAAAAAAATAGCGGTGGAAGTTTTGGGGAAAAAAGAAAAATCTCCCCAATACCAATTGCAAAAATATTATCCTTCTATCTATGCAGAAATAAGAAAGAAGGAACTTTCCGCCTTGGGAGAAACGTTTAAGATGAATTTAAATAAAGGAATAGAATCGGGTCTTTTCAGAGCTTCTATCGATACCGAATTTATTACACGTATCTACTTTAATGGATTTAGAGGATTACGTGATATAGAGCTATTCCCTCCTGAGGATACGGATATTGATCTCATCATCGGAAAATACATTGATTATCACCTAAGGGCCATTGTCACCCCCAAAGGATTAAATTTTTTAGAAGAATACAACGAAACAATATAACTCCATGAAGATTCATTTATTTTTGTTTTTACTCCTCCTTTTTGGCTCGACTCAAGCCCAAGAGTTGCCCGAGTCACTTACATTGGAAGAAGCCATTGCTTTTGGGTTGACCCACAACCGCTCGATCATCAATGCCGATCGTGAAATTCAAAAAGCAAAAAAAGAAAAATGGAAAACCATTGCTACGGGACTGCCTCAAATCAGCTCTGAGGTCAATTATCAAAACTTTTTGGAAATGCCCGTTTCACTGGTTCCAGCCGAGTTTTTTGGAGGAAATCCGGGAGAATTTAGTGAGCTCACTTTTGGAACGGAACAAAACATGATCGGGTCATTGAAAGTGGAACAACTTATTTTTGACGGATCCTATCTGGTGGGACTACAGGCCACTAAAGTTTACCTTGCCATCTCTGAAAACCTGTTTGAAAAAACAAATTTGGAGGTTAAAAAGTTGATCATCAACCTCTACTCCAATGCCCTTTTGGCAAAATACAATATCCTGTTTTTGGAAAAAAACAGAGCTTCTTTGGAAGACAATTTCCAAGAAGTTCATCAACTGTTTCGGAATGGTTTTGAGGAGGAAGAAAGCGTAGAACAAATTCAGTTGTCACTGGCCCAAACCAACAGTCGCTTAAAATACGCACAAAACCTGTTAAAGATCCAACAGAACATGCTCAAATTCGTCATTGGTTATCCCATAGAATCCCCCCTGAAACTCACCGATGAACTGGACAATATTTTCAATGAAGACCTCTACTTCAAAACCCTTCCCAATACCGACAATATTGACAACAACATCGACATCAGAATTGCCGGTAACACCCTAAAATCTGAAGCCTTAAAATTAAAACTTGAAAAATCCAAAGCACTCCCTAAGGTCAATGCTTTTATCAACCGCACCTATACGGGAAACAGCAATGAGTTTACTTTTACCGATGGTGACCAAAAGTGGTATGGGTCTTCCCTGCTGGGGTTGAACGTTCAAATCCCCATATTCAGTTCCTTGGGCAGAAGTGCAAACACACAAAAGGCGAAAATCAACCTGGATCAAGCCAAAACCCAACTGGAGGAAACCCAATCCAAAATCAGAATTGAAGTGAATGCCGCTCTAAACGAATATCAATTGTCGATAGACAATTACTATACCGAAAAAGAAAATTTGAGACTGGCCGAAAGCATCGAACAAAAAAATCAAACCAAATATTTTGAAGGCATGATCCAAACTTTTGAACTCCGAATGTCCCAACTTCAGCTCTATACCGTCCAAAATAATTTTGTCAGTGCCATTCAAAAAGTGATCAGTAATAAAATCGAACTGGAAACGCTTCTCAATCAATCTAATACCGACTAATTCATGAAAAAAGTTATACTCTCCCTATACATCATCGCATTTGCCATTGGCTGCTCCAGAGATCAACCTGTTTCTACCACAGAACTGATCGCGGCAAAAGACCTCAAAGGTCTAAAGACCCAAAAAGAAGACAAGTTAAAAACCCTCAATGCCCTAAAAATGGAGTTGAGCCAAATCAATGCCGCCATTGCGAATTTAGATCCCTCTGAAAAACTGGCACTGATTTCTATGTTTGAGGTAAAACCGGAAAATTTTGACCATCATATAGAAATACAAGCCAACATCAAAACCCGACAAAATGTGCTGCTTTATCCCGAGTACAATGGTACACTTAAAAAAGTTTACGTTGAGGAAGGACAAAAGGTCAAAAAAGGAAAACTACTGGCTCAAATTGATGATGCGGGACTTAAAAACCAACTGGAGCAATTGCAGATACAAGCGAGGCTTTCAAAAACAACATACGAGCGTACCCAAAGACTATGGGATCAGAACATAGGCTCCGAAATGCAATTACTTCAAGCCAAAGCAGGCTATGAAAGTCAACTAAAAACCATAGCCCAACTCAAAAAACAATTGCAACGCACCCAGATTTTTGCCCCTTTCTCGGGAACCATAGACGAAATTGTAGCCAATACCGGAGCCAATTTGTTGCCCGGACAAACCCCCGTAATGAGAATCGTCAATCTCAAAAAGATGTATACAGAGGCAAACGTACCAGAGCGCTACCTAAAGCAGGTAAAAAAGGGAACCTTGGCAACGGTAAAGATTCCTATGTTGGATCGAGAATATCCCACCACCATCCGTCAGACCGGAAACTTTATCAATCCCAACAACCGAAGTTTTAGAGTGGAAACCCCCCTTCCCAACTCGGACGAAATGATCAAACCCAACCTGAGTTGTAGGTTAAAGATCAACGATTACAGCAACCCGAAGGCTCTGATGATCCCGCTGCGGATTGTCAAAGAAAACGCCAATGGTAAAAAATATATTTTCAAATTAAAATCCGACGGAAAAGATCAAGTCTATCGCACCGAACAGACTTTTGTCCGATTGGGTAAAAAAAGCATGGATAAAGTAGAAGTATTGGAGGGCATTCAAGCCGGTAATCTTTTGGTAGATGAAGGAGCAACAATAGTAGAAAACAATCAAAGGGTCAAAAACATTCAATAATTGGATCGCAAAAAATGAAAAAACTACTCAAAGAATTTCCTTTATCCAGTTGGGCCATAGATCACAAAACAGTGATCTATGTCATCATGACGATCTTTTTCTTTTTGGGCATAGGATCCTACAAGATCATGCCTCGGGAGAGTTTCCCAGAGATCAACGACACCCGGATTTTTGTATCTGCAGTATTCCCCGGAAATACGGCCGAAGACATTGAACGATTGATTGTCGATCCCCTTGAGGATGCCCTCAAAGGGGTGTCCAACTTGGTCGACATTACCTCTACCTCTGAGGAGGATTTTGCCGTGATCCAATTGGAATTTGACGAAAATATACCACTGGATCTGGCCAAGCAAAAAACAAAAGATCTGGTCGACGGCGTAGTATCGGGTGCCGATTGGCCCACTTTCAACAACGCCAAAGTAGAACCTTCTGTCTTTGAAATGGATTTTTCTGAATTGATGCCCATTTTGAGCATCAGCATGATGGGAGATTACCCCATTGAGCAAATGAAAGATTTTGCAGGCTATCTGGAAGAAAAAATTGAACAAATCCCCGAGGTCAAATCGGCCGATGTCAGGGGCATACAAGCTTTTGAGGTCGAAATCGCAGTAGACATTTACAAAATGACTGCGGCCAAAATCAGTTTTAACGATATTCTCAATGCGATTGGGGGAGAAAATACCACCATCTCTGCAGGGAATATCGTCACCGGAGGACAAAGAAGAAGTTTGAGGATCATCGGAGAAATTTCCGATCCGGAAGAACTCAAAAACTTTGTCGTTAAAAGTGAAAAAGCAGTAACCTACCTAGGAGATATTGCCAACATCACTTTTAAAGAAAAAGACATTTCTTCCTACGCCAGATCCTTTGGAAAAAAGGTCGTCTTGCTCGACGTAAAAAAAAGGGGCGGGAAAAACCTGATCCAAGCCTCCCAAAAAATACAAGCCTTGATCGATGACATTGGAAAAAATATTTTTCCCAAAAACATCAAACTCACCATCTCCAATGATCAATCGGCCATTACCCTGAATCAAGTCAGTGATTTGGTCAACAACATCATCTTTGGGGTATTGCTGGTGGTCACAGTATTGATGTTCTTTTTGGGTTTTAGGAATTCCCTTTTTGTGGGCTTTGCCATCCCCATGTCCATGTTCATGTCATTTATGATACTTTCCCTATTGGGTTATACCATGAATACAATGGTTCTGTTTGGATTGGTGATGGGACTGGGCATGTTGGTAGATAACGGGATTGTTGTGGTCGAAAACGTCTACCGTTTGATGGAGAAAGAGGGCATGAGTCGCATCCAAGCAGCCAAAGTAGGGATTGGAGAAATTGCCTATCCCATCATCGTTTCTACTGCCACCACCATTGCCGCATTTGTTCCCTTGGGAGCATGGCCCGGACTGATGGGCGAATTCATGATTTACTTCCCCATCACCCTATCTGTGGTATTGGGATCTTCACTGATCGTGGCCTTGTTTTTCAACTCCATGCTCGTTTCCCGCTTTATGGAGATCAGCGAGAGACAAATCTCTCTCAAGGGGCTGCTCAGGCTGACACTCATCCTAGGAGGATTGGGTTTGATTTTGGTTTTCAACCAAGGGGTTTTAAGAGGACTAGGAACAATGATGATCGCCATCACCTTGCTGTTTTGGGCCTATAAATATTTTCTTAAAGGGCTGGCTTCTATTTTTCAAAATCAGTTTTTACCAAAAATGGAAAAAGGCTATCGCTCCTTTTTATCCATGGCACTCAAAGGATATCGTCCCTTTGCATTTTTGATCGGCACATTCGTACTGCTGATCTCCTCTTTTGTGTTGATGGGCATCTTTCCGCCCAAGGTGGAGTTTTTCCCCGAAAATCAACCCTTACAAATTTTAACCTATATCGAATATCCAGAGGGAACCGACATTAATAAAACCAACGCCATTACTCAAAAGATTGAGGTGGATATCTTTTCGGTAATCAATCAAAAAAAATATCGGGATGGCGATTACAACTATTTGGTCGAGGATGCTGTGGCGCAAGTTGGGGCCGGAGCCGGAAATCCTGAAATTGACGGTGGGGTGACCAACGAAATGCCGCACAAAGCCAAAATATCTCTCACCATGCGGGAATTTAAGTTCAGGAATGGACTGTCGAGTGAAAGCCTGCGCAGCGAAATTCAACAGTTCCTTAGCGGCAAATATCCGGGGGTGTCTATTTCTGTGGAAAAAGACGCCAATGGGCCACCGGTGGGCTATCCCGTCAATATCGAAATTTCCGGTAGGGATTACGAAAAGCTCATCCAAACTGCACAAGTGATGAAAGACTTCCTTAATACGGAAAACATCCCTGGAGTAGAGGAATTGAAAATCGATGTAAACAAAAACAAACCGGGAACCCAACTGATCATCGATCGAAAAAAAGCAGGAGAATTGGGTGTGTCTGCAGGCATGATCGGCTCCCAATTGAGAAATTCACTTTTTGGTGCCAAAGCAGGTATTTATAAAAAAGATGGTGAGGATTACGAAATCAATGTCCGTTTTCAAGAGCAATACCGATATGACAAGAATGCCTTGTTCAATCAATTCGTAACTTTTAGGGACCAATCCTCCGGAAAAATCAAAGAGATCCCGATTGCTGCCTTGGTCAAAGCACAAAACTCTTCCTCCTATAGCGCTATAAAACATCGCAAATCCATTCGGCTGGTGACCTTGTATTCCGATGTATTGGCGGGCTACAACGCTAATGAGGTGGTGGCCAATGTCAAATCGGCCCTGCTGAATTACCCGCTTGATATGGGGGTCGAATTCAAATTCACCGGAGAAATCGAAGAACAAGAAAAAAACATGACCTTCTTGACCAATGCACTTTTGGCAGCTCTGGCGCTAATCATGTTATTATTGGTTTTCCAATTCAATTCCATGTCCAAACCCATCATCATCCTGATTTCTATTTTCTTGAGTTTTACCGGAGTATTTTTGGGGATCACCCTATTCCAAATGCCTTTTGTGATATTGATGACCATGATGGGGATCATTTCACTGTCCGGGATTGTGGTGAACAATGGTGTAGTATTATTGGACTATACCCAATTGTTGATCGACAGGAAAAAGTTGGTTCTGGAACTTCCCCAGGAAAGCATGTTACCCAATGCCGAAGCCATTGAGGCCATCATCGAAGGAGGAACCGCAAGATTGCGCCCGGTGATCCTCACTGCGATTACCACCATATTGGGATTGATTCCATTGGCCATGGGTCTGAACATCGACTTTTTTTCCTTGTTTTCGCAATGGAATCCCAAGGTCTTTGTCGGAGGGGACAATGTTATTTTCTGGGGACCTCTGGCCAAGACTGTGATCTTTGGATTGACTTTTGCTACTTTCCTCACCCTGATCATTGTCCCCGCTACTTTTCTGATCAGCTACCAGATCAAGCTGAAATGGAAAAAGCTATTTCAAAAATAATTTTTGGTCATGGAAAAGGCTTATTACATTTGCAACTAATTCAAACAAAATGTTGAGATCACACCACTGCGGCGCATTGAATGAAAATCATTCCAACGAAGAAGTTACCCTGGCCGGATGGGTACAAAAAATCAGAAATAAAGGTTTTATCGTTTGGATCGATTTGAGGGATCGTTTTGGGATCACTCAATTGGTTTTTGACGAGGAGCGTACCCCCGAGGCGGTTTATAAAGAATCGTTGGAGTTGGGGCGTGAGGACGTGATCCAAATCAAGGGAAAAGTAATCGAAAGGGAATCCAAAAACCCCAATATGGCTTCCGGAGGAATCGAAATACTGGCAAGGGAGTTAACGGTATTAAACGCCTCCAAAACCCCGCCCTTTACCATTGAAAATCAAACGGACGGAGGAGACGAACTGCGGATGCAATATCGCTATTTGGATTTAAGACGCACCCTTGTTCGAGAGAATCTCATCTTTAGGCACAAAGTGACGATGGCGGTTCGGAATTTTTTATCCCAAGCAGAGTTTATCGATGTAGAAACACCCTATTTGATCAAATCCACTCCTGAGGGAGCTCGTGATTTTGTCGTGCCCTCCAGAATGAATAGCGGACAATTTTATGCCCTACCTCAATCTCCACAGACCTTTAAGCAGCTCCTGATGATCGCCGGTTTTGACAAATATTTCCAAATCGTAAAATGTTTTAGGGATGAAGACCTAAGGGCCGACCGGCAACCGGAATTTACACAGATCGATTGTGAAATGACATTTGTTGAACAAGAAGACGTATTGTTCCAATTTGAGGCCATGATCCAACACCTTTTGAAAGAAATTAAAGGCGTGGAATTGGGTGACTTTCCCCGGGTGACTTTCGCAGAAGCAATGAAAAAATACGGTAATGACAAACCCGACATTCGCTTTGGGATGACTTTTGGCGAGCTTAATGCACTGGCACAAAACAAGGGCTTTAATGTATTTGACAGTCAAGAATTGGTCGTGGGAATTGCAGTGGCAGAGGGTGCCAACATGACCCGAAAAGAAATTGATGGATGGATCGAATGGGTAAAGCGTCCTCAAATCGGCGCCAAAGGTTTGGTATGGGTAAAATGTAACGAGGATGGAAGCTACAAATCCTCTGTCGATAAATTTTTTGGCAGTGAAGATCTTTCCCAATGGGCAACTGCAACAGGAGCAAATGCCGGAGATTTGATCTTTGTGATGGCAGGGCCAGCCCAAGCCACACGAGCCCAACTGAGTGCACTGCGCATGGAAATTGCCGAGCAAATGGGACTGAGAAAACCCGACGAGTTTGCCGCCCTTTGGGTAACCGACTTTCCGCTGCTGGAATGGGACGATGAGACGCAGCGATATCACGCCATGCACCACCCTTTTACCGCTCCTAAAAAAGAAGATATTGATTTGTTGGAAAGCGACCCCGCTAATGCAAAGGCCAATGCCTATGATCTAGTATTGAATGGAAATGAAATTGGTGGTGGTTCCATCCGAATACACGATACAGCCCTGCAAGAGAAAATGTTTGATCTGCTGGGATTCACAGAAAAAGAAGCTCAAGAACAATTTGGCTTTTTGATGGATGCCTTCCAATATGGTGCCCCACCCCACGGTGGAATTGCATTGGGACTCGATCGTTTGGTGGCCATACTTGGAGGAAGCGAGACCATCAGAGACTTTATAGCATTCCCCAAAAACAATAATGGCAGAGATGTGATGATCAACGCACCGGCAGTTCTGGAAGATGGCCAATTGGAGGAATTATACCTTAAATCATTGTCCAAAAATCCTTGATAAAAGAAAATTCCTACAACCACTAAAGTCATTAGCCATGAAATATTTATTGAGATTTCTTTTTTTGGGAATTCTTTTCAGCTTGACAGCAGGGCTTTATTTAAATACTACCGGGAATACTCTATTGGGAAATAAGATCATCGGATTCACCGTACTAACTTCGGCATTCATCTTTATGCCTCTTTTTTTGGTACACCGATGGAAAGGAAAAAAACTTAAAGACTACACCCTTTCCAAAGAGAATTTGGAGAAACTTCGGAATTTAGATCAAAAAAAATGATCTAATTGAGTTTACCCGCCTAAGAAAGTGTAACTTGCACAAAATTTTTAAATTAAAATATGACTGGTACAGTTAAATTCTTTAATGGATCTAAAGGTTATGGATTCATTACCAATGACGAAACTTCAGAAGATGTTTTCGTTCACGTTTCTGCCCTTGATGGGCTAACACTCCAGGAGGGTGATAAAGTTGAATATGTAGAAGAAGAAGGAAAAAAAGGGAAGCAAGCTTCGCAAATTTCCCTGTTATAATATACATTACGACTAAGCTAAAGCCTCCCTTGTGGGGGCTTTTTTTATGTTCTTTTTTTTTGAAAAAAGCCCTGAAGTAAAGCCGCTGCTTGATCGGCCATAATCCCACCATAAACGGTGGCCTTGGGATGAGGATCCAAGCGGGCCTGTCGGTATCCCCTTTTGACATCTTCAGCTCCAAAAACGAGCTTACTGAGTTGTGACCAATAAATGGCACCCATACACATCACGCAGGGTTCCAGCGTAACATAAAGACTACAATCACTTAAATATTTTCCGTTTAAAAAGTGTGCCGCTGCTGTGATGGCTTGCATTTCAGCATGGGCTGTCACATCATTTAGCCGCTCGGTCAAATTGTGCGCTCTTGCAATGATTTTGTTGTCGATCACCACCACAGCACCCACTGGCACCTCGTCCGCATCATAGGCTTTTTGCGCCTCAACTAAGGCCTGCTTCATAAAATAATGGTCATCAAACATTTCCACCGGGTGAAAATACAAAACCCCGTCAGCGGGTACAAGCGAAACTTTATCTTTGTAACTTAACCCAATCGTTAATCACCCTAGAATGAGTGGAAAAAAAAGACTCTTCCTCCTTGATGCCTACGCCCTGATCTTTAGGGGCTATTATGCTTTTATCAAAAATCCCCGCATCAATTCCAAAGGCATGAACACCTCGGCCATTATGGGCTTTATGAATTCACTTTTGGATGTGATCAAACGCGAAAAGCCCGACCACCTGGCAGTTTGCTTTGACAAAGGAGGCTCTCAGGAAAGGACAGAGATGTTTACCGAATACAAGGCCAACCGTGACGAAACTCCAGAAGCCATTGTCATTGCAGTGCCCTACATTCAAAAAATACTCCAGGCAATGCATATACCGGTAGTGGTAAAGGAGGGCTTTGAAGCCGATGACATCATTGGCACCTTGGCCAAACAAGCGGAAAAAGAATATTACCAAATCTTTATGGTAACTCCGGATAAAGATTTTGCCCAACTGGTTTCGGAAAACATATTCATGTATCGCCCCGCCCGTATGGGCAATGGTATCGAAATTTGGGGAGTACCCGAAGTTCAAGAAAAATTTGAAGTCGAAAGACCGGAGCAGGTCATCGATTACTTGGGCATGATGGGCGACAGCGTAGACAACATTCCCGGACTGCCCGGGGTGGGAGACAAAACTGCCAAAAAGTTCCTCAAGCAGTTTGGCAGTATGGAAAACCTACTCGACAATCTCGACCAGGTTCAAGGCAAACTCAAAGAAAAAATTGAAGCCAACAAAGATTTGGGTGTGCTTTCAAAAAAACTGGCGACCATCATCACCGATGTCCCCGTTCAATTCAACGAAAAAGATTACGAGCTTTCTGATCCCGATATGGATGCTGCCTCTGCCATTTTTGAAGAACTGGAATTCAGAAGGATACAGGAAAACTTTAAAAGGATTTTTACTCTTAATCCAGAATCAAACCCCGTAACAACACCATCAGCTCCACCAGCTGCCCCTGCACCTAATGCCCAGTTTGATCTCTTTAATCCCCCACCGGGACAAGGAACGACCGCTGTAGCTGAAACTTCAAGAAACAACCGACAATCGGTCAACCACCAATACCAATGGGTGGATAGCCCTGCCGGAAGATCCTTGTTGCTTGAAAAATTACTCCAACAAACCAGCGTTTGTTTTGATACGGAAACCACCGGACTGGATGCCCTGCAAGCTGAGTTGGTCGGCATCGCTTTTAGCTGGGAACAACAGAAAGGTTACTACCTGGCTCTGCCTGCTAATAAAGAAGAGGCCCAAGCCATCATCGATACTTTTCGACCCTTTTTTGAAAATCCGCAGATTGAAAAAATTGGTCACAACCTGAAATACGATCTGAAAGTTTTGCTCAAATATGACCTTAGGGTCGCAGGGCCGCTTTTTGACACCATGATCGCCCATTACCTGATCAATCCCGATATGCGGCACAATATGGATATTTTGGCAGAAACTTATCTGAATTACAGCCCGCAATCCATTACCGAATTGATCGGTAAAAAAGGAAAAAATCAGGGCAGTATGCGTGATGTGCCTTTGGATCAACAAACCCAATATGCAGTTGAAGATGCCGACATCACCCTCCAGTTCAAACATCATTTTGAAAAAGAACTTGCCGAGGCCCACACCACCGAGCTCTTTAAAACCGTTGAGCTTCCTTTGGTTGAAGTATTGACCGATATGGAAGCAGAAGGTATCAATCTGAATGTGGATTTCCTGAATGAACTGTCCAAAACCCTGACGGCTGATATTGCGATTTTAGAAAAAGAAATTTTTACCGAGGTAGGGGAAACTTTTAATTTGGCTTCTCCCAAACAATTGGGGGTCATACTTTTTGAAAAACTTAAACTGGTAGATAAACCCAAAAAAACCAAAACTGGACAGTATTCCACCGCCGAAGACATCCTGTCCTACTTGGCAAAAGACCACCCCATAGTAGCCAAGATATTGGAATGGCGCTCCCTACAAAAGCTGGAAAACACCTATGTATCGGCTTTACCCAATGACCTCAACCCCCGTAACCAAAGGATTCATACGGTTTATAACCAGGCAGTAGCAGCCACTGGACGTTTGAGCAGCAACAACCCCAACCTTCAAAACATTCCCATCCGTACCCCCAGAGGACAAGAGGTCCGCAAAGCTTTTATCCCCAGAGATAAAGACCACATACTGATGGCTGCAGATTACTCTCAGATCGAATTGCGGATCATCGCTGCCCTGAGCAAAGACCCTGCCATGGTCAAAGCTTTTCAGAACAACGAAGACATTCATGCTTCCACCGCTGCAAGAGTGTTTGATGTTCCTTCCGAAGAAGTGACCCGCGAACAAAGAAGCAATGCCAAAACGGTAAACTTTGGGATCATTTACGGGGTTTCGGCCTTTGGGTTAAGCCAACAGACCAACCTGAACCGCTCTGAGTCCAAAGAACTCATCGATACCTATTATGCCAGTTACCCCCAATTGAAACAATACATTGCTGACCAAGTGAACTTTGCCCGAGAGCACGGCTATGTGGCCACTGTTTTGGGACGACGCCGATACCTCAAAGACATCAATTCCCAAAATGCCGTGGTAAGAGGTGCGGCAGAACGCAATGCCGTCAATGCTCCCATTCAGGGAAGTGCTGCCGATATCATCAAACTGGCCATGATCCAAATACACCAAAAAATCAAAACAGAAAATTGGCAATCCAAAATGTTACTCCAAGTCCATGATGAATTGGTCTTTGACGTATTAAAAAGCGAAAAAGAAGACTTTGAAAAAATGGTCAAAACCGAAATGGAAAATGCTTTTGATATCGGACTGCCCCTATTGGTAGACGTAGGTTTTGGAGAGAATTGGCTGGAGGCGCACTAAATTAGGATGGTTCAAGCGGGTGTGATTAACTCATATCAATTGTTGACCGAATGATTTTTTCATGATCATCTAAAATCAAAGTTCTGAGAAGTTTTTTCTCAAATTCATCAAGCATTCTCCCAATAGAAAAATACATCCTTGAGACAATAAAAGCCGTTTCAAAAAAAGCTCCAGGTCAAAGGATTTGGAGAGAAACTTAAGGGTAAATATTCAAAAGATAGGGCGAAAATTTTAGAAGGACTCCAAAACCTTTAAGTTATTAAAATCATAAAACTTACCGACCAGTAATAAAAAGGTGAAAATATTTTTACAGAAAACGGAATAATTGTAGATTTGCAGCCCTGAAAAGGGTATTTAAAAAATTTAATCGTGGATACACTGAGTTATAAGACCATTTCGGCCAACGCCAAAACTGTTGACAAGCAGTGGGTATTGGTAGATGCCGACAGCATTCCCCTAGGAAGAGTTGCCTCTATAGTGGCAATACACATTCGTGGGAAACACAAAACCAATTACACTCCCCATGTTGACTGTGGCGACAACGTCATTGTGATCAACGCCGGAAAAGTAAGTTTGTCGGGAAACAAGTGGAAGCAAAAGCAATACATTCGCCATACGGGATATCCTGGAGGACAAAGATCACTCAATGCAGAGCAGTTGAATGCCAAAGGTCCAGAGCGTTTGATCGAAAATGCCGTTAGAGGAATGTTACCCAAAAATAAACTGGGAGCAGCGTTGTTCAGAAATCTCAAAGTTTTTGTCGGCAGCGAGCACAGCCACGAAGCTCAAAAACCCAAGACCATTAATATCAAAGAACACATATAAATGGAAGTCATTCATACTATCGGTAGAAGAAAAACCTCTGTTGCCCGTCTCTACGTTTCCAAAGGAAAAGGAGCCATCACGGTAAACAAAAAGAATTACACCGAGTTTTTTCCGACTGCCACTTTACAATACAAAATCATCCAACCCCTTGCATTGACAGAAAATGAAGGCAATTTTGACCTTAAAGTGACCGTAAAAGGCGGTGGCTACAATGGTCAGGCAGAGGCGGTTAGACTTGCAATTTCCAGAGCATTGTGCAAAATCGATGAGGAAAACAGAACGGTTCTGAAACCAGAAGGCCTGTTGACCCGTGATCCCAGAATGGTGGAGCGCAAAAAATTCGGACAGAAAAAAGCAAGGAAAAAGTATCAATTCTCCAAGCGTTAAAAGCGTTTTGGAGCTGATAAGTTCATTTATTTCATTAAACCCTGTTGCTTGAACCGCTAAGGCGGGAACCAGTTTAGCATCTAAATAAACCCAAAGGTTTATTGCTACTATCAAGAGAACGTAAACTAAAACTATGGCACAAACCAACGTAAAAGACCTGCTTTCTGCAGGCGTCCATTTTGGACATCTTACCCGTAAATGGAATCCCAACATGGCTCCCTACATCTATATGGAGCGAAACGGGATCCACATCATCAGCCTCTACAAAACAGTGGCTAAGATCGAAGAAGCCTCTGAGGCTATGAAAAAGATCGCTGCCTCCGGCCGAAAGATCCTATTTGTAGCGACTAAAAAACAAGCGAAAGACATTGTGGCCGAATCGGCTCAAAAAGTAAAAATGCCCTACATCACCGAGCGCTGGCCCGGAGGGATGTTGACTAATTTTGTTACCATCCGCAAAGCCGTTAAGAAAATGGCCGCCATCGACCGGATGAAAAAGGACGGAACTTTCGAAACCCTCTCTAAAAAAGAAAAATTACAAGTCGACCGACTGAGAGCAAAATTAGAGAAAAACCTCGGGTCAATCAACGACATGACCCGATTGCCCGGTGCCCTTTTTGTCGTAGACATCAAAAGAGAACACATTGCGATCAAAGAAGCACAAAAGCTAAAAATCCCGATTTTTGCTATGGTAGATACGAATTCGGATCCTAGAGAAGTGGATTTCGTGATCCCTGCCAATGACGATGCGACCAAGTCCATCGACAAGATCATGTCTTTGATGGTCGATGCCGTACAGGAGGGACTCCAAGAGCGTAAGAACGAAAAAGAGTCTCAAGAACAAGCGCAAAAAGAAGGAGAAGCTGAAACTGAAAAAACTGAGGCTGCTTCGGATGCAACTGTTGCTGAGCAGGCAGAAGAAGCCCCTGCTGTTGAGGAAGCCAAAGAAGAAGCTCCAGCTTCCGAAGATCAAGTCGCTACCGATGGTAGTGAAAAAGAATAATTAACCATTATACATTTAGCATGAAAATTACAGCCGCAGAAGTTAATAAACTACGCAAGTCCACCGGGGCAGGCATGATGGATTGTAAAAAAGCATTGGTAGAAGCCGAAGGCGATTTTGATAAAGCCGTTGAGAACCTGAGAAAGAAAGGTCAAAAAGTAGCTGCCAATCGAGCCGACAGAGAATCCTCTGAGGGTGCAGCATTGGCCAAAGTAAACGAGGACAATACTGCAGGTGTTTTGGTATCGGTCAACTGTGAAACCGATTTTGTTGCCAAAAATGACTCCTATCAGGAGTTGGCTCATGCTTTGGCATATCACGCATTGGGTTTTGATACCAAAGATGCTTTCTTATCGAGTGAATTTCAGGGGATGACCGTAGCTGAAAAATTAACCGAACAAACCGGAGTGATCGGTGAAAAAATTGAAATCGGAGGATTCAGCAAACTCACTGCTCCCTATGTAGGTTCTTACGTACATGCCGGAAATAAAATTGCCACTTTGGTCGGTCTTTCGGGCATAGTTGACAATGCCGCAGAGATCGCCAAAAATGTAGCCATGCAAGCCGCCGCAATGAACCCCATTGCCCTTAACGAAGACGGTGTAGATGCTGCTATAGTTGAAAAAGAAATTGAGATTGCCAAAGACCAATTGCGTCAAGAAGGGAAGCCTGAGGCCATGTTAGATAATATTGCCAAAGGTAAGATCAAGCGTTTCTTCAAAGACAACACTTTGGTCAACCAAGCCTATATCAAGGACGGTAAAATTTCGGTATCCGACTACGTTAAATCCGCCGACCCGGATTTGGTGATTACCGGTTTTCAACGTGTTGCTTTGGGTTAAAAAAGCAACCAAACCAAAAAATAAAAGCACTTCCTTTGGAGGTGCTTTTTTTGTAAAAAATTTAACTTGTGGTATGGAGAACAATCAGAAGCGTTGCCCTTGGTGCGAAGGAGATGTATTGTACGAAAAGTATCACGACCAGGAGTGGGGTGTCCCCATTTTTGATGACCTGAAATTGTTCGAGTTTCTCACTTTAGAAACCTTCCAGGCGGGACTGAGTTGGATTACGGTTTTGCAAAAAAGAGAACATTTTAGAGTGGCTTTTGACCAGTTTGATTACGAAAAAGTAGCGCTATATGGAGATGAAGATATTAAGGCTTTGATAGAGAACGAAGGCATCATCAGAAACAAACAAAAGATCAAAGCAGCGGTAAACAACGCCCAACGTTTTATTGCAATGCGCCAAAAACACGGAACCTTTTCCCAATACATTTGGGATTTTGTCGGAGGAAAACCCCTGCAAAACAGCTATAAAACCCTCGAAGAAATCCCTGCGAAAACAACACTTTCCGATACCATCAGTAAAGATCTAAAACAAAACGGATTTCAATTTGTGGGCCCCACAGTGATTTACGCCCATATGCAAGCCACAGGCATGGTCAATGACCATTTGGTAGGTTGTTTTCGATATCAGGAATTATCCCAATAGATTAGAAAGGCAGATCATCGTCAGGCCCGTCTGTAGCATCATCGGCAGGTTCGAATGCGGGAGGTGGAGGCATGGGAGGCATTTCCGAACTTGACGATGCTGCAACAGCTTCAATGCGCCATCCCTGAATGGAGTTAAAATACTTGGTCTCCCCCTGAGGGTTGACCCACTCTCGGCCCCTGAGGTTGATCCCTATTTTTACATTTTGACCCATCTGAAAAGCATTGAGCAAATCGCATTTGTCTTGGATAAACTCCACCAGTATGTGTTGAGGATATTGCTCCTCAGTCGTGATGACCACCTCTCTTTTCCTAAATCCGTTGTTGCCATACGTTTTGGTCTCATCCAACCATTTTATCTTTCCGGAAACTTCCATATTACGATTTTTGATGTTAGGGCAAATTTATAAAAAGTTTTGTCCGGAAAAAGGTGGAATGCTTTTCTTTTATTTACAGTATCTTAGCTTTATCTAATACTGCAATGAGGTGCTTGGTTTCATCAAAAAAAACAAGAACAACAGTTGGCTTTTGGGGGCCTTTCTAATCGTTGCTTTGATCTTGTGGAACACCAATATTTTATTTCAAAATCTCAAAAAAGAGGAGCGTGCCAAGATGGAGTTATGGGGCATGGCTCAACAAGAGTTGATCGAAAACAGTACTGTCAACAACCTTACTTTTGAGGTATTACAACAAACTTGGATCAATCCCATGATTCAAGTCAACAGTCAAGGTAAAATCATTGGACATAAAAACATCGACTGGGATCCACAATCTGAGGATTCATTGGTGATTTATAAACAATTGGAAAAAATCAAAAGAGAAAACCAGCCCATTTTGATCCAATACCAAGACAGTCTTTCGAACATCAATCAAAAATTGTATTACGGGGATTCGGTACTGCTGAAAAAACTACAATATTATCCGCTGGCCTTGCTGTTGATTATTTTTCTTTTTGGAGCGGTATTGTACTTTGTTTTTAAAACCTCAAAAATTTCGGAGCAAAACCGACTATGGGCAGCCATGGCCAAAGAAACCGCTCATCAAATCGGTACCCCGTTGACTTCTATGATCGGATGGATCACTTTACTGAAAGAAAAAGAGAAGAGTGAGCCATTGGATGAAATGGAAAAGGACATAGAACGACTTCAGGTGATCACCGACCGTTTTTCTAAGGTAGGCTCGCTGCCTGAATTAGAACCTGCAGACATCGTTGGCGAAACCCGAAAAACCCTCCAATATCTGGAAAAACGAAGTTCTGACCTGATCACCTTTGAAAGCGAACTCCCCCCTAGGAAAATCCTTCTTCCTTTGAATACCCAACTCTTTAGCTGGACACTGGAAAACCTTATCAAAAACGGTATTGATGCGATGAAAGGCAAGGGAACCATAAGCCTCAAGTTTTTCGAAGCATCTCAAACGATCTGTATTCATATCAGTGATACCGGTTCAGGGATCAAAAAAGAGCACTTTAAAAAGATTTTTAGCCCCGGGTTTACCTCCAAAAAACGCGGATGGGGTCTAGGCCTGTCTTTGGCCAAAAGAATTATTACGGACTACCACAAGGGAAAAATAAGTGTTAAAACTTCTGAGTTGGGAAAGGGTACAACCTTTGAGATCGTATTAAAGAAATAGTCTTAAAAACAATCCTGAATTTTTACTGCTGTAGCTTGGAACTCCTCGGGAGTGAGGCTGACTTTCTTTTGAAAGGTTGCGTCTTCCATGGCTTGGAGGGGAATCAAATGGACATGAACATGTGGCACTTCCAAACCGATGACACTCATCCCTACCCTTTTGCAGGGAATGGCCTTGCCAATGGCCAATGCGACTTTTCTAGAAAATTGCATCAGCAAGTTGTAGTCTTTCTCCGACAGGTCAAAGATTTTATTTACCTCTTTTTTGGTTACACATAGGGTGTGGCCCAAAGCATTGGGATTAATGTCTAAAAATGCATAACAGTTTTCGTCTTCGTAAACTTTGTAGGAAGGAATTTCTCCGGCAATGATCTTTGAAAAAATACCCGCCATCCTCAATCGCGACTGATAGAGACTATTTCCAACTCTATGGTACCACTGGGCACACTGATCTGTGCAATTTCTCCTTCTTTTTTGCCCAACAAGCCCTTGCCTATGGGAGAATCGACAGAGATTTTACCGGTTTTGAGATCGGCTTCGCTTTGGGCGACCAGTTTGTACTTCATTTTGGCTCCATTGCTTTTGTTTTTTACTTCGACGGTAGAATGTACCAAGACTTTGGAGGTGTCGAGCTGGGATTCGTCAATCAGTCGTGCATTGGAGAGGGTGGCCTCCATTTTTGAGATTTGCAATTCCAAAAGTCCTTGTGCTTCCTTGGCAGCATCATACTCAGCATTTTCACTCAAATCACCTTTGTCTCGAGCTTCTGCAATGGCCTGAGAAGCTTTGGGACGCTCTACATCCTTGAGATGGTTGAGTTTCTCTCTGAGTTTTTTCAAACCTTCTGCTGTGTAATAAGATACTTTACTCACTTTTTCGTTAATTTATATCAACAAATGATAACATTTGTAACACGACTAATACCAAAGATAAGGAATTGAGCCTTTTTAGTAAAACTTTCTTTTTTAAATTCATGGGGCTATTACTGTTGATTTTACTCGGTTGTGGGAAGGATGAAATTGAACGAAACCCTTATCTGGCCTCTGTAAGGTTTAATGTTAATCTCAACCTGAATTTACCCGGTTATGACAATTTGAGGTATGCCGGTGGAGGTCAAAGCATCCGACAAGGTGGAATCAACGGACTCTTGGTTTTTAACCTCAACGGAAATGATTTTTTGGCCTGGGAAGCCACCTGCCCCAACCATCCCATCAGAGATTGCTCGGATCTATCCATTACGGGAGTTTTGGCAGAATGTGCTTGTGAGGGCTTTAAATACAGTCTGGCCACAGGCCAACTGCTCAAACCGAAAGAAGACACTAAAAACCCCTATCCAATGTTGTTTTACAATGTAAGACGCTCGGGGAATACACTGCAAATTTCAAACTAAAATCCAATCGATGAAAAAATTGATTTTCATCTTCTTTTTTGGGGCTTACGTATCCCTCCAAGGCCAGCTTTTAGAGTTAGACTACAGCTCTTCAGTTCAAAGAGAAAGCTTGTTTAAGGTTAAACTTTTTAAACAATTTATGGGAGGGGTTACTACTTTGGGACATTTTGACCTAAGTACTGAAGCAATTAATATTAACTACAGTTCCTCAGGTGGTTTTATAAGTGGTCTTTCGGTAGTAGGGACGAGTAGTATATTTTTAGGGAATAAGAGCGATAAAAAAAACAATCTTTCACATTTGCTCAATCCTCATGGAGGATTAGTCAATGGAAGTTTATATTTTCAGATTCCACTACAGGAAAAAGAAAAAAGCAAGTTGAGGATCTACTCCCGCCTTGGGGCCAAATTGATCGAAGGCACCCCACTGCGGGGTTTTCAAAGTTCTTTTATGAGCACTTATGGTATGTTGGGAGGGGTCTACCAGCGATTGCTTTTTGAAGACGCCCCCGAAAATCAAAGGATCGACTTTTGGATCTACCCCCACTTGATATTAAACCAAATGGTGGAAGGTGATGTTGAAATTTTTTATAATGACGAGTTGAAACCCCTGAGTTATGGATATGGGCTACAAACCGGTATAGAATTCAATCGAAAATTACGGTTGATCTTCCTGCTCAATCAATTTGTCAATACCCTTGTTCCTGACTCCTTGGGGATTCCTGTGCTTCGTTTTACCTTGGTCTACCGTCGTTAGAATCTCAAACTGACCCCTGCCATAAAATTAAACTGAGCTTGGGGATAATATCCCGCTCCCTCAAAAGTTGTTATTGTCCCCGGGGTGGAATAGTCATCATCGAAAGTATAGAAATATCCATTGGAAACGTATTTTGTTCCCAAAAGGTTATTTAATAATAGAGAAATATTGATTTCTTTAAACAAGCTTTTGGGAAGGATTCGATAATTGATATTTAGGTCCGATACGGAATAGGCTTCCAGCTTGGAAGTTTTAGAATCAATATTTCCCATGTATTGCTCGCCCACATGTTTGGTGAGCAGTGCAATTTTCCAATTGGGTGAGGGCTGAAAAGTGATTATATTTCCTGCCACTACTGCAGGAGAAAAAGAAAGATGGGTGTCCCCTAAAGCGGACAAAACGCCATCGCGTTGAAAATAAAAATCCTGATTTCGATTACGGCTAAACGTAACATTGGGCTGCCAGGTACAACGATTACCGAAAGCAAAAGTTCCTTCCAGTTCAATGCCCAATCGGCTGCTTTTCCCTACATTTTCTCTGATGGGTGTTCCCACATCATCCAATGCACCGGTCAGGGCCAATTGATTGGTGTAATCCATGACATAAAAGTTGACCAACAGGCTGGCTTTTTCCCTGTTAAAACGCCATCCCAACTCATAGTCATTGAGTTCCTCGGGTTTGGGATTGCCGTTTTCAAAGTCGGCCCGGCTGGGTTCTCTGTTTGCTCTGGCAAAAGAAATATAAAATTTATTATTGGGGTTGAGGGTATAAACCAGCCCGGCTTTGGGATTAAAAAAACCGTAGTTTTCGTCTACATTGATCGGTTCGGGACCTTTAAGATTTCCATGAGCTGTATAACTTATACCTCTGTATTGCAAATCCAAATAACCTGAAATACGGTCATTGAATCGATGGTTAACTTTGGCATAAACGTTGCCTTCTTTTTTGTTTCCTTGGTTTTCGTAAAAACGATGCCGAGGCGAAACGCCCGGAGCGTAATGGGCAAAGATCAACTCCCCAAAATGATCCCCTACATAGCTACTATAAAGTCCACCCAGATTCCAATCCGTATTTCCTTTTTGTCTGTTGAGGGAAAAAGTGGCCACATAGTAATCATTGTCCAACCATTTGCGGACAATATTTTCAGTGGTATCAACAGTTGATCCTCCAATATTAACGGGCTTCAATCCCAGGAAACTAAAATTATTGTCAGAAGAAAAATTGATGTTTTGCTCGAACCAAAGGTCTTTGTACTCCTCATAGTAACCTCGCCCATAGGTATAATTGAATCCTAAAGATAAACTGGTGTACGGATCGATCTTTTGATTCCAATGGAGTTGATAGTGGTCTTGGCGGTAATTGTCCACTTGGTTGTCGTAATGTCCTTCCAAATTTCCATTATCGTCATAAATTTCACCTGCTGGATTGTATCTGCGGTTGGAGGCTAAAGTGTTTTTATCGACCCCAAACCAGGATTGGTAGGTGATCTCATGTCCCCCAAAGACAAGGGCTTTGATCAAAGTGTTTTCATCCTGAAAAGCGGCTTGTAAAAAATAGGACTTTAAGTCTGAACTGGCATGTTCCACATAACCGTCGGAAGTGATCTTAGATAATCTTCCCGAAATTTCGAAATGATTGTTGAGCAGTCCGGTAGAAAACTTGAGGGTGTGCTTCAGGGAATTAAAACTTCCTACCGTATTGGCAATTTCTGCATAAGCTTTTTGAGATACTTCATCGGTCAATAAATTGATGCTGGCTCCAAAAGCCCCGGAACCGTTGGTGGAAGTCCCTACCCCTCTTTGAATTTGAAGGGAGGATACCGAGGAGGTGAAATCGGGCATATTGACCCAATAGACCCCTTGACTTTCGGAGTCGTTGTAGGGAATGCCATTGATGGTGACGTTGACCCTTGTCGCATCACTACCCCGCACCCTGATCCCGGTATAACCGATCCCTGCTCCGGCATCACTGGTGGTGACCACTCCGGGGAGATAATTGAGCATGATGGGCAGGTCTTGCCCCAGGTTTCTGGAGGCCAGCTCTTCCTTATCAACATTGGAAAAAGAAAAAGGCTGATCTTCGTCGATGCGCAGACCGGCGAGTTTGACTTCTTCTAATTGAATTTCAGGAATACTGTCTTGAACAGCAGTGGTTTGTGCAAGCGATAGAGTTGGAAGGATCATCGCTAAAAATCCCAAGTAAATCGTTTTCATCCGAATAGTTTTATTCGAATAAAAGGGGTGATTATTCTTAGTGTTAAATGTTAATTAAAAATCCCTTGGCAGCATTACCCGCCCAGGTTCAATGGGTATAATCTCAGCCTGCCATTGGCGGGCACCCCTTCGAGATGTATGGCAAATATAGGTGAAGGAAGTAATAATTAAAAGCGAGTCTAAACTTTTTTTAATAAAGGATCAATAGAGGCTATGGCTTTTTTGAGTCGTGTGATTTGATCGCCTTCCAAGACAATATATTGTTCTCCAAGATCGTCCAAAGCCCTTTGGAAATGATCAAACATCAAGTGACGATCATACGGACGATCTCTTAAATCGTCTTTTTTCCAAGGGACATCGATTCCAGTTAGGAGATAGAGATCATATTTAAATTTTTTGGAATACTCCATAATAGCAGGATCGCAATAACCGTCAAAGTGGGTTTCAGACCATACCCTTGTGACCACCACATTGGTGTCGCAGAATAAGAGCTTGTTGGCTTTGATCGCTTTCTGGTTTTCGCTTTCCAATTGTTCCTTTACAATAATAGTTAAATCCTCTAAGGTGCAAAACGCTTGATGTTGATCCCATTTTTTTTGGAGGTAATCTCTGGCGTATTCCCCCACCCATTGGGTGTGATAGTATTTGGCCAAAGCTTTGGCCAAGGTAGTTTTGCCTGTAGATTCAGGGCCATAAAGTACTACTCTAAGGATAGTGGAGGTGACTTGTCTAAGATCTTTTTCCATGAACGATAGCCATAGATGGCAATTAGGGTAAAGATAATGTATTGAAAACTGGTCAAGGTAAGTCCCTTATAGAAATAGAGGGGTATGGAGATGATATCCCCTACGATCCAAAAGAGCCAATGTTCTATCTTACGCAGGGCCATCAAACCCATGCCTAAAAAGAAAATGGCAGTGGTAAGTGTATCGACATATGCGGTCCAATCCTTCCATTTGTCAAAGGCTTGATAAACCCAAAAGACAAAAAGAATACTTGCCACAAAAAGCAGTAAAGTGGTTTTGACTTCTTTTTTAGATATTGAAGTGATGGGGTGAACAATAACCTCCTCCTCTTTTTTTGACCAATAGTACCAGCCATAAACACTCATCACAAAATAGTAAGCGTTGATGATCATGTCGCCCAATAAGGCCCATTTGAGCAATAGATAAACAAAAATCGCGGTGGAAATCATACCGGTGGGATAGACCCAAAGAGTATTTTTTTTGGCATACCAAACACTGAGTAATCCAAAAAGGATTCCGATCAGTTCGAGGACAATATCAATGGTGGCATAGCCAGTGTATTGACCGAATAAAAACTCAAAAATTGGGGACATAAGCGCTAAGGTCTCCTTTGATGATTTTCATGTTGACCACCACCGAAGGTTCATTCTCAAAACTTTTCTTAACCACTTTTTGAAGGGCAGACATCAATGCATCATATTCCCCGTAAACTTGGGTACTCATAGGGTTTTCCATAACCTTAAACCCTAGTGATCTGATTTTTATGATGAAATTCTTGATAGCGGTTTTATAGTTGTCATTTAGGGGGAGCAGGGTCAATTCTACAGAAATTTTCATGGGTTTTTTAATTTTTAGGCGTGGCCAAAGTGCCACAGTACGCCTTTTCGATTATAAAATTAAGAGAAAAATTGAGTGTTTTATCTGAAATTAAAACTTTTGCATGACCTTGGGTGTCACCCCATTCAAAAGGCACAACCATCAGCTGCTCTGAAAAAATGATTCCTTTCTTTTTCAGAGCTTTGTACAAAGCCTCCTTAGCCGTCCAAATCAGGGTAAGTTTTTCAATTGTTCCCTTGCCTTCTAGGGCAAAGCTTTCTTGGTCATGTAAAAAACGAGTTGCGATGCGCTTAATCTTGGGGCGAAAAATTTCCAAGTCTATCCCAAGAGGTTTGTTCCCCAAAGCGATTCCGGCAAGGTTTTTCGTATGAGAAATGGAAAGCTGCTGACCCGATTCCAAAACAGGAATACCATTGGGGTCGTGATACAAAGTCTGTGGGGAAAGCCCGGCTTCCATGAGCAGCCTTCGAGAAGCCATAAACTGTTTTTGATGGGATACGATCTTTCGGTTTTGGAATCTGATTTCGTCCGCTTTAGACAGTTTGAGGGTTTTTTTAAGTACTTCCAAAGGTTCTTCAATATTCCAGATCAAAATCTGGGTTTTCTCGTCAATATTGACCCTTTGTTTTAGTGGCATTTGATATTGAAATTAAAGTGCGTACTTTTGCTGAAAATTGACAATAAATATACAACTATGGGAACGAAAACAGCATCTACTTATTTACCCTTCAAAGTAAAGGACATATCCATGGCTGAATTTGGGAGAAGAGAAATTCATTTGGCTGAAGCAGAAATGCCAGGCTTGATGGCTTTGAGAAAAGAATATGGCGAAAGTCAGCCTCTGAAAGGAGCCCGGATCGCTGGATGTCTTCACATGACCATTCAAACGGCTGTGTTGATCGAAACACTAACTGCTTTAGGAGCCGAGGTAACTTGGAGTTCCTGTAATATTTTCTCAACCCAAGACCATGCTGCTGCAGCCATCGCTGCTGCAGGAATCCCTGTCTATGCATGGAAGGGAATGAATGAGGAAGAATTTGACTGGTGTATTGAGCAGACCCTATTTTTTGGTGAAGAGCGCGAACCCCTCAATATGATATTGGACGACGGTGGAGATTTGACCAATTTGGTTTTGGATCACTATCCCGAGTTGGTGAAAAACATCAAAGGTTTGTCTGAAGAAACCACCACAGGTGTTCATCGTCTTTACGAAAGAATGAAAAACGAAACACTTTCTTTGCCTGCGATCAACGTAAATGACTCTGTAACCAAATCTAAATTTGACAACAAATACGGTTGTAAAGAAAGTGCCGTAGATGCCATCCGACGGGCCACTGACGTAATGTTGGCTGGAAAAAGAGTAGTCGTAGCTGGATATGGAGATGTAGGAAAAGGAACTGCCGCCTCTTTTAGAGGTGCCGGAGCGATCGTTACCGTTACCGAAATCGATCCCATTTGTGCACTGCAAGCGGCTATGGACGGTTATGAAGTGAAAAAATTGTCTAACGTCATCGCTAATGCCGATATCGTTATCACCGCTACGGGTAATAAAGACATTTTGAGAAAAGAATACTTTTTGGCGCTTAAGGACAAAGCCATCGTATGTAATATAGGCCACTTTGACAACGAAATCGATATGGCATGGCTCAACGATAGTTATGGCCACACCAAGGTGGAGATCAAACCACAGGTTGACCTTTATACGCTTGAGGAAGGAAAGGAATTAATCGTTTTGGCAGAAGGCCGATTGGTCAATTTGGGTTGTGCTACTGGACATCCTAGCTTTGTGATGAGTAATTCCTTTACCAACCAGACCTTGGCGCAAATCGAGCTGTGGAAGCATTCAGAAAAGTATGAGAACAAGGTTTATATGTTACCCAAGCGCTTGGATGAGAAGGTAGCCGCCTTGCATTTAGAGCATTTGGGAGTGGAGCTGGACGACCTCTCCGAAGATCAAGCGTCCTATATAGGGGTTGCGGTCAAAGGGCCTTTCAAGCCAGAATATTATCGTTATTAATTGGAAAAATTGATGCCCAACAAAAAACCCGCCAATTGGCGGGTTTTTTAATGAATTTAAGTTTCGATTAAGCTTCAAAAGGCTCAATAGAAACATATGATTTATTGTCTCTCTTTTTGGTGAATTTCACCAATCCATCCACTTTGGCGTGAAGGGTATGGTCTTTACCAAGGTAAACATTTTCTCCGGGATTGTGAGCCGTTCCACGCTGACGAACGATGATGTTACCTGCTCTAGCAGCCTGACCACCAAAAATCTTAACACCTAAGCGTTTCGATTCTGATTCTCTTCCGTTTTTGGAACTCCCTACTCCTTTTTTATGTGCCATTTTTTATTTTTTTAGGGTGATTTTTAATTGTTTAAAGCGGCAATTAATTCTGCCTTTTTAAAGCTAGTATATCCGCTGATTCCTTTGTCCTTGGCAGCAGCTTTCAGCTCAGCCACGGTCATTTTGGAATAATCGGTCTTAGCCTCTTTTACGGGTACTTTTTTGGCCGGTGCTGCTTTAGCAGCTTTGGGTTTGTCCTCCGCTTTGGCAGGCGCTTTTATGGCCGGTGCTGCTTTAGCAGCTTTGGGTTTGTCCTCCGCTTTGGCAGGCGCTTTTTTGGCGGCTGCGGCTTTAGCGGGAGCGGGGGCTTTTTCAGCTTTGGGTTTTGCAGCAGCAGGTTTGGCACCTGAGGCTACAATTTTTTCTACCATCAATTCCGTTAGGGCCTGACGATGTCCGTTTTTGACACGGTATCCTTTACGTCGTTTTTTCTTAAAAACGATCACCTTGTCACCTTTGAGGTGACCTACGACTTTCGCCTCTACGGCTGCGCCGCTTATAGCCGGGGCGCCAACAGTTACTTTTTTTCCATCGTCAAGCAAATAGACTTTATCAAAGGAAACTTTGCTTCCCTCTTTGTCATGCAAACGATGGACGAAAAGCTTTTGGTCTTTCGCAACTTTAAATTGCTGCCCTGCTATCTCTACAATTGCATACATAGTTTATAATTTTGGATTGCAAAGATAGTTATTTTGACTTCAAATACAAGTTTGAGAATTTAATTTAGCGCATCAAATCAGCCTTAATCATGGACTTGGTACAAATCTGTTCGATCCAAAGGAGGGTCTGGGGTGTAAATGATAATTTCTTGTAATTTTAGGGCAGTGCCTTAAAATGTTTTAAATACCAGTGTACGGTTTTGTCAATTCCGATTTCGAAATCGGTTTGGGGTTCCCAGTTCAGTTCTTTTTTGATTTTGGAAGCGTCGATGGCATATCGAAAATCGTGTCCCAAACGGTCGGTGACATGTTTAATCAACTTGAGGGAGTAGCCTTGGGGTCGGCCCAGGTAGTTATCGGCAATGGCTATGAGTTGGTGGACAATATCTATGTTTTTGATCTCATTGTTCCCACCGATATTGTAGGTTTCTCCCAATTTGCCTTTTTGGAAAATCAAATCAATGGCTTCCACATGGTCTTCGACATAGAGCCAATCTCTTACGTTTTGTCCATCACCATAAACGGGCAGTGGCTTTTCCCGAACGATATTTTGAATGAATAAGGGAATGAGTTTTTCGGGGTATTGATCGGGTCCGTAGTTATTAGAGCAGTTGGAGAGGACAACAGGCAGACCGTAGGTGTGGAAATAGGCCCTTACAAAGTGATCTGAGGCGGCTTTGGAGGCGGAATAGGGCGATCGGGGGTTATAGGCGGTCGTTTCAGTGAACTTGCCCTCTGCGCCCAAGCTACCATATACCTCATCGGTGGAAATATGATAAAAAAGTTTGCCTTCAAAATTTCCCTCCCAAGCCCTTCGGGCAGTTTCCAACAGGGTGAGGGCACCCATTACATTGGTTTGGGCAAAATTTAATGGGTTTTTGATGGATTGGTCTACATGGGATTCTGCCGCAAGGTGGATGACCCCATCAAAATTATACAGTGTAAAAAGCTTTTTGACGAGTGCCGCGTCGGTGATGTCGCCATGAACGAATTGATAATGGGGTTGTGAGGTAATGTCTTTGAGTTTTGCCGTATCTCCCGCATAGGTTAGGGCATCAAGATTGACCAATTGGGTATCGGGATATTGATTGGCCATCCGGCGAACTAATTGTGACCCGATGAATCCGGCTCCTCCGGTAATTAGAATTGATCTTTTGTTCATCCTATTTTTTTTAGGCAGTCTTTAAGCCCTGATTCCCAAGGTTGGGGATTTAAGTTAAATTCCTTTTTTATTTTCTCACAACTTAAGACGGAATATTTTGGTCTTTGGGCTTTAGTGGGATAGGTGGCAGTATCCACCGGATAGATCTTGCAATGGGTGTTGATTTGCTTTTGTATGGCAGTGGCTATGCCATACCAAGTAGTATGCCCACTGTTGCTAATATGATAGATCTTAACCCCATTGAATACGGGATTTTGATCCAATCCTTTAAGGGTGGCCGCTGCCAGATCCAAAGCATAGGTAGGGCTACCGGTTTGGTCGGCCACCACATTAATTTCGGCTTTGTTTTGCAATAGAGAAAAAATGGTTTTGACAAAGTTTTTCCCATAAGGGCTGAATAACCATGAGGTGCGAATAATCCATCCATCGATCTGTGAGGAGCGCATCACGGCCTCTCCCTCGGCTTTGGTTTGGCCATATACTCCTATGGGGTTGAGGAGGTCGATTTCTTTGTAGGGTTTACAGGCTGTTCCATCAAAAACATAGTCGGTGGAAAAATGAATGAGCTTAAAACCAAAGGTTTTGGACAATTGACAGAGGGAATCGACTGCTACAACATTGAGCTGTTGAGCCATTTTGGGTTCGTCCTCCGCCAGATCAACTGCTGTATACGCGGCACAATTGATTACTACATCTGTTGGAGTTGTTTTGAAATATCGCTCCAGTAGGCCCTGATCCAAAAGGTTGAATTCCGGAAGGTCTTTAAAAAAGAACTCAAAATGGGGGAAGTGCTGGGCCCAATATTGAAAAGATTGCCCCAATTGACCTTTCGCTCCAATCACCAAAACCTTAGTCATAGCATGGTGTATTAAAGTCGAAATGCCGTGCTGCCTCAAAAGTGGGATGCTGAAGATCCTTCGGAGAGAGCTTTTGGAGTTGATTGGGGATTTGCCAATCGATGGCCAATTGAAGGTCATCAAAGGCAATACTGGCCTCTGAAGCTTTCTTATAATAATGGTCAACTTTATAGCCCAAAAGGGTCGTTTCGCTCAAACAGGCGTAACCATGGGCAAAACCACGGGGAATAAAAAGTTGCTTTTGGTTTTCGCTACTCAGTTCAACAGCCAAGTGCTTGCCAAACCGGGGAGAACCTTTTCGAATGTCCACTACTACATCGAGAACCTTTCCTTGGAGTACTGAAACCAGCTTG
Source organism: uncultured Flavobacteriaceae bacterium (assembly GCA_938082715.1). Taxonomy (GTDB): domain Bacteria; phylum Bacteroidota; class Bacteroidia; order Flavobacteriales; family Flavobacteriaceae; genus UBA8316. The sequence continues at coordinate 8,067 of CALKCR010000003.1, read as the reverse complement.
GATTGGGCATGGGGAGGCATTTGGTAGTGCAGGCCACGGATCACCCCATGGGTGGATTTAGCTTGGTTGTCTTGACAAAAATGTAGGGTATGGCCTACTGCTTTTTCTAATAAATCCTTTCTAAAGCTTTCCACAAACCAACCTCTTTTATCCTCAAACTTATTGGGCTGTATCAATAGTACTTCGGGAAGTGCTGTCGGGGTAATGGTCATCTACTGCTTATTTTTGATAGCGATCCATGAGGTACTGACCGTATTCGGTTTGGGACAATTCTTGTGCCAAGGTGAGGAGTTGATCGTGACTGATCCATCCTTTTTCAAAGGCGATCTCTTCCAGACAGGCGACTTTGAGTCCCTGTCGTATTTCGACTGTATGGATGAATTGTCCTGCCTGTATAAGAGATTCATGAGTGCCGGTATCGAGCCATGCAAAACCCCTGCCCAATATTTTTACTTTTAGTTTCCCGCTTTCGATAAAAGCTTGGTTGACAGAAGTGATCTCCAACTCACCGCGGGCACTGGGTTTTACCTTCTTTGCAATATTCACTACTTCATTGGGATAAAAATACAATCCCACCACGGCTTTGTCGCTTTTGGGGTGATGGGGTTTTTCTTCTATAGACAGGGCTTTGCCGGTTTGATCAAATTCAATGACACCATAACGTTGGGGGTCTTTGACGGTATAGCCGAAAACGGTGGCAATTTGAAGTTGATTTACCGCTTCTTGCATCAAGTCATTGAGTCCTTCACCATAGAAAATATTATCGCCCAATACAAGGCATACGGGGTCTCGACCTATAAATTCCTCCCCAATCAAAAAAGCCTCTGCCAGTCCTTTTGGGACTTTTTGTTCTGCATATTGGATTTGTATCCCAAATTGGCTTCCGTCTTCCAAAAGGCGTTGATAGGCTGGTAAATCGGAAGGAGTGCTAATGAGTAAAACCTCCTTGATCCCCGCCAACATTAAAACCGATAGCGGATAATAGACCATGGGTTTGTCATAGACCGGGAGGAGTTGTTTGGAAACCCCCTTGGTTACAGGGTGCAATCGGGTTCCGGAACCACCAGCGAGAAGGATGCCTTTCATGGGTAATTTTTTACTAAGATAGTGAGATTGTAAAAACTTATGTTTTTAATACTTTGTCGTAAAGCTCAAAAGTTTGGTTGACAACTTTGTCTAATGTGAACTCTTTCTCAAACAGCTTTCTTGAGTTTTTACCCATTTTAATCCTCAATTGTTTATCATGAATAAGTAATCCTACCTTTTTGGCCAACATCTCAATGTTTCCTGGGGGAACTTTAAAACCATTGTATTCTTCTATAACCGTATCGTCACATCCGGCTGCGTTGGTGGTTACAATAGGCCGTCCGATGGCCATTGCTTCAATTGTGGATTTTGGGAGTCCTTCTCTATAGGAAGGAAGACAATAAATATGGCTTTCTGCTATGGCAGTCTTGATTTCTTTAGAAAATCCTTTCCATTCAATCAATCCCTCAATAAGCTGACTATTGAGCAATTCTTCATTGATATGGGCAGGATTTTCTGGATCAATTTTTCCGTAGAGTTTGAGTACTACTTGTTTTTTGATTTCGGGACTTAATCGCTTTACGGCTTGGATTAAATCTAAAACACCTTTGTCTTTGAGTATTCTTCCTGTAAAAAGGATAGTGATTTTTTTGCTTTCAGGCTCAGGAGTGAAAGAATAATCTTTATGATCTACCCCGGAACCTTTGATCAAAGTATGATTTTCCTGTAAGCCCATTTTTTTAAAAAGCCTTAAATCTACTTGGTTTTGAAAGATAAAATGAGCGTATTTTTTCTTGACTATTAGCCGAAGAAGAGGGTAAATGACAATTTTTGCCAACGATTTTCTGTCATTTGTATAGAGATAGCCAAGTCCAGTAATGGCATTGACGATTTTAATTTTATTCTTAAAGAAAAAAGTAGAAAGTGTTCCAAATAGATAAAATTTTAAGGTGATTTGGTGAACGATATTGGGTTGATGCTTTTTATACATTTTCATTAATGCTAACATGAACCTTAGATTTGATAAAATAGATTTCGACGACCTGTTGACCTTGACGTGTATGGGTTGAATACCTTTATCAAAACATATGGAAGTATCGAATCGGTTAAAATCCGAGAGTAAAAAAACCTTATACCCGGAATTTATTGCATTATATGCCAAGCTTGCTCTGTGGGACATAAAAAACTCTGGGTCGTTAATGGCATAAATGAGCTTCATTAGGATTGATAAATGTTAAAATACCAAAATTGAAAACAAAAAAAAGTCCATAACTGAAAGCTACGGTCTTGTTTTCTTTCGATATGGGCATTCACCCATTTTTGGATCATTTCTGCAGAAAATATCCCTTGTTTTCTCAAGCGGTTGGTCTCACTAAATTGTAAAAGTTCCTTTTTGTATGCTGTCCTTAACCAGTCTCCCACGGGTACACTGAATCCTTTTTTGGGTTGGTCAAAAAAATGATCTGGAAAATAAGACTTGAAAGCGGATTTCAAAAGGTGTTTTTTTTCGCCTTTATGAATGTGCCAATCCTGAGGTAATGAGAAGGAAAACCCTAAGAGTGCTTTATTGAGAAAAGGGGCGCGACATTCGAGCGATGAGAGCATACTTGTCCTATCCACTTTTGTCAACAAATCACCATCCAAAGAGAATATGCTGTCTACTTTTCTGAAATCATTTAGTGTTTGCGGTTTTTGGGGCATGAGATCTCTAAAATGGTGGAAGACATCTTTTTGTTGCCATTCTGCTCGAATGAGTTGTCTGTACTCTTTATCAAACATTCCCAGAGAAATGATATTTAGATAGCTATTTTGGGGATCATCTAAGGCATTTAACAATTTTCTGATCTTGTATTTTGATCCTCTTTGGTCTGAACGTTGTTTGACAAAACAATCGAAAATCAATCTATTAAATTGGTGTATGGTCTTTGGTACCCATTTGTGATATGTTTGTGCTACTTTTCCAATAAGATATTTATTGTATCCGCCGAATATTTCATCACCCCCATCGCCGGTAAGGGCAACTTTAAAGCTTTTCGAGGTGTGATTGGCAACCCAATGGGAGGCCAAAGCAGAGGAGTCGGCATAAGGTTCGTCAAAATTGAGTATTACTTTTTCTGAAATGCTGAAAATATCTTTTTCACTGCAGATAAAGTTGTGATGCTTACTTCCGATATTATTTGCTACAATTGCTGCGTTTTCAGATTCATCAAACAATGGGTTTTCAAATCCTATAGAAAATGTATCTATGGGTTGGGCTTGCAATTGGGCTAAACAAATTGATATGACTGAGGAATCTACTCCTCCAGAGAGAAAGCTTGCCAAAGGAACATCTGAGACACTTCTGCTTCTGACGCTCTCCATTACTTTATCGTGGGTGTATCGGATAGCTTGTTCTTTGGTTTCAACCTTTTGCGATTTGATGTTTTGAACAATCAGATGTTTTTCTACGGTGTAACTTTCTGTATTAATGGACAGATAGTGATTGGGCTCCAATTTATATATCCCACTGTATATGGTAAAGGGAGCCGGGATATAAGTAAGCCGAAAATATAAACTCAGAGCAGTTGAATCAATCGAGGGTTTTAGGTTTTTTAATAGTATTAAACTTTTCAATTCCGAGGCCCAACCTATAGTCTTATCGTCTGCAAAATAATACAAGGGTTTCTCTCCAAAAAAATCTCTTACACAATAAACTTTCTTGGTAATTGCGTCATAAATACTAAAAGCGAACATTCCATCAAGCATTTTAAAAGAACTTGTACCATACTCTTCGTACAATTTTAGAATTACCTCAGTATCGCTTTTAGTAATAAACTCATATCCCTTTGTCTCTAATTTAGTTCTTAAGGCCAAATAATTATATATTTCCCCGTTAAAAACAATAGTTGAATTATTTGAAGGGTTACGCATTGGTTGTTGTCCAGATTTTAAATCAATTATTGATAATCTTTGCATTCCCATACCAAGTTTTTCGTTGATCCATATACCACTGTCATCCGGCCCCCGATGAAAAATTAATTGATTCATTTGCTGAATAATATTTTTCAGATCTTTTTTGCCAGTTTTATCAATAAGACCATTTATACCACACATATTTATTTTTTTATTCCAACAGCACACCAATAAGGGGTTGAGTTAGAAAAAATAATATTGATTAGACCCGCAGTAATCATCATTTGCTCTATTTCATTTCTAGTATACCTTAATTCTAACTTGGTCCCAAATCTATCCAATGCATCTGTCCTCATAGTGTAAAAGGATTTGTTTCTATAGTTGCTCAGGGGAAAAGAATGAACATTTATACCAATTTTAAATAAAAATTTAGAAAACCGAGCCAATGGAAAATAAACTAATAAAGCGATTGTGTTAGTTATAAAAAGCTTAGACTTAAATGGTAAACTTGATATAGCTTTTCTAAAAAAGTCTGAAATTTTCCATATAAATTTGTACCAAATTGGTTGATTATCCATAGCGTAATATAAATAAACTAAAAAAGGGGCCCCTTTTTTTAATTTACTAACCGCTTTTTTTAATCCATCTGCAGTATCTGGTACATGATGCAAAACTCCAAGTGAATAACCAAAATCCATGGAGTTATCTTCTAATGGAATTTGATCAACGCCTGATTTTATAAATGAACAATTTTTATATTTTTTTAATTTTTTTTTCGCTATTTCAATAGCATTTGAGGGATCTATACAGAATAGTTTTCCAACTTTTGGAGAAACAAATTTTGCCCATCTTCCACTTCCACACCCTAAGTCAAATCCTACGGAGTATTTTGAAACTTTTTCCCAAGGAAAAACCCTAAAATAGTCATTAAATATTGAAATTAATTCGTCCTCTGATAACTCTGATTGATCGAATTCGCTCCATTCATTCCCAAATTCCTCAACAACTTTATGATCAATATTTTCTATCAAAATAAAATAATTTTTTTAGGTGTTGAAAATGAACTTTTCATACTCATCTACAGTTTTTTCAAATTGGAAAATTCCTTTCTGTATACTAGAAATTTTCTGTCTGCTACTTTCAGAGATCGGTTTTTGAATTTGTTTAACTAAACAATTTACAAATTCTGTTTTAGAGTAAACCAAATCTCCATATTCATAATTTTCTAGAATTAACTTTGAATCACCAGCTTCATAAGCAACAACCGGACATCCCTGACATATGGCCTCAACTAATACATTAGGAAAACCCTCATAATATGATGTAAATAAATTACAAGTAGCTTTCTTATAAAGAAGATTTACATTTTTAATATTACCCAGAATTATAATATTATCAATTACGGAATTAGGTAAAAGTTTTTTACTCCATCCTACACCAGCAATGACTAAAACTATTTTTGGAATTTTTTTAATCGTGTTATTTAGAATTTCAAACAATCTATCAGGACCTTTAATAGGGTCGTAACGACCAACAAATAATAAAAATTTATCAGGAAGATTGAAATAAGACTCTGACTTTGGTGTTTCAATTTCTTTTTTTGCTAATCTGTTAGTAATAGTGATCTCTTTTTTTTTCGAAAACAAATATTTTCTATGAGTTATTAAAGCTGCATTTGCACAATAAATAATTTTTGGTTCAACAACTCTACTGAATATTCCAAAAGCACGCAAAGACAACTTTTGACTAGCCCTAAATGGCTGTTTGAAACTTGAGGAACGAATATTCCAAATTATTTCTAGTGGTAGAGAAAAACGAAATTTTAATTGGTAAGAAAAATAAATCCCTCCATACATCCAAGATATTGTTGGGGTTAAATCTTGTGATTTAATATTCTGAATTACCTTTCTCCGATCTGTTTTCCAAAGATAAACTTCGCACAAAGTTTTAATTTTTTGGTAATAAAAGTCTTCAGAACTCCCTTTAATTACAATAACCGTTTGTAGTATTCCTCTATCCCTAAACTCCTCAATGAGTCTAGCAAGAACAGTCTCTGCCCCGCCATTTTCAAGTGTTGGAATAACATGTATAACTTTCTTCAAAATCTAATTATAATCTTAAGTATCCCTTTGAGATTGGATGAATTCCCTTAACATCGAAAATTATTGAATTGTCAGAAGATATTTTTTTTAGATCGATATTTCTTAATTCGTCATGGGAGACTGCTAATACAATAATATCAAATTTAGTTGCATTATTTAAGCTTGGTAAAACATTGTCAGCGTGATAAAAATTTGATAAATCCTTTATAGATACTAACGGATCGTAAATTTTTGGGATTATCCCAAAATCAGTAAACTCATTGAAAATATCATAAACTTTTGAATTTCTAAGATCAGGACAGTTTTCTTTAAATGTAGCACCTAAAATAAGAGCATTTATCCCTGAATTACTTTTGCCTAGTTTATTGACCTTTTTAATTATACTGGCAACTATAAAACTAGGAATCAAATCATTTATTCTTCTTCCAGCAAGAATCATTTCTGGATTATGTCCAATTTCTTGAGATTTGTATGCTAAATAATATGGATCGACCCCAATACAATGTCCTCCAACTAGACCTGGGAAAAAGTTTAAAAAATTCCACTTAGTTCCAGCTGCCTTTAACACTTCTTTTGTGTCGATTCCCATTTTACCAAAAATCATTGATAACTCATTTACAAAAGCAATATTGATATCCCTTTGGGTATTTTCAATCACTTTTGCTGCCTCTGCAATTTTAATTGATGGAGCTTCATAAATACCAGCTTCAATTATTGATCCATAAAGACCTGATAAGGTTTTTAAGCAATCTGGGTTTGAACCAGAAACTACTTTTTTGATTTTTGTTATTGTGTGCTGTTTATCACCAGGGTTTATTCTTTCAGGACTATATCCAACAAAAAAATCTACATTGAATTTTAAATTTGACATTTTCTCCAAGATTGGAACACATATTTCCTCTGTTGCTCCAGGATATACAGTAGATTCATACACGATGACATCTCCCTGTTTAAGAATACTTCCAATAGATTCGGTTGCAGATTCAACAGGAACTAAATTGGGTATTTTACTATTAGTAACTGGAGTAGGTACCGTAACGATAAAAATATTACACTCTTTTAAATCTTCAATCTTTGTAGAGAGATTCAAACTTGACCCAATTACTTGCTTAAGTTCATCTTTAGAAAGTTCCTTGGTGTCGTCTTCCATCTGTTTGAGACGTTTTATCCTATTTCTATTAATATCTAGTCCTTTAACTTGATATTTTTTTGCAAAAGCTACTGCTAAAGGAAGACCCACATACCCCAATCCAATAATTCCAATTCTCATTTCTTTAAATTTTTAATGTACCAATCTAGTGAATCTGAAAGACCCTCTTTAAATGAATAAGAGGGTTCATATCCTAAAATTTTTTTGGCCTTACTAATATCTGCATGAGAGTGTGCAACATCACCATCTCTAGTTGGTCCAAAATTAATTTTAACTTCACCTAGATTAGGGATAAGTTCTTTGATGCCATAAATTATTTCATTTGTCATCTCCAATATGGATATTCGATTCCCAAAAGCAGTATTAAAAACTTGACCAAATGCTTTTTTATTTTCTGTGGTTAATGCAAGATAATTCATTTTTAATACGTTATTAATATATGTAAAATCTCTTGAGTAAGAGCCATCACCATTAATAGTTGGATTTTCCCGATTTAAAACTTGACTTATAAATTTGGGTATGACTGCAGCATATGGCCCCTTTGGATCTTGCTTTTTTCCAAAAACATTAAAATAACGTAAACCTATAGTCTCAACTCCAAATGTTCTATTGTATACTGATGCATATAACTCATTTGTAAATTTTGTAACAGCATATGGTGACATCGGATTACCAATTCTTTCCTCAACTTTTGGAAGTTCTACTGAATCTCCGTAAGTAGATGAGGAAGCTGCATAAATAAATCTTTTTACACCATTTTGTTTACTAGCCTCAAGCATGTTTAGAAAACCAGTAATATTAACTTCATTTGTGTTAATTGGATCATTTACTGATCTTGGAACAGATCCCAAGGCTGCTTGGTGAAGAACAAAATCAATATTTTGGGTTATTTTTAGG
>CALKCR010000002.1:0-3123 GCA_938082715.1 uncultured Flavobacteriaceae bacterium | reverse complement strand
AACAATGAACTGGGTGGAGGTAAGGCCATTTACTCCGGAGACCTAAACCTCTATTTATTGGGGGATAGCTTTGATGACCTCCAAGGAAATCTGCTTTTTAAGAATATCAAATTTGAAAATCTAAAGCAAGTGGATTCCTTTAATGATTTTATTCTTGAAACCAGTCTTTCCGATCAAAAGAGAACCATCAAAACCATCAATTCCGACATCATGGAAATTAACGTGGAGGGTGAATTTCAATTGAGTAAGCTCAATTCACTTTTTTCCAATGCCATAGCTGAGGCCTTTCCTTTTGTTCCCTTGAAAAAGATTGATAATGCCCAAGATTTGGTTTACGATATCAGTGTTCAAACCGCTCACCTGAATGCAGTGTTTCCTGATTTGGTCATTGACAAAAAGGCTGTATTTAGAGGGGTTTTATCAACCCAAGACAATGTTTCTAAAATGACGCTCAACATTCCTAAAATTGCATTTAAGGGAATCAATACCGAAGATTTAGCCATACAGTTAGACAATCAAAACCCTCTGTTTAACACCTATGTGTCGGTTGGAAAATTAGAAAGCGACTCTTATGAAATTTCAGAATTTAACACTTTGGGGGTGAAAATAGGGGATACCCTAAGCTTTATAACAGAATTCTATGGACGAAAAAGTAAAGAGGGTGTTTTTAAACTGAATTATGCACTTCTAATGGATGAGGAAAAGTCTAAGATTCTTCTCAAACCCTCGACCATAAAGTTGGATCGTAATGTTTGGACCGTTAATCCATTAGATGATCAAAAGCACTTGATTTCATATGACCTTGTTGACAAAAGAATTGATCTCAATTTTTTTGAGGTACAATCCGCTAATGAGCGGATTGAAATTAGTGGAAATTATCAGTCGTCTGAAAATTTTGGACTTTCATTGCGCATCGACAAGGTTTCCCTTGAGAATCTTGGAATACCGAGTAAAGACTTTGATTTTGAGGGCGCCATGAATTTGAATCTCAACATCAAGCGTTCTCCAACCGATAACACCCTAAAGTTTGATGGATTTGTAGATGATTTTGTGATGAATGACGTGGATATGGGTTCATTGCGTTTTTTTACTTCAGGTAATACTCAGTTGAATTCCTATGAAGTCAATTTATTATTATCCGAGCAAGGAAAAAGTACCCTGTCGGCTAAGGGAAATATTTTGAGATTTGATCAGTCTCCCCGTCTTGATCTTGATTTTAGTTTTAACGATTTCGATCTTTCTTTTCTAACGCCTATTGGTGGTGGGAATATAGATGATATAAGAGGCAAAGTAACGGGTAATGTGAATCTATGGGGTGCCATTGATGCGCCCAAACACGATGGACAATTGATCCTTAACGAAGGTGGACTCGGTGTGCCCTATATCAATACCGATTATCGCTTTTCCAATGGTACAAGAATTACTTTGGTGGATCAAAGTTTTAACTTCAATAAGACCACATTAACAGACACTCGATTTGGAACACAGGCAGAACTTGTGGGAGAAATCAATCATTTGAATTTTTCAGATTGGGATTTTGATCTCAATATAGCCTCAGACAGAATTCTTATGCTCAATATAACAGAGGATGAGGATGAAGTCTTTTTTGGAGACGGATTTTTGGCAGGGAAAGTTCACCTCTATGGCCCTTCCAAGAATTTAACTATTGATGTGGTGGGAGCTACTGAGGAGGGAACGAGTATCAAAATTCCTTGGGCGGATGATTATGGATTGGCAGACACCTCTTTTGTAAAATTTATTGATAAGAAAAAGATCAATAAAACCCAACAACAAAATGATGCTGAATTCCTAAGCTTTACCGGTTTGGAAATGAATTTTGAATTGGATGTAAATAATAATGCAGAAATCAAGGTTGTAATCGATAAAGAATCCGGCAGTTTTTTGAGTGGTCGGGGGGCAGGCAATATTTTAATGGAAATTGACACTAATGGTAAATTCAATATGTGGGGAGATTTTATCACTTATGACGGGATTTACAATTTTAAAAACTTAAGTGTTATTGACAAAAAATTTAATGTTAAGCAAGGAGGTACAATTGTATGGGAGGGTGATCCTCTAGGTGCTCAAATGGATTTAGAAGCCGTGTACGATGTTCCAGGGGGTGCCAATCCGGCCATATTATTGGATAATCCCAATTTTAATAGGAAAATCCCAACTGAAGTTTTGATCAGACTTCAGGGGAACTTGCTCAAACCCGATGACCCCATTTTTGAAATTGAATTTCCCAACACCAGTGCGGTAGTTACTTCCGAAATAAATTATCGCTTGGCAGACCCCCAAATTAGTCAGCTTCAAGCCATATCCTTATTGTCGCAAGGAATATTTATTAATGAGGTGTCTGTTAGTGTACAAGGGATCACCAATAACTTATACGAAAAAGCATCTGATCTTTTCAGCAATCTTATGGGTGACGATAAAGGGAAACTTCAAGTGGGACTCAATTATTTGCAAGGGGATAAGAGCCAAGTTACGGACATTAATTCTGAAGATCGTCTGGGATTGACACTTTCCACTCAGATTACGGACAAAATTTTACTTAACGGAAAAATTGGTGTTCCTGTAGGTGGAATTGAAGAAACCCTTATCGTGGGTGATTTGCAAATAGATTTTATATTGAACGAAGAGGGTAGTTTAAAGGCTAAGGTTTTCAACAAGGAAAATGAGTTCAGATACATTGGTGATGAACTGGGTTATACTCAGGGTGTTGGACTGTCTTATCAAGTTGACTTTGAAAATTTTAGGGAGCTGATTACCAAAATAATCAAGGGAAGCCAATTCAATCAAGCCACAAATAATGAACCTCTGGTTTCGGAACCCTCTGATGCAGGGATAAATTTTATCAATAAAAATTAACTAAAAAAGAGGCCATCTATTTAGGTTGCTTTGGATTAATAATTAAATTTGGCCTATATTTTGCCAATGCCATCCAAATTAAGCAATATAGGTGTTCTAACTTCTGGAGGAGATTCTCCGGGGATGAATGCTGCCGTTAGAGCCGTAGTAAGAACGTGTGCCTATCACAACGTAGGTTGTTTTGGGGTTTATCAAGGTTATCAAGGATTGATTGATAACAATTTGGAACCCATGAATGCCAGAAGTGTG
>CALKCR010000001.1:0-91814 GCA_938082715.1 uncultured Flavobacteriaceae bacterium | reverse complement strand
GGCCGCACATCCAGATGACCCACCTTTACCATATATAAGAAATACGCCAAGATTGGTTTATCAGCCAGATATGTACCAACGTTTAATTGATATGAAGCCAAGTCCCAGTAATTGTTTAGAATTTTGTTTAGGGTCTATTGCTGAAATGACTGAAGGAGATGTTCACAATGCTACAGATCAATACAGTAAACAAAATAAAATAGGTTATGTGCATTTTAGGAATGTAGTTGGTAAAGTACCTTTCTACAAAGAGGTTTTTGTTGATGAGGGAGATATAGACATGGTTAAAGTGTTACGGATTCTTAAGAAAAATAATTTTGAAGGGGTACTAATTCCAGATCATACACCACAAATGAGTAGTGATGGAGGATGGTATGCAGGAATGGCTTATGCTATGGGGTATATGAAAGCAGCTATTATGTCAATAAAAAACTCATGATAATCAACTAGTTATCTTTGATTTTTATTTACTCCAAATTTAAAATTAAATTCCATTTACAAACAAATCTACGTATTTACCTATTTTAAATATACAAACGTATACAAGAATCTGATTAAAAAAATATTGAAAGCCTATAAATTCGGGTATCGGACTATAAATAAATACGTATAAACAAAAATAAATAAAGGGTAAACGGATTACAAATCAGCTGCTCTAACCAGATTCTACATCGGCTTTTTTACAAAAAAAGACCGAAAAAACAGTCTTCAAAGTAAATGTTATTTTTTCGGGTTTCAAAACAATAACCCAAAAAAATCAGCCCAAAAGACGCTGCTTTTCCTTACGTCTTTTTAAGACCCTTTCGGCAGAATCGGCTGCGTGGTTGATCGCCTCCTCAAAGCTCCTGGCCTTCTTCTTTACAATCACGTCATCTCCGGGAATACCGATCTTCAATTCTGCAAATTTGTTGATCTTGTCCGAGGAGTTTTCCACCTTGGTATAAACAAAAACATCTACGATCTGATCATAAAATTGAGCAATTTTCTGGATTCTCTTTTGAGTAAATTCAACCAACTTGATGTCGGCGGTGTAATTGACGGATTGAAAGTTGACATTCATATTATAAAGTTTTAAAATTATAATCACTCTTTTTTACCCCTGGGGTGCGCCTTGACATAAATCTCCTGTATCCTTTTCAAACTGCTGTGGGTATAGACCTGAGTCGCTGCGACACTTTCATGCCCCAACAATTCTTTGACCGAATTGAGATCGGCTCCATTGTTCAGCAGGTGGGTTGCAAAACTATGACGTAACATATGGGGACTTTTTTTAACCTTGGTTGATACAATACTAAAATAATGATTTACAGTTTGATATACAAATCCTTCGCTGAGTTTTGACCCGCTAGTACTGCAAAAAAAACAATTTGGCAGGGCCACAGACAATTCTTTCTTATAGGAAAGGTAAGTTTTTAAAACGGCCACCGCTCCGGGAAGCAGGGGGATCATTCGTTCTTTATTGCGCTTACCCAAAACCTTGATTGTATTAATTTCAAAATCTACCGAGGTCACTTTTAGATCAATCAACTCTTGACGTCGGATTCCCGTATAATACAATAAGGTAATGATGGTTTTTTGGAGTACGCCCTCATAATCTTCAGAAAACAAATCGCTGTTCAACAGTCGATCAACCTCCTCCGTAGAAAAGGGAACATTTACCTTTTTAGAAACTTTAAGCGGTCGGTGGAGCTTGAGTGGAGAAAGGGTAATAGCTTCGGTTCTGAGTAAGAATTTATAGTAAGACCTCAGAACAGAAATTTTTCGGTTGACCGTTCGGTTGGTGTTTTTCTTTTCAACCAGGCTGATGATCCAAGTCCTGATTTGACTGTAATCCACTTGCTCTATATTGTATAGCTCAAAATGTGATGCGCAAAAGTCACTGAAATCATTCAGATTCTTTTCATAAGCGGTACAGGTGTGGGCAGAATATTTTTTTTCGTGAGTGATGTAATCAAGATATCTGTCTATAGACATAAAAAAACATTGTAAATCAAAGTTATGAAACTTAAAACTTACAACGTTTATGATGCACGAAAATTAAAAGACTATTGGTTTTCCAGGTCTCTTAATCGCTGAATGTATTGTGCTTTTTTGATCTTGTCGCGATTCCTTATTGAAGGCTTTACAAATTGCTTTCGGCTTCTGAGTTGGCGCATGCCTCCGGTTTTGTCAAATTTTCTCTTAAAGCGCTTCAGGGCACGGTCGATATTTTCTCCGTCTTTAACAGGTATAATTAGCATGTGTTGGCACCTCCTTTCATAATGGTGCGCAAATATAGGAATAGTATCCTGAATGCAAGTAAGAAAAAGGGGAATTTTAGGATTTTAACAAATTACGCGAAATGACCAGTTTTTGGATTTCACTGGTTCCCTCTCCTATGGTACACAATTTGGAGTCACGGAAGAATTTTTCAACAGGAAAATCTTTAATAAAACCATAGCCGCCGTGGACTTGCACAGCATTGTTGGCCACTTTGACACATACCTCGGAGGCAAATAATTTTGCCATCGCTCCGATTTGCGTCACGTTTTTACCTTGATTTTTATCTTCCCCGGCCTGATGGGTCATCAAACTTGCCGCTTCTATTTCGGTGGCCATGTCGGCCAACATAAACGATATGCCTTGAAAGCTACCAATGGACTTGCCAAACTGTTCGCGATGTTTGGCGTATTTTACTGAAGCCTCAAAAGCACCTTTGGCAATCCCCAGCGAAAGGGCCGCGATTGATATTCTTCCACCGTCCAATATTTTCATCGATTGAATAAAGCCTTCCCCCACATCACCAAGACGATTGCTGTCCGGAATGATACAATTGTCAAAAACCATTTCGGCGGTTTCGGAGGCGCGCATTCCCAATTTGTTCTCTACTTTTCCGGAGCTAAAACCAGGTGTGCCTTTTTCGATGACAAAGCTGGTCATACCGTGGCTGTCCCCTTTTTCACCATTTCTAAAAATAACAACGGCCAGGTCACAGGACTTACCGTGTGTGATAAAATTCTTAGTCCCATTCAAAACCCAATGGTCTCCCTGTTTTTTGGCAGTAGCATTCATGCCTTTGGCATCGGAGCCGGTATTGTACTCGGTCAAACCCCAAGCGCCGATCCATTGGCCGGTGGCCAATTTGGGCAACCACTTCATTCGTTGCTCCTCATTGCCAAAAAGGTAAAGGTGTTGGGTGGCCAATGAATTGTGGGCTGCTACCGATAATCCGATCGAAGGATCAACTTTGGAAATTTCTTCAATTACAGCAATATATTCGTGATAGCCCATTCCGGAACCTCCATAGATCTCGGGGATCAATACCCCCATAAAACCTAATTCTCCGGCTTTTCTCATCACCGAAGCAGGAAAAAACTGTGACTCATCCCACTCCATTACATTGGGTGTAATGTATTGCTCTGAAAAATGTTTTGCGGACTCAATGACCATTTTAGTGGTCTCTCCATAGTTCATGCTCACCGCACTGTCTAACTCAAACATAGTATTAAAATGTCTGTAAATATAAGCTTATTCTCTTTATTTTCAATGAGTCAAATCCTTCAATATTTTGAAGGTCATCAAACTCAATCTTCTCATTGGAACTCCTCCATTTGATAATCCTGTGTGCATCTGTGGCAGTGAGGTAGAGCAAAGCCACCAAATCATCATAGGAAACCCTATCCAAAGACAGCTTATTTATTTTGGGGAAAACTTTAATCTCAAATCACTTTTGTATTCTTTGAACGACAGCACTGTCCAACCCGAAAACCTCATATAACTAATCCATATCACTATAACCCTTCAGGTATTTCCTGTACTTGATGATCCGTTGAGACAGTTTTTCACCCACACCATGGATGGTCTTTAAATCTGCTGCCTGACAATGGTTAAGTCCGGTTTTTACGGCATTTTGATTTTTTCGAAAGCTTATTTTTTTGGCTCTGGAAAAACCAAGTAAGGTCCTATTACAGCCATCAAGCCATCTTCGACCCCTGTTACCTACTTAAATTCCTCGGCAGAATGGATCCATTTTCCCGATTTTCTAAAGGACAACAAGCGATCAATCGAATGGGACTCCATAACCAATACATAGGCACGATGGTCGGTCAGATTATTGGGATTAAAAGGGTAAAGGATTAGTTTTGTTAGGCTAGACTTTTCAGTGGAGTCTATCCATTTTTGGTGTTGCGCCGTGGCCTGTTCCTCCCATTGCATCGGAGGTTTTACGGGTATAAAATCTTTTAGAAAGAAAACACAAAACAGTAAAACCACCAATACCAACAGGTCATTTCGATGGTTTTTTGCAAGGTAGAAATGGGGAGCGATAAATTTCATTACGGATTTTGGGGTCAGCCTTACTTGCCTTTGATGGCAGAGAGGTAGACCGTCAATTCTTCTTTTACTTTGGGATAGAGCAGTATCAAGCCGATCATGTTGGGAAAGACCAAGGCCAAGATCATGGCATCGGAAAAGGTCCAAACCGCAGACATATCTCCCGCAGCACCGATCACAATAAAGATCAAAAACAAGATTTTGTAGGAAAGGTCAGCCGCTTTACTCTTACCAAATACAAACATCCAAGACTGTAATCCATAATAGGACCATGAGATCATGGTAGAAACGGCAAACAATACAACGGCAATGGTCAAAAATGGCCCTGCAAAAGCAATGTATTCCGAAAAGGCCGCCGCTGTAATTCCGGCTCCTTCAACGGCCACACCGTCAATGATCACCTTTCCCCCTACCCCTCCATAATCGAAAACCGTGCTGTCACCGTTAAAGATGATGATCACCAGAGCGGTCATGGTACAGATCACCACGGTGTCTATAAAAGGTTCCAAGAGTGCTACCAATCCTTCGGAGGCAGCGTATTTTGTCTTTACCGCAGCATGGGCGATCGAGGCCGACCCTGCCCCTGCCTCATTGGAAAAAGCCGCACGACGAAAACCAGTGATCAGCACCCCCAAAAAACCGCCCAATCCCGCCTGTGGATTAAAGGCCTGGGAAAAGATCATTCCAAAGGCATCGTCTACAAAACTAAAATTACTTCCAATAATATATAGACAGGCCAATACGTACATCAAAGCCATAAAAGGCACTATTTTTTCTGTAACCAAGGCAATTCGTTTGATCCCTCCGATGATTATGATGCCCACAAAAACCATCATGATCAATCCGATAATGGTTCTGGCACTGCCTCCGGTCATACCAAAGGAATTGACCAATTGCATGGCTGCTTGGTTGGATTGAGCGGCATTCCCTCCTCCAAAAGATGCGCCAATACACAAGACCGCAAAGGTCACCGCCAAAAATTTTCCGATTTTGCCCAGACCGCGTTCCTTAAGGCCTTTGGTCAGGTAATACATAGGGCCACCATAGACAGTCCCATCTTCGCCCACATCCCGGTAGCGCACCCCCAGGGTACACTCTACAAATTTGGTTGACATACCCAACAAACCACAGAGGATCATCCAAAAAGTTGCACCAGGACCCCCTACGGCAATCGCCAATGCCACTCCGGCAATATTTCCATTGCCCACGGTTCCTGAAACTGCTGTAGCCAGCGCTTGAAAGTGACTCACCTCCCCCTCTTGACTTTCGTCCCTGATCGTATCTTTAATGTCTCCTTCGATGGCGAGATCCGGCGCTCCGGATTCGTGGTGGTCCAGTTCATCATATTTTCCCCTGACTGTCTGAATCGCTGTAGGAAAACGCCTTACATTCACAAATCCAAAATAGACTGTAAAAAACAATGCACCCCCGACCAGCAAAATGATGATGGTCGGAACAGATGTTCCCGGAAAATTGTGTAAAATGACCGCACCCCACCAATTGGCAATGGGGGTAAATGCCTCGTTGATCCTTTCGTCCAAACCTTGCTCCTGTGCCCTACCGGCCCGGGGAATCAAAGTAATTAAAAAGAATAAATAGAGGGTTTTGGAAAGAGAAGGATGCTTCATAATATTTTGTATTGGCTTTTGCAATATCCTAAAAACCGTGGGAAAATCAAATTAATCCAAATCAAACATTGCATTTAATTTGCCGATGGCACTACCATCGCCCAAAACGATCAACTTGCTGTGGGACTCCAATTTCATATCCGCGGGGGAATTGATCATCAATTGTCCTTGGCATTTCGGAAGCCCACCACATTAAAGCGGGTATTTTGGCGGATCTCCAAATCAGAAAGCGACCGATTGAGGTATTTTTTGGGCAGGGCATCAATGGCAATAAAATGGATTTTTTCATGTACTTGAATCAATTCTTGGTTTTGTTCGATCACCACAAAAGGATGACCGTGGTTCGACAAGCGGTGGGCGGCCTGTCGACCATTGCGACCAAAACCACAGATCAATGTATGCTCTTTTAATGTAGCTCTCATTTTCTTTATTTTTTTGTTTGATTTTCTCAAAAATATTTTCCGTCAACACAAACTGGGTCAACTCTTTTATCCCATAGGCAAAAACCGTTATACTCATCATGATAAAATATATAGTAAATATTTTGGCTGTAGGGGTCATGGGGGCGATCTCTCCAAAGCCCACAGTGCTCAGGGTGATGGCCGTCATATAGAGTGCATCCACCACACCGATATCGGGCAATAGCCAATAATATCCTATGGTTCCGATGCAGTATACCGACAAAATTAAGAGTATGGCGGTAAATAAATTGGGGCTAAAAGATTTCACTTCATAGGTCGAATACCGAAGTTCTGTTGGTATAGACCATGTCTTTGAGTTTGAGCCAAAACGCCAAGGTCAAATAGATGATAAAGCCCCCTACTACAGTCGTAAACGAAGCGTAAATAAAAAACAAACGCACACTTTTTACATTCATACCCAAGGAATCGGCCAAACGGGTGGAAACGGTAAAGCCATGCTTTTCAAAAAAATGCCGCAAGGAACTAATCTGACTCATAGGATAAATTTAAGACGAAAAATCGAACAAATAAAATCCAACCGCACAACGCAAGCACCTTTTCTTATGGCAATAATAATTTTTGAGCTCAAGCAAAGCCTGGGAATCCACGACAAATCCCCTGGTTCTTTTGCCTAAATCAGTTGTGCAAATGGCCGGGGGGGTTTGGGTGTAGAATTGCGCCAATTGTGACAAGCGAATGATGCGAAAATTCGAGGGGCGCAAACTTCTAAAATTGACTCTCAGCCCCGGGATATCCTCAAAGCTGAATTTTTGTTTGAGGTAATCATAATGGTCAAGCAGGCGTTTTTTGTAGGAGGCGGTCATTTCACCTTGCAACAAACCCGAAATCCCCAAAAAAATGGCCTCCAACATGTAGGGCTCGGCACAGTTTTTCCGAATGATACTAAAGGGAAGGTACTGCACCCATTTAAGAAATACATTACCTTTTTGGTTCAATCCAAAATTTTTGACCAAAAGCTGAAACAGCGTGGCTTCCCAATTGTTTTTATTTACTTCTAAAAGCCTAAAAATGAGTTGGGTTTTCTCCTCCAAACACTCAAAATATAGGCGTTCTTTCCAGTTTTGCCACTGGAGGGCGGGAAACTGGCTTATATTTTTTTCACAGAAGATCCAGTGGGGTATTTTTTTAAATTTTTGGAAATAGGCATCCATCCCGTGGGGTGAAATCCGTTTTGACAATTCCAGACAGGGGATCAGTCACCCGCACGGATAACAAACTTCAGCATCATTATCCCACACCACATGGAAGATGACCGAATCATAACTTTTATCCAGGTGATGTCTGTGATGATACCAATAAGAAGCTATGAGGTGAAGTTCCACCGCACCGGCCCACAGGGTATCTCCGATCAATATTTTGGCATGGGTAAAGTCGGGGCCCTCTCCCGGGTTGGGAAGGCCAGGAAGCACAACCCTAATGGGGCTGCAGATACGGTACAAAGGGCAAAGCGTCCCAGTTTTTGGAATCGCCAAAGATAATGTAGAAAGTCTTCTTTCATCTCGATTTGGGGTCATTAAATTAGCGGAAACGTTTAGGCAGACGCCCCCTCCCATTCCATAAATCCACCCAGCAAATTGTAGTTGGTATCAATGCCCAACTGATTCATTAGTTGACAGGCTTGGGCACTACGCGCGCCAGAACGACAATAAACATAGTAATTCTTGGAGGGATCCAACGATTGAATGCCTTCCATAAATGCTGCGGCTTGACGAATGTCCAGCAATGTTGCATTGGGGATATGTCCTTCCTCAAATTCTTCCAATGTTCTTACGTCAAGTAAAAAAGCATTCTCATCGGCTTCAAACTGATTGTTCCACTCCTCTTGTGATAAATCCATTTTTTATTTTTAATTCAAATGTAATAGACTTACGCCAAAAAAAAAATCAATTCTCTTGGAGATGTATGATTTTATAATACATTTGTACAAACAAAAGTTGTTGTAACAAACATGAGACCATTAGATTTAGCCAAAAACACGGTAGTGGGAATCCTCAAAGCGGGATGCAAAGTTGAAGAATGTATTGGAAACACCCTAAAGTCCGCCGATATTTCATTACAACAATTCAATGTACTAAGAATATTAAGAGGACGCAAGGGAATACCGGCAAATTTACAAACCGTCCAAAAAAGGATGATACACAAAATGAGCAACACCACCCGCTTGGTAGACAAATTAATTGTAAAGGAATTGGTGGTCCGAAAAACTTGTAAAGAAAATAGAAGAAAAATAGAAATCACCATTACCGACAAAGGCTTGGAGGTTTTAAGTCAACTCGATACCAAAATCCAGGAAACTGAGGCTGCCATATTGCAACCCTTAAACTTGGAAGAACAAAGAACCCTCAGAGGGTTAATCAATAAAATCACTTTAAATCATTAATCTTTAAATTTTAAAACAATGAAAAAACCATTTCAATTAATGCTGTCCATCAGTTTGATCCTTGTGGCCTTTGGCTGGAGTCAAGCCCAAAGCCTAAAGGCCAATACGGCCCAAAGCAATATCCGTTGGTACGGAGAAGAGCTCACCGGAAAAACCCACTTCGGTAACCTCAGCTTTAAAGAAGCTCAAATCGACCTTCAAGACGGTGTCATCACCGGTGGAAACTTTGTCGTAGACATGACTTCCCTCACCGTCGAAGACCTCGGCGGGGGCGGAAAGGCAAAACTTGAAGGGCACCTCAGATCCGACGATTTTTTCAGTGTGAAAAAGAATCCGATGGCCAGCCTTAAAATCACCCAAAAAGCCAAAGTCGATGGTAGCACACAAACCCTCTATGGCGAATTAACCATCAAGGGAATCAAACACCCCATCGATTTTACCATAACCCTGGGAGACAACAAAACCGCAGTGGCCAAAATGACTTTTGACCGATCCAAATACAATGTGCGTTTCCGTTCCGGTTCTTTTTTCGAAAATCTCGGAGACAAACTCATTCTAGACGACATCAGGATGGAAGTAATTCTACAGTGGAATTAGGCTTAAAAATTCAACTTCAAGTTGTTTTAAATTATTTTTCATATATATTTGTTCTATGAATTTTAAAAACAATAACATAAGCTGGTGGAGCGAACTGATCTAATCAATTCGTGATCCTGCAATATCCATACAAAAGGCTTGTCATCACGACAAGCCTTTTTTAATTTTACACCATGCATCCAAGGTTTAAACTACATTCTAAACATCAAAAAATCCTGGCCGACACCATCACCCCGGTCAGCGTCTATCTCAAAATCAGGGATCAATTCCCCCACAGCCTTTTGCTGGAAAGCAGTGATTACGACGCTCAGGCCAACAACTTCTCCTACATCTGTTGCAATCCCATTGCCACACTCAGTATAGGCGGGGGAAAAATCAATTGTACTTTTCCCGACGGTAGCCATCAAGAAAAAAGTTTGACCGCAGTGGACTCAGTACCACAATTGGTTCAAGATTTTGCCCGACAATTTGAATCCAAAAAATATCCTTTTAAGTTCATCACCAACGGACTTTTTGGATTTATCGCTCACGAGGCCGTGGCCCATTTTGATCATTTGACACTTAGGACGGACAAAAGCAATTTGGAGCTGCCCGAAATCTACTATGCCGTTTATCAAAACATCATCGCCATCAGTCTTTTCAATCACGAAGCGCATTTGTTTTCTCACAGTTACGACGGCTCAGACAATCTGGATCAAATCGAAAAAATCCTTAAAAAAGACAATACCACCGCCTATCAATTCAAAAAACAGGGCGACAAAGCCTCCAACCTTTCAGATGAGGAATTTACGGCCTTGGTCAACAAGGCCAAAGAACACTGTTTTAGGGGAGATGTTTTTCAGCTGGTGCTTTCGCGCCGATTTTCACAAGGATTTTCGGGAGACGAATTCAATGTATACCGCACATTGAGATCCGTCAACCCCTCGCCCTATCTGTTCTTTTTTGACTATGGGGATTTCAAGATCTTTGGCAGTTCGCCCGAGGCCCAACTGGTGGTGGAGCATGGAAAAGCAGAGATTCACCCCATTGCGGGTACCTTTAGGCGAACGGGCAACGACGCTGAAGACCGTGACTCGGCCGAGCGACTGGCGGCCGATCCCAAAGAAAACAGCGAGCATGTGATGCTGGTCGATCTGGCCCGCAACGACCTCAGCCGCAACGGAACCGGGGTTGTTCTGGAAAAAAACAGGGAAATACAATTTTTCTCCCACGTCATTCACCTGGTTTCCAAAGTAACGGCCTTCCTCAAACCCAAGGCCAAAATCTTTCAGGTGGTGGCCGACACCTTTCCGGCGGGAACCCTCAGTGGAGCACCCAAGCACATGGCCCTACAACTCATTGACCGATACGAGAACACTGCCCGAAACGCCTATGGAGGGGCATTGGGATATATGGATTTTCAAGGCAACTTCAACCACTGCATCATCATCCGTTCCTTCATGAGCAAAAACCAACAGCTCCACTACCAGGCCGGGGCGGGCATCGTGTCAAAATCTGTACCGGAAAACGAATTACAAGAAGTCTACAACAAACTCGGGGCCTTGGACAAAGCCCTAACACTGGCCGAAAAAATATAAGCATGAAAAAAATATTTGTCATAGATAATTACGACTCCTTCACCTACAATTTGGTGCATTATCTGGAGGAATTGGGCGCCGAGGTCACCGTGAGGCGGAACGATCAATTTGAGCTTTCCGAGCCTGAAGCTTATGAATACCTCTTACTCTCCCCCGGCCCCGGTATTCCGGACGAGGCGGGATTGCTCAAAGCCACCATCGAAAAATACGCCTCCACCAAAAAAATTCTGGGGGTGTGTTTGGGGCAACAGGCTATAGGAGAAGTTTTTGGCGCCAGTCTGGTCAATTTAGATACCGTTTTCCACGGCGTAGCCTCACCCCTAAGGATAGCCGAAGACGACCTCTTGTTTAAAGACTTACCTCAAAATTTTGAAGTGGGACGCTACCATTCCTGGGTGGTTCAAACCCCATTGCCTCAGGATTTGGTCGCCACCTCTTTTGATGACAATCTGCAATTGATGTCCCTCAGACACAAAAGTCTGCCCGTAAGAGCCGTACAATTCCACCCCGAATCCATCTTGACCCCCCATGGAAAAAAAATATTAGAAAACTGGATCAACAGCTAAACCATGAAAGCCATAATCAACCGCCTGACCCATCACGAAACCCTTGACCGTAAGGAATCGGAAAGCATACTAACAGGCATTGCCCAGGGGCAGTACAACCCCAGTCAGATCGCCTCTTTTTTGACCGTATTCATGATGCGCAGCATCACCCTCGAGGAACTCGAAGGCTTTAGAAAAGCACTGCAAAAGCTGTGTTTGGCCATCGACTTGAGTGAATTCACCCCCATCGATTTGTGCGGAACGGGCGGAGACGGCAAGGACACCTTCAACATCTCAACCCTCGCTTCCTTTGTCACCGCAGGAGCGGGTGTAAAAGTGGCCAAACACGGCAATTACGGTGTTTCCTCCGGCTGTGGCTCCAGCAATGTTTTGGAGCATTTGGGAATTCGGTTTTCCAATGATGCCGATTTTCTCAAACGCTGCATCGACCAGGCAGGAATTTGCAACCTCCACGCCCCCCTTTTCCACCCGGCCATGAAAAATGTAGCACCCATTCGAAGGGAACTGGGAGTAAAGACTTTTTTCAACATGCTCGGGCCACTGGTCAACCCCGCCTTTCCCCAACACCAACTCACCGGGGTTTTCAATTTACAATTGGCAAGGCTTTACGGCTACCTCTTCCAAAAAACCGATCAAAATTTTACCATCTTATACGCCTTGGATGGCTATGATGAAATTTCACTGACCGGCCCTGCCAAAGCCATCAGAAACAGTGGAGAAAGCCTTATTGCTCCTCAAGATTTTGGTTTGGCAACACTAGACAAAAAACAAATCAGCGGTGGGGATACGGTTCCCTCTTCTGCGGCCATTTTTACGGCTGTATTGGACGGAAAGGGCAGCCCGGCCCAAAACGATGTGGTGTGCGCCAATGCCGCCATGGCCATTGCCACTGCCACCGACTGCACCCCGCTGGAGGGATTTGAAAAAGCAAAAGACGCCCTCTTGTCGGGACATGCCGCCAAAGCCTTTAAAACCGTTCAAAAACTCAGTGCCGCATGACCATCTTAGACCGCATCATCATAGATAAAATCAAGGAGGTAGAGCTGCGAAAAAAAGCGTTTCCTCGGGCCTATTGGGAACAGTCACCATTGTTCGAACGGGAGGGTTTTTCCTTGTCCCAACGCTTGCAGGGCAGCCCCTCGGGCATCATCGCCGAACACAAGCGGCGTTCTCCTTCCCGAAACAACATTAACAGCAGTTTGTCCGTCCATCAGGTCGCCCAAGGCTATGAAAAAGCGGGGGTCTGTGGGATGTCGGTACTAACCGATCAAAAATATTTTGGTGGCAGTCTGGAAGATTTGACTGCTGCCCGGGCAGTGTGCCAACTTCCGCTTTTGAGAAAAGAATTCATCGTTGACCCCTACCAACTGTTCGAAGCCAAGGCCCACGGCGCCGATGTGATCTTGTTGATCGCCGCCGTTTTGGATCGGGAACAGATCAAGCAACTGTCCCAAACCGCCCAAAGTCTGGGCTTGGAGGTGCTTTTGGAAGTCCACAACCCAAGTGAACTCCAAAAAGCCTTAATGCCCTCATTAGACCTGCTGGGGGTGAACAACCGAAATCTCAAAACCTTTGAGGTCAGTTTGGACACCAGCAAGGCCCTGGCCAAGCATATCCCCGACGATTTTGTCAAAGTATCCGAAAGCGGCATCGGTTCAACTGCAGCCATTCAGGCCCTACAACCTTATGGGTATCGGGGCTTTTTGATCGGTGAAAACTTTATGAAAACCGAATCCCCCGGCCTTGCTGCCGCAGATTTCATCAAAACTCTCGTCTCATGAAACTCAAAGTTTGTGGGATGCGTTCGCCCGACAACATAATGGCACTATCACAATTGGCCCCGGACTATATGGGCTTTATTTTTTGGGAACACTCCAAAAGGTTTGTCACATCACCCACCCCCGATTTGCCCGCCTCGATCAAAAAAACGGGGGTCTTTGTAGATGCCACTTTGACCTACATCCTGGACATTGCAAAACACCACCAACTTCAGGCCCTTCAACTCCACGGGGACGAAAGCCCCGATTTTTGTCAAAAACTTCAAGCCACACGACTGGAAGTCATCAAAGCTTTTGCGGTAGATGCTGCTTTTGATTTTTCGGTTTTGGATGCCTACGAATCCGTTTGCGATTATTTTTTGTTCGACAGCAAGGGCGAATTGCCCGGTGGCAACGGCAGCCGTTTTGACTGGTCGGTATTGCGGGATTATCCCGCGGCAAAACCCTTCTTTCTCAGTGGCGGTATCGGTCCTGCAGATCAGGGCGCCATCGCATCGATAATTAACTTAAATTTGCCTCTGTATGCCCTAGACATCAATAGCAAATTTGAAAGGGAACCGGGGCTAAAAAACATTGAAATCATTAAGCAATTTAAAGCAACACTATAAAATGAAATATCAGGTAGATGAAAAGGGATTTTACGGTGATTTCGGGGGCGCATACATCCCCGAGATGCTCTACCCCAATGTAGAAGAATTGAGGCAAAACTACATTCAGATCAGTGAATCGGAATCTTTTCAAAAGGAATTTCAGTCGCTGCTCAGTGACTATGTAGGTCGTCCCACCCCACTGTATTTTGCAGCGCGTTTGTCGGAAAAATACAACACTAGGATTTACCTCAAAAGAGAGGATCTGTGTCATACGGGAGCCCACAAGGTCAACAACACTATCGGGCAAATTTTAATGGCCCAACGCTTGGGTAAAAACCGCATCATTGCAGAAACCGGGGCGGGACAGCACGGGGTGGCTACAGCCACTGTTTGTGCCTTGATGGGTATAGAATGTATCATTTATATGGGTGCTTTAGACATCCAACGCCAGGCCCCCAATGTGGCCCGAATGAAAATGTTGGGCGCAGAGGTCAGGGCGGCTCAGTCGGGCAGTAAAACCCTTAAAGACGCCACCAACGAAGCCATACGCGACTGGATCAACAATCCTGTGGATACCCACTACATCATCGGATCGGTGGTGGGCCCACATCCCTATCCCGACATGGTGGCCCGTTTTCAATCGGTGATCAGTGCTGAGACCCAGTCTCAATTGTTGGAAAAAGAAAAGCGGGACTATCCCGATCACGTCATTGCTTGTGTGGGAGGTGGCAGTAATGCTGCAGGCTTGTATTATCACTTTTTAGAAGATCCGCGGGTAAACATCATCGCGGTGGAGGCCGCCGGAAAAGGCATTGACTCAGGTGAAAGCGCCGCCACTTCGGCCTTGGGCAAAGAAGGCATCATCCACGGCAGTAAGACCCTGTTGATGCAAACCCCCGACGGACAAATTACAGAGCCCTATTCCATCTCTGCCGGCTTGGACTATCCGGGAGTGGGACCCATGCATGCCCACCTGTTCCGCAGCAAAAGGGCCGAATTCATTTCCATTCCCGATCAGGAGGCCATGGACTGGGGATTGACCCTCTCCCAAATGGAAGGTATCATCCCTGCCATTGAGACCGCCCATGCTTTTGCCGTATTGGATGTAAGAAAATTCTCTCCCGATGAAGTCATCGTTTTTAACTGTTCCGGACGTGGAGACAAAGATTTAGACACTTATATCGACCATTTTAGATTGTAATGAACCGCATAGACCAAACCTTCCAAAAAAAACAAAAATTACTCTCCATTTATTTCTCGGCCGGACACCCAGAATTGGAGGACACCCTGCCCATACTCCAGACTTTACAAGACAGTGGAGTGGACATGGTGGAAATCGGTTTACCCTTTAGCGATCCCCTGGCCGACGGGCCGACCATACAGCAAAGTTCCACCCGTGCCCTGCGCAATGGCATGACCACCAAAAAACTATTCGACCAACTCCAAAACATCCGACAGAGCATCCATATTCCCTTGGTGTTGATGGGCTATTTCAACCCCATGATGCAGTATGGTATAGACCGGTTTTGCAAAAAATGCCAAAGCATAGGCATTGATGGACTGATCATCCCCGACCTGCCCGCAGACCTTTACCACCAGGAGTATAAAAGACTTTTTGATCAGTACAATTTGTACAATATTTTTTTGATCACCCCCCAAACATCGGAGGATAGGATTCGTTATATCGACAATGTGTCCAGTGGGTTTATCTATATGGTCAGCAGTGCCAGTGTCACCGGAGCCCAGAGTGCTTTTGGGAATGCCCAAGAAGACTATTTTAGGCGGATTGCCCAGATGAAACTCAAAACGCCACAAGTGGTCGGTTTTGGGATCAGCAATGCCGAAACTTATCAGACAGCTACACGTTTTAGTCGCGGGGCAATTATCGGTTCGGCATTCATCCAATTTTTAGAAAAAAAGGGCGTCGCTGCCATTCCCGATTTTATAAAAAGTATTCGCTAATTTGTTCTTTTTTTAAAGGAAATAGATGTTTTACTTTTTGACAATAATTTTTGGCAATAAAATGTCATTTAAACGATAAATCATTGTTTTTTTATCCATTTAATGATTTTTTATATCTAATCGTTTTTAGCTTTTATTAAATATATTTGTTGTTATTTACTATCCGTTCAACTTTTTTGAACTGCAAATCGACCCCTACGCCTTCATTAGTTTGATGCTGTTTTCATTGATGATGGGTGGCTAGCTGGTCTATTGTTTTTTGAAGAGAAAAAACACCAACAAATCCTATATAGAGCAGATCGCTTTGCTCGAAGCCCAATCCCTGAGAGCACAGATGAAGCCCCACTTTATTTTCAACGTATTGAATGGCCTACAAAGTGCTTTGATCCTTAAGTCAGATCAGGAAATCAGCTGGTATTTGGGACATTTGTCCAATTTTGCTCCGCATGACTTTTGATTTGAGTAAAAAAGAAGCCATCAATTTGAATGATGAGATCATTTATTTGAAGAGTTATTTTGAACTGCAACGCATTCGGCTGAACATACTGCTGGATTACTGTATAGACTTGAGTTTTGACCTCACAACCTCCAAGATATATATCCCATCACTTTTAATTCAACCCATCGTGGAGAATGCCATCCTGCATGGCATAGTACCTTCCAAAAACAAAGAGGAATTTACTTTAAGGTGGAAGACAACGGTATCGGGCTGGAAAGCTCCAAAAAAACAAAAATTAAAATCAAAAAATCATCATAAGTCATTAGGCAATAAAATCCTAAGAGAGCGCTTAGACATTTTGAACTACAACGAAAGGGAAAAAATCACTTTCAGTTTAGGGAATCTAGATGTTGAGGGGGGTGATTTTGGTCTATGGTGATAGTTCTTGTCCTGCTTGTCAGCGGGGGCAGGGATTTTTACAACTCCGGCATAAACGGTGGAGTGCCTGGGGTTTTCCTCATGTTTATATTGCGCTGGATAGTGATCAAAAGAATCTCCAACAAAACTTTGGCACAACCCCTTGAGCCCTTTACTGTGACGAAAAGTCTTGGGACAGCCCTTGGGTAAGCCAAGCCAAAATCCAGGCCACTCCCCACCCTACTGGCTTTGGATCGCAATCTCAATCAACTCTATGAGGCAGCCAGTATAGCCCAAATGGATTTGTGGCTGATTAAAAATAAATCTGATCTCAACTTACCATTAGTTGAATAAAAAACACACTTATGTGTTTACCCCGATTTTTGACAGGTGTGGGTTCAAGCCGAGGTTTTTTTGGAAGTATATAATATGCTTATTATATCTATTGATCTTTTAGAAAAGGCTAAAATCCCTAAAATCACTATTTTAGGGTATGATTTTAAGAGCGATGATCCTTTTGATACTGGGGGTGAATATGGCAGTGGCTCAGCGCAATGTTCACCAGCGTTGGGAGGATCAACTGCAGCGGTATGTCGCTCCAAGAGGAGTGGTCAACTACAGCGATTGGAAAAAAGAAACTCATGCCCTAAAGTCCTACCTAAAGGCCCTTGAAGATCATCCGCCACAGCCCTATTGGACGACCACCAACCGCAAGGCCTATTGGATCAACGTATATAATGCCGCCACCATCGCGCTGGTATTGGACCACTATCCCTTGCAAAGCATAAAGGACATTGATGCCCCTTGGGAGACTCCGGTTTTCCGATGGGGAGATCAGTCAATGAGTTTAAAAGCGATTGAAGGCCTGCTGTTGGAAATGGGAGATCCCTGCATATTGTTTGCCTTGCACCGCGCCACAATCTCCGGCCCGGATTTGTCGTGGCAACCCTACCGCAGCAGTACCTTGGAGGAACAGCTCCAGACGGCTGCCATCATGTTTTTGAACGACCCCGGCCAAAATCAATGCCACAAAGACAAAAGCCATTTGTCCCGTATTTTTCTTTGGTATTTTAAGGATTTTGGTTCGCTGGAGCAAAGGGTCACCTTGCTCCAAAAATACGGCTGTACGGGAGTGGATCAAAAAACAAAATTTCGTTACCTGCCCTTCGACTGGCGGCTCAACGATTTGCCCTAGTGCAGGAAATTTCTTTCAAATTGATGGTATTTACTGAATCACAGCATAATAAGGTCCAAAAATCGTGACATACAGCAGCCAACAGGAAACCAAAAAAATAATCAAATAGATGATGCCAGAAAACCAATTGAAGCCATCTCTAAACTGTTCGAGAATCTTGATCCCGACGACAAAGTACAACAGTACAAACAAGATTGATAAAATGTAAATCATAAGTAGGTATTTATAGACTTTAAGACATTGGGGATGCCATAAAGAACTAAGATTAGGGTAACTTCAATTTACGAAAAAAGGCGGAGAGTGCCTAGGAGATCATCCTGAGGAATTGTATTTCCTTATCGGTAAGCGATCGCCATCGGCCTCTGGGCAGGTCTTTTTTGGTCAATCCGGCCAGCAGCACCCGATCCATTGACACTGCTTTTAACGATCTTTGCTCGAGTATTTTTTTGAGCAGACCGGGGGAGAGGTTAGCGGCTTCGATTCCAATTTCTTTTTTGCTTCCCCCTTGTATATAGGCTGCAGATTTTACCTTGTAGACCTTGTCCCGGATGCGGATACCCTTGGTCAGTGCGTCGAGGTCGGCGGTTTGGACATTTTGCTCGAGAATCACCTGGTAGAGCGTAGGAAAACGCGACTTGGGATCGGCCATTTTTTGGCGCAATTTATCATCGTTGGTCATCAACAATAGGCCGGTCACCGTCCGGCCCATATCCCCTATGGGCGGAATCTTTTCCGAAGAATGGGTACTGCGGATGAGTTCTTGTGCCGATTTTTTGATCTGACCCCCTTGTGTGGTCGCAACAAATCCCTTGGGTTTGTTCAGTAAAAGGTATACGGGAGGACTGCTGTTGACCAATTGGTCATCGTAGTGCACCCTGTCGCCCGGCTGAATCCGAAAGCCCATTTCGGTGACCACCTTGGCGTTGACCTTTACCAAACCCATGGCGATGAACTTGTCGGCCTCGCGGCGCGAACAGAGGCCTGCATTGGACAGGAATTTGTTTAATCGCGTTCCCTCCGGGTTGGCAGATCGGGACCTGGCAGTGGATTTTTTGAAATTTTGCGGCACGACTTTCTTATTTGTACATAAAATAGATGCCCAATACCCCCAACAATATGTGGGCTTTAAGCAAATTGTGAAGCCAAAGGTACGTTTTTTGCGTCGATCCCCACCAGAGCAAAAGCACTACAAAACCTAAAAACATCACACTCCAGTAGTAATAATAGACCATCAATCCCAAACCGCTGTGAATCAAGCAGTAGTTGGGCCAATAGGTAACCAAAATCAAAACAGTAAGGAGGATATTGGTGGTCGTATGCCCAAAAACGATGGGCAAGGTAGGGTAGGAAGTCACCCAATCGCATTTGTAGTTTTCCAAATCCTTGATGATGTCCCGGATCAGTATAAGGAAATACAGATAAAGGGCGTGATAGACGATCAATAGCCTAAAGTTTTTAAAATAAAGGGTGATGGCAAAAAAGGGGAAAACCACCAAGGCCGAGGCAATAAAATTGCTGATCCAAAACAGCCGTTTAAGGCTGCTGCTGTAGGCCCATATGGCCAGGATAAAAAATCCAAAAAAACAACAGCGCCTTAAAGGACACAAACCCGGCGGCAATCAAGGCGGCGACATTGAGCAAAAAATAGAGCAACAACTGACTTTTCAGTGAAATGAGGTGTTCCAAAAGGTACTTTTGGGGTCGGTTGATGTGATCTTTTTCGGCATCATAAAAATTGTTGATGATGAATCCTGCTGCGGTAGAAAAGGCGGTAGCCAAAACCAGTGCAAAGAGCCGGGGATCGAGCACTACCGACAGCAAAGGCCGGTGGGGTGCCAAAATATAAACGGAAGTGAGGTATTGTGCGGCGATCAGCAAGGCGATATTATAGCCCCTAACCAAAGCAAAAAACTAAAGAGAGAAAGTAAAAAAGAATGAGGGGACTTGGGATTCTTCATACGTTTAAATCTAAGATAACTAGTTGATATTTAATCATTTCCTTTTGTTGAGAAATTTATCTTGGTTGTTTAAATACCTCCATGAGGGTTTCGTGGGCTTAGAAGTAATGAACCACCTCGAGTCGGTAGCCTTGGAGGGCCTTTTGGGCCACCTTAAAGTCTTTGGCAAATCCAAGCATATAGCCGCCACCTCCCGAGCCACAAAGTTTTAGGTAGTAGGCATTGGTCTCCAGTCCCTTTTTCCACAGCCCGTGAAATTGGGCAGGGATCATCGGTTTAAAGTATTTCAATACCAGGGCAGATAGGGATTTCATATTGCCAAAAAGGGATTTGATGTTGCCCTTAAGGAAATTTTCCACACAGTGGTCGGTCATCTGAGCAAACTCCTCTCTCATCATTTTACTGAAACCCTCTTCTTTCATGTTTTCCATAAATAGGGAGACCATGGGCGCGGTTTCTCCGCTGCTGCCGCTGTCGAGTAAAAACACCGCTCCTTTACCTTGAGCGTTTTGCTGGGGCAGTCCTGTGGTTTCGATCTTGTCCTTGGAGTAGATCAACAGGGGCAAACTCAAATAACTGTTTAGCGGATCCAAACCGGAGGACTGCCCGTGAAAATAGGATTCCATGACGGCAAAAATACTTTTAAGCTGAGCGAGCTTTTGGGGGGTAAGGGCGTCCTGGGTGGAGATCTTGTCCAGCGCATAGCGGTCATAAAAGGCGGCGACCAGTGCTCCACTACTGCCCAAGCCATAGCCCTGAGGGATGCTGCTATCGAAATAGAGCTTGCGATCCAAGTCGGCTTGCAGGGCCGCCCAGTCGAAACGCAGTAAATCCTCCGGTAAACCCCTGAGGTATTGGGTATAGTCACACAAGCTTTTATGAGAGGCTTGGGTGGCCTCGGTTTCCTCCTCTGCCCACTGCAAGGTTCCCCTAAAAAAATTGTAGGGAATGGATAGTCCTTTGGAGTCTTCGATGATGCCGTATTCTCCGAAGAGTAAAATTTTCGCAAAAAAAAAGGGCCCTTTCATCGGTGTAAATTTATGTTAATTAGCTGAAATTTAAGCATTTGCTTTTATTTGGAAATTTATCACGGTTGTTTAAATCCCTTTATGTGCTATTTCGTCTTCTCTCATTTTCTCTTTGTGTGCTTTGTGGTTAAACCACTTCCTTAACCACAAAGTTCACAGCGTTTTGCAGGAAGTTCACAGTATTAAACTAAATTTTTTTGGCACCATTTCCCACTTGATCTTCAATGTATTGTCCTTGCTGACAATAAATAAGCAGTTCCTTTTGAATAAAATCCATAATAGGCGTACGTTCTTTTTTGGGGTAGAGCAAGTGCACATTGGCACCGGCATCGAGGGTAAAACAGAGGGGTCGCCCTGTTTGGGTCCTATAGTCTCCTACTTTTTGTAGAATGGCCAGGGTATTGGGTTGCATCAACACAAAACGAGGGTTGGAGGTCATCATCATGGCGTGGAGGGTGAGGGCCTCGGCTTCGGTCAGATCGATAAAGCGTTCCAGGTCACCGCTGCTGAGTGCAGTTTTGAGCTGTTCGAGATGGGTATGGGCTTGTTCAAAGCGTTGGGTCGCAAAGGGATGGCCCTGCATCAGTCCGTGACCCAGGGTACTGCTCACCTTTTTCTGTCCTTTGTCCACGATCAAAACCGTGTCTTGATAATCGTGAAAAATGGGATGCCATTCCACCGCGGGGGCAATGGCGTATTGGTCATTACTTTGCTTAAAGGCCTTGCTATGACCCCAAACCATCAAGGGCCCGACAATACTTCTGGCGGCACTCCCCGACCCCAATCGGGCCAAAAATGAGGCTTTTTGTAAAAAAGCTTCCTCCGTCCAATCACTGTGAAACTGTTTTTCAAAATCTGCGATGCAAAGGGCCAAGGCTGCCATGGCCGAGGCAGAAGAGGCGATACCACTGCTGTGGGGAAAGGAATTTTGGCTGGAAATCGACAAGCGGTATCCTTCCAAAGCTGGAAAATAGAGTGTAATTCGATCCAAAAACTGCTGAATCTTGGGATGGAATTCGGGTTGTTTTTTTTGATCAAACAAAAAGTCAAAAGCCGCGGCGCCTTGCTCCCGCGGCGAAAAACTCACCGCTGTGGTGGTCACGCATTGCGACAGGGTAAAACTGATGGAGGGGTTTTGGGGCAGTTGCTGTTCGTATTTTCCCCAATATTTGATCAAGGCAATGTTGCTGGGCGCCTGCCATTGGGTTTGGTAGTGGCCTTCTACGG
The DNA here is from genome assembly GCA_938082715.1 of uncultured Flavobacteriaceae bacterium. Lineage (GTDB taxonomy): Bacteria > Bacteroidota > Bacteroidia > Flavobacteriales > Flavobacteriaceae > UBA8316. The sequence continues at coordinate 69,679 of CALKCR010000001.1, read as the reverse complement.
GGGCATCGAAAACAAAAGAATTGGTACTCATCGACCACAAAGATACTTGATGACCGGGGTGAAAAAAAATATAGCTGACTTAAAATGCTTAGTTTTGATTATGAATAAAAAATTGGTTTTTTCCATTGTTGTAGGGGTAATGGTCTGTTTATCGGTCGGTTTTTTGGCGGGTCAGGCCACCCAAACCTCGGTCAATACCTGGTATGCAAGCCTGGAAAAACCTTTTTTTAATCCACCCAATTGGATTTTTGCTCCGGTTTGGACACTGCTCTATCTATTGATGGGGGTTGCTGTGGGTCGGGTTTGGAATTATGGCATCCACCACCGCTGGGTCAAAAGGGCCGTTTACCTCTTTGGATTCCAACTCCTGATCAATGGACTTTGGTCGCTGGTTTTTTTCGGACTGAGGAATCCCATCGGCGCCCTGGTGGTGATCGTGGCACTGCTGTTTTTGATCTTCCGAACCATACAGCAGTTTAGAACCGTTGATCTTTTGGCCACAAGATTGCTTTATCCCTATTTAATATGGGTCAGTTTTGCTACTTTTTTAAATGCAAGAATTGTTTTTCTTAATTTTTTGTAAATTAATAGTGAAACCAAGTCTAAATAAAAATGCTATACAAAGCAATCTTAACCGGGACCTTAGTAGGTTTTATCTTTTTATTCTTTAGTGGGTGGATTTTTTATGACAGTCTGGCCACAGATTTTTTCTCTCAACACTATGTAAATATGCCGGCCATGATGGCAGCAGAAATGAACTATATTGCCCCTAGGGGTTTTGGTGGAAGCTTACCTCCTTTCGGTTATATACTCAAAGTGGGCCAAAGGGGAGTATAATCTCCGCAGTGGCATTAAAATTTGGGCTTTGCTGGGTCTTTTTGCGGGACTTGGCATCAATATGGTAACACTTGGTACCTTGGAATTAATGGACATTCAAGGCAGTTTGGTCGACGCAGTATGGAACGTAGTTTACTTCGGTGTCGCGGGCTGTTTAAATGGATGGGTTTTCGAGAAACTGGGTTGAATTTAAATGTGTAGGAACGCACCCCTTAGGTTGGTAAACCTAGCTGTTGAATATCTAAGAATAGGGTTATTTAGATACCAATTGTCAGCGGGTGTTACTCAAAATTTAGACGAATTTTCCTACACGAAACGAGGGACTAATCGAAAGGTTTCCCGATTACTTAGGAGCAAGTTTGACTTTTAGTCCCTCTAGTTTTTTATCCATGGGGATTTGACAGCCCAGGCGGCTGTTTCCTTTTACGTGGAAAGCTTCGGACAACATGGCCTCCTCATCCTCACTTTTCTCCTCCAAAGGGTGGTCACTCAACACATAGCACTGACAAGAAGCACACATGGCCATTCCACCACAAGTGCCCTCCACAGGCAAATCATAGGCTTTACAGACTTCCATTAGGTTCATGGCCATATCGGTAGGGGCATCGAGTTGATGCGTTATGCCCTCCCGGTCTATGACGGTAATTTTTATATCCATTTATTCGATGGGTTTAATGGTTGATTTTTGGGCTTCCTTACGGCTGCCGTCAAATCCGGTGATTCCACTGACAGTGGTGTATTTGAGTACATTTCGCTTTTCGGGATACAGGCGTTTAAAAGCACTTTGACACATCAAGGTGGCTTCGTGAAAGCCACAGAGGATGAGTTTGAGCTTTCCAGGATAGGTATTAACGTCGCCAATAGCATAAATACCGGGAATATTGGTTTGGTAATCCAGACTGTTGTCAACTTTGATGGCATTTTTTTCGATTTCCAGTCCCCAGTGGGCGATGGGACCCAGTTTGGGGGTAAGTCCAAAAAGGGGGATAAAATAATCTACCGAATGATCGACTGCGCTACCCTCCCCGCTAACGGTTACGGAAGACAAATGCTTATCTCCCCCTAAAGCGGTCACTTGGGCAGGAGTGAGAAGTTGGATTTTGTTTTGGTCTTTTAGGGCTTGTACTTTTTCTAGTGAGTCGAGTGCCCCTCTAAATTGGTTGCGGCGGTGCACCAGGGTCACACTTTGTGCCACTTCGGCCAAAACGATGGTCCAGTCCAAGGCCGAGTCTCCGCCTCCGGCAATAAGTACTTTTTTATCGCGGTATTTTTCGGGTTCACGGATGATGTAGTCCACGCCCTTGTCCTCCCATTGCGCTAAATGGGCCAGATCGGGCTTTCGCGGTTCGAAAGTCCCCAAGCCTCCGGCTATGGCAACGACCGGGGCATGGTGCTGGGTGCCCTTGTCGGTAGTAACCACAAAACTGCCATCGGCTTGTTTTTCGATCTCTTGGGCGGTTTCCCCCAGGGTAAAGCCCGGTTGAAAGGGCTGGATTTGCGCCATCAACTGATCGACCAAACCCTCCGCCAAAATTTCCGGCCGGGAGGGAATGTCGTATATGGGCTTTTTGGGATAGATTTCAGCACACTGCCCACCGGGTTCGGGCAGGGAGTCGATCAGGTGGCATTTTAACTTTAGTAATCCTGCTTCAAATACAGCAAACAAACCGGTGGGGCCGGCTCCAATGATGATGATGTCCGTTTTGATCATGGGCTAGGCAGGGGCTACACTGACAACCTCCTCGATCTGAGGAACGTGCTTTTTGATGGTCATCTCTACCCCCAACTTGAGGGTCATCTGATTGACGGTACAAGAAACACAAGCTCCGTGGAGTTGTACCTTTACCTTTTTGTTATTTTCGATAGCGACCAGGGAAATGTCCCCGCCGTCGGAAGCCAAAAACGGGCGAATCTCATCCAGTGCTACCAGTACTTTTTCTTCTATTTGTTGTGAATTCATGTGCTTTATTTTACAGCGGCGCAACCCACCATATGGGTAATGGCTAGGGCCTTAGTTGGTGGTAAGGTGGTATTTCTTTTCAATAATTGGTTCACTAGGTTTTGGGTGACCTCGGTAATGGACTGCTGTATGGGGGTGCCTTGCTGTAATGCGGCAGGTCTTCCCACGTCAGCTGCTTCTCTCACCTGCTGCACCAAGGGCAATGCGCCGAGAAAGGGAACGTTTTTGTCTGCGGCCAAATTTTCTGCCCCTTGCTTGCCAAAAATATAATATTTGTTGTCGGGCAATTCCTCAGGGGTAAAATAGGCCATATTTTCGATGATACCCAAAACCGGAACATCTATACTTTTTTGTGTAAACATTGCGATTCCTTTTTTGGCATCCGCCAGGGCCACATTTTGGGGGGTACTGACCACCACTGCCCCATTGAGGGGTAGGGACTGAACGATGCTTAGGTGGATATCGCCCGTACCGGGAGGCAAGTCGATGAGTAAAAAATCCAGGTTTCCCCAATCGGCATCAAAGATCATCTGGTTGAGCGCTTTGGCAGCCATAGGGCCGCGCCAAACCACCGCTTGGTTGGGTTGGGTAAAAAATCCAATGGACAAGATCTTGACACCATAGTTTTCTACGGGTGCCATTTTGGATTTGCCATCTACATTTACCGACAAGGGTCTTTGGCCTTCTACATCAAACATGGTGGGTAGGGAAGGGCCGTAGATATCGGCATCTAAGACACCAACCTTACAACCCATTTGGGCCAGGGTAACCGCCAAATTGGCCGTTACGGTAGATTTTCCTACTCCACCTTTGCCGGAGGAAATCGCTATAATGGAATCGATGCCCGGAATGGGCTTGCCCTTGATGGGAGCCGCAGGTGCAGGCGTTTCTACTTTAGTATTGATTTTGATCTTAGCCTTGGGGTGAACTTTTTGGTGCAAAACCTCCATGATGGTCACCTCTAATTTTTTTCGGGCTTGCAGGCTGGGATTAGTCAAACGAACGTCTATGTCGATCTCGTCACCAAAGACCATGATATTGGACACTGCCTTGCTGTCAATCAGGTTTTCTCCTGCTCCGGGTAAAGTGATCGTTTTTAAGGCTTGTACCACATCTTTCTTGTTCAATTTTATCCCCAACGTCCTATTTTTGTTTACAAATATACTCTAATCTGTTCGGAAACAAAAGTTTAGATTTCCATGGGAGGAAGGGCCGTATTGGGATCCCAAAAAAAATCTTTAAAATCGATGATTTGATCATTTTTTACGGTGATCCCTTCGCTTTCAAGGAGTTGTTGCATCAATTTTGATCCGGGAAAATGGTGCTTTCCACTCAACAATCCATTGCGGTTGACCACCCGATGGGCGGGCAGCTCGGGCCTATAGTGGGAGGCATTCATGGCATAACCGACCATTCTCGCACTCTGAGGGTGACCCAAATAACGGGCAATGGCACCATAGGAAGTGACCCTCCCCAGTGGAATTTTTTGGACAACTGCATACACCTGTTCAAAAAATGCAGACATCAGTTGAATTGAAATTGAAGGTAGGTGATGGGTTTGTTATGCTCCAAAAACATTTTTTCGTAAAACGTTTGGACGGCCACAGCGGCTCGAGGGGAGTGTGGATTGTTGTATATGTCGTGGTGGGCATAGCTCAAACGATAGGCCGGATCGTGCATCAGCCCCAGAGTATAACCGTGTAAAAACTCACTGTCGGTTTTGAGGTGAACACTGCCCTGGGCTTGTAATATTTGTCGGTACCGATTCAAAAACTCGGGATGGGTCAATCGGTGTTTGCTTCTTTTGAACTTGATCTGTGGATCAGGAAAGGTAATCCATATTTCGGCCACCTCATCGGTGGCAAAAAGGGTGTCGATCAACTCGATCTGTGCACGCACAAAAGCAATATTTTCCCGCTTTTCCTCCAAGGCGGTTTTGGCTCCCCTCCAAAATCGCGCACCTTTGATGTCGATCCCTATAAAATTTTTGTCTGGATTTAGGGTGGCCAAATGGAGGGTGTACTCCCCTTTTCCACAACCCAACTCCAATACAATGGGGCGGTCGTTTTTAAAATACTTCTCATGCCAATGGCCCTTGAGCATAAAAGCGTCTTTTTCCAAAAGCGCACGCTCGGGCTGAATGACGTTTTTAAAGGTTTGGTTCTCCTTAAAGCGTTTGAGTTTGTTTTTACTTCCCATGGCCCAATTTCAAAAGACAAAGTTAGCAAATGGAGATTTAATCCTGATTAAATTTTACCTCTTTGGTGGCCCGCTGTAGGGTAAAAGAAAATTCGGAACCCACCCCGGGGGTACTTTCGACCAAAAGTTTTTCCTGATGCGCCTCAATGATGTGTTTGACGATGGCCAGACCCAAGCCGGAGCCTCCTGCTTTGCGATTACCCGATTTGTCAACCCGATAAAAGCGTTCAAAAAGACGTGGCAAATGCTCCTCTGCTACCCCTTCCCCATTGTCGGAAATCTTGATCAATATCTTTTCTTCGCTCAGTTCTTCCAAGCTCACTTCTGTTTTTCCGTTTTTTACACCATACTTAAGCGAATTGACGATCAAATTGGTCAACACTTGCTGTATCCTTTCCTCATCGGCAAAAACGGGGAAAGACTGGGGATATTCCCGGGCAAAACCTATGGAAATTTTGTTTTTAATGGCTTGCATTTCCAGCAAATCAAAAACATTTTCTACCAGTTGTTTGATGTCGAAATAACTCCTGTCAATGGTCTTGATCCCGGATTCGAATTGGGTGATCAAATCCAAATCTTTGACAACATAGATCAAACGCTCCACTCCCTTGGCCGTTCTTTTGAGGTACTTCTCCCTAACGTTTTTGTCCCTGATGGCCCCCTCAAGCAGCGTAAGCACATAACCCTGTATGGTGAATAAAGGGGTTTTCAGTTCGTGTGAAATATTGCCGATAAATTCCTTGCGGTAGTCCTCCTTTTCTCTAAGGGTCTCAATTTCTAATTTTTTGTCGTCTGCAAATTTCCGTACACCCTCTCTCAGGGCCTCCATATCGGATTGAACGATTTGCTGACTCATCGAAACCCCCGAGGGAGAAAGGTCTTTGTAGATGCCCTTGATCTTATTGAGGATAAACCTTTCGATCCTGAAATGAATGAGGAAAACAGAAAAAATAAAGAAAAATAAAAGCAGAAAAAATAACAGAATAAGAAACTCTGTATCGGGTGGTTGGCCGATGATAAAAAATAAAAGGCAGAGCATCAAAGCCAACAATGTGACCAAAATGGTCGACAGTCGCAAGGCTACTCTAAAATTCTTTATCCTCAGCACAGGAATTATTTGGAGGGTTTAACAAATTTATACCCCACCCCTTTGACGGTCTTAAAATACTTATCGCCCACTTTTTCTCTCAGTTTTCGGATGTGTACGTCTATGGTTCTATCGCCAACCACCACTTCGCTTCCCCAAACGATTTCCATGATTTTTTCTCTTTTGACCACCTTGTCGGGTTTGGAAGCCAAAAGGTAAAAGAGTTCGAATTCTTTTCTGGGCAGAGAAAAGGTTTTCCCTTTGTGGGTGACTTCGTATTGTTCTTTGTCGATGATCAGTTTGCCCACTTGAATTTTGTCTTGGTTTACCTCCGCTTTTTTAAGGCGGCGCAACAGGGATTTGACTTTGGAGACGATGATCTTGGGTTTGATGGGCTTGGTGACATAATCATCTGCACCGGCATCAAAAGCAGCCACGTAGGAATAATCTTCACCCCTGGCGGTGAGAAACATGATTATGGTATCGTTAAAAGTGGAGTCGCTGCGCAAATGCTCGCAGGCTTCGATACCGTCCATTTCGGGCATCATCACATCCATGATGATCAAATGAGGGGTTTTTTTCTGGGCTTTTTCTAGGGCCTCTTTCCCATTGGAGGCTGTCTTGACGTTGTAACCCTCTTGTTCTAGGTTGTATTTTATGATCTCAATGACATCGGGTTCGTCATCCACCAACAAAATCCTGATATCCTTATTCTTCATCTTGAATTATATTTTACTAATATAAAGATTAATCCTATTGATGGGTAAAAAATCATATTGTAAGGGTTCACAAATCGCAATCGCCATTTATTTTATTAAATTTGATTATATTTTATGTTTTAAAAAACTGTATTTGCGCATCGTACTGCTATTACTAACGGTCATGTCCACGTATTTTGTCACTTCACAACAAAATGCACAGGTAGGAGTTTTGAATTATTTATCCGGAGAAAAATTAAACTTTCAGTTGTATCCCAATCCCTACACAGTGGGCGAGCTTCATATTGTCTCCACCCCTACTGATATAAAGAACATCATGATTCTTAACATATTGGGTGAGGTGGTTTTTCAAACCACCAAATATGAGAATTATGTGATGCCCAACAACCTCAACAGTGGAATCTACATTGTAAAAATCAAACAGGGAGGCCAACAGGGGTTGAGTCGTTTGGTTGTGCCCTGATGAAGGCGAAAAGATGACGATCGAAGATTTGGAAAACTTTTGGGAAATCGACAGCCAATCTGCCTTTGAGGCTTTGGCCCTAAAGACCTTTTACTTTCAGTATGAAAACAATGATGTTTACCGATCTTTTTGTGATTTGATCAATTGTCAACCGGCTGAAGTCACCGCAGTAAAAGACATTCCCCACCTGCCCATTTCATTTTTTAAATCAAAAAAGGTTTGTTGCTTCCAAGCAACAGATGCTCCCTTTTTCAGTTCTAGTACCACCAAAGGAGGAACTCCCTCAAAGCATTATTACCGCCAACTGGAGGATTATCAAATGAGCTTCAGAAAGGGGTTTAAATATTTTTTTGGTACCATAGAGGATTACACAGTCCTGGCCTTGTTGCCTTCCTATATGGAAAGGGAGGGTTCTTCCCTGATCTATATGGCCGATGACATGATCCGCAATAGCCAACGCCCTGAAAGCGGTTTTTACCTAAATCAATGGGAGGCACTAAAAGAAAAGCTCCACCAACTGGAAGAAAAAGGACAAAAAACATTGTTGTTGGGGGTGTCCTTTGCCCTGTTGGATTTGGTCGAGCAGTATTTCTTTGATTTGCAGCACACATGGATCATGGAAACCGGTGGGATGAAGGGCAGGAGAAAAGAATTGACCCGAGAGGCCTTGCACGAACAACTGAAAAAGGGTTTTGGAGTACCCAAAATACACTCGGAATACGGAATGACCGAATTACTGTCCCAAGCCTATTCCAAAGGGGAAGGGATTTTTGAATGCCCACCATGGATGCGAGTGGCAGCAAGAGAAAATCAGGATCCTTTTAGCCAATTGCCCTGGGGACAAAGCGGCGGATTGAACATCATTGACTTGGCCAACCGCGACAGCTGTGCCTTTATCGCCAGCGAAGACCTGGCCAAAGTGCATTCTCATTCGCGCTTCGAAGTGTTGGGCCGTTTGGACGCCTCAGAGATCAGGGGATGCAATTTGATGGTCGTCTAGGCGACTACCTTTACGATAAAGTAATTTTTCTTACCCCTTTGCAGTAAAATGTATTGATCGTCGATCAAATCCGATGAACCGATGTGGTAACTTTCGTCCACCTTAGTTTTATTGACCGAAATGGAGTTTTCGCCCAAGGCCCTACGGGCTTCACCATTGGATTTTAGAAAAGATGTTTTGGCGGCCAACAAGCCGATCATATCAATGCCTTGATTTAAATCAGAAAGGCTAATATTCGCCTGAGGTACGCCTTCAAAAACCTCTAAAAAGGTTTGGCGGTCGAGCTTTTTTAGATCTTCAGCCGTAGATCGACCAAAAAGGATTTGACTGGCCTGAATGGCTTTTTGTAAATCTTCCTCGGAATGCACCATACGGGTCACCTTATCAGCAATGGTTTTTTGCAATAACCTCAAATGAGGGCTTTGTTGGTGTTGCCGGATCAAATCTTCTATGGTGGCCTTGTCCAAAAGGGTAAAGATTTTGATGTAGTTCTCTGCATCGTCATCGGAGGCGTTTAACCAGAACTGGTAAAACTTGTAGGGAGAGGTTCGGGTCTTGTCCAGCCAAACATTGCCGCCTTCTGTTTTTCCAAATTTAGTTCCATCGGCTTTGGTGATCAAGGGACAGGTAATGGCATAGGCTTTGCCGCCCAACTTGCGCCGGATCAATTCCGTTCCAGTGGTGATGTTCCCCCATTGATCGCTACCGCCCATTTGCAGCTTGCAGTCCATGTTTTTATAGAGGTGTAAAAAATCATACCCTTGCAGCAATTGATAGGTAAATTCTGTAAAGGACATACCTACCTTTGCATCACTACCGAGGCGTTTTTTTACGGAGTCCTTGGCCATCATATAGTTTACGGTAAGGTGCTTACCGATATCACGAGAAAAGTCAATCAAGCTGTAGTCCTTGGTCCAATCATAATTGTTGACCAACTGAGCTGCCATGGGGTTTGCAGGATCAAAATCCAGAAATTTTTGCAATTGGTTTCTGATGCCGTCAACATTTTTTTGCAATGCCCGGGCATCCAAAAGATTTCTTTCATCGGACTTGCCCGAGGGATCGCCAATCATACCCGTGGCTCCACCGACCAAGGCAATGGGCCGATGGCCTGCCCTTTGGAAGTGGATCAATATCATGATTTGTACCAAGCTGCCAATGTGAAGGGAATCGGCCGTGGGATCAAAACCAATATAACCTGAGGTAATGTGTTGGTTCAAATGATCCTCTGTTTCGGGCATAATGTCGTGTAAGATGCCCCGCCAACGAAGTTCTTCTACAAAATTTTTCTGCATTGCTTTGATTTGCTAGCAAAGATAGATTTATGCCCTAAAACAAAAAATTATTCTTTAAAAAGCATTAGTTTTAATTTATGATTTTAGTGACCGGAGCGACGGGTTTTATCGGTTCTCATTTGATCTGTCATTTGGCTCAAAAAGATATTTTTCCCATGGCCATGTTCCGACATGAGTCGAATAAAAATGTGGTTTGGAAACTGTTCGAGTCTCAATTTGCGGATGCCCAAGAACGCTACGAAAAAATCACTTGGAGAAAAGCCGACTTTAGAGACCTGCCCAGTTTGGATGCAGCCTTTGAGGGCATCAGCCATGTGTACCACTGTGCCGGCTATATTTCTCTGGCGCATCGGGATGTCAATAAACTACTCGAAATCAATGAAAAAGGTTCTGCCTACCTGGTGGACCTGTGTTTGTCCCATTCGGTAAAAAAATTGGTTTATGTCAGTTCCATAGCTGCCTTGGGCAATGATCCCTCCATCTCTGTGATCGACGAAAACACAGCTTGGGACAACAATACCGACAAAAGTCCCTATGCCTATTCCAAATACGGAGGGGAAATGGAAGTATGGCGGGCAATGCAAGAAGGGCTCAATGCCGTGATCGTCAACCCCGGTATTGTACTGGGAAAAGACAGTCCCATTGAAAAAATACTGGAACGTTACTCCAAAGGCTTGAGGTGGACCACTCCGGGAACCAATGCCCTTGTCAATATCCAAGATGTGATCTTGGTGATGGATGAGTTGATGCATTCTAAAATCAAAGAAGAACGCTTTATTTTAGTGGCCGAAAATTGGACGGGAAAAGCGCTGGCAGAAACACTGCTCAAAGCCGGAAACTTCAACAGAAAGGTGCTTTTTATCCCCAAAGGCCTTTTGTATTTTTTGTGGGCTTTGGAACACTTGATTCAAATACTGGGCATCAGAAAGCGGTTTTTTACCCGTGCCCTCATCTCCAGTCAATACGAGCAAAAAACCATTGCGGGAGGAAAAATAAAATCGTTTATCGATTTTGAATACAGCCCCATCACCGGAATGATTTTTGACTGATTAGCACCTCAGTCCTTGGCCGATAGACTACTCCTCCTCGCTTGCACGCATGGATTCTTGAATGCTGTCTTTTAATTTTTTAAGATGATTTTCAAGCAGTTTGAAAATAGGGACATATTTTTTGGGGTTTTTAGCGTAGTAGGATTGGCTGGTTGCCAGTTGCAAGCTGTCGATCCCATGCTTTTCATAAAGGTATTCCGGCACCAAAAGATTCTTTTTTTCTTTGATATAGGAGTATTCACGTTTGATGTTTTTCATCATAAGAATATCCGCCATGATCCTACTCATTTGCTCCGGTGGGATCAGATCATCCGGGGGGCGGTTGTCCCCTGTCTCCGAACAGGAAAAGGTGAACAACAATAACAAAAAGACCATCCCTTTTTTCATGCTCATCGATCAAAAGTTAGTTTTTTACCCAATGTACCTTCGATAATTTTCCCCTGATCGTAAACCAAATTCCCATTGACAAAGGTTTTGGCAATGGTGGCCCCAAAGGTCGTACCCTCAAAAGGTGACCATCCACATTGGTAGCGCAAGTCTTCTTTGACGACCGTAAATTTTTGATTCAGATCAACCAAGACCAAGTCAGCAAAATAGCCTTCGCGTAGAAAACCACGGTTTTGAATTTTAAACAGTATAGCGGGATTGTGACAGGCTTTTTCGACCAGTTTTTCGAGGGTGGTTTTGCCTTGTTGAACTGCAGTCAAAAGTGCGGGAAAGGCGTGTTGTACCAGGGGCCCACCCGATGGGGCTTTGGTGTAGGGATTTTGCTTCTCTTGCTCTGTATGAGGGGCGTGGTCAGTGGCCAATACATCAATCTTATCCTCGTTGAGGGCTTTCCAAAGGGCCTCCCTATCACTGACCTTTTTAACCGCAGGATTCCATTTGATCAAAGTTCCTTTTTGAGCATAATCTTCTTCCGAAAACCATAGGTGATGTACACAAACCTCGGCGGTTATTTTCTTTTCTGCCAATGGCTTTTGGTTGGAAAACAATTCGGTTTCAATGGCCGTCGACAGGTGAAAAACATGTAATCTGGCTCCGGTGGCTTTGGCCAAACGAATGGCCCTGGAAGAGGAACGATAACAGGCCGCTTCACTTCTGATCTCCGGATGTTTTTCAATGGGAATGTCATCCCCGTATTGGGCAATGTGTTCCGCTAAATTTTTTCTGATGGTATTTTCGTCCTCACAATGAACAGCAATGGGCAAATCGGTACTGGAGAAAATCTTTTTCAACACCTGCTCATCGTCCACCAACATATTGCCGGTAGAAGAGCCGAGGAATAACTTTAACCCTGCCGCCTGGGTGGTATCAAAAGACTTAATTTCTTCCAGGTTATCGTTGGTACCGCCAAAGAGAAAGCCATAGTTGGCGATGGAGTCTTTGGCTGCCCTGTCCAATTTGTCTTCCAAGGCTTTGGAAGTTGTGGTCTGGGGTTGGGTGTTGGGCATCTCAATAAAGGAAGTAATGCCCCCAGCGACGGCAGCACGAGATTCGCTGGCAATGGTGGCCTTGTGGGTCAAACCCGGTTCCCTAAAATGCACTTGGTCGTCGATCCATCCCGGCAACAAATGCAGACCCGTGGCATCGATCAATTCCTCGCTTCCGGTGGGTTCAATGCGGTTGCTGATTTTGGCAATCTTTTCCCCACGTATCAAAAGATCTTTTTGGGAAAGCTCACCCTCATTGACCAATTGGGCATTTTGTATTAATATCTCCCTCATCAAATTCGATTAAATATACTTTTGATCCTTAAAATCAATACGGCAGACAGTGCCTCCCAAATGATCTTTCCATCCATTTTGGACACTCCCAAGACTCTGTTGGTGAAAATAATGGGGTGTTCTTTGAAGTTAAAGCCTTTTTTCCAAATCTTAAATTTCATTTCGATTTGAAAGGCATAGCCTACAAATTTTATTTTATTAAAATCCAACTGCTCCAAAACTGTTCGGGTATAACCGACAAATCCCGCAGTGGGATCTTTTATGGGCATAAAGGTAATCCACCTAACATATACCGAGGCCAAATAGGAAAGTAAAATCCTACTCAGTGGCCAATTGACTACATTGATGCCCTTCACATAACGTGATCCAATCACCAAATTATAGTCCGATTTGAGATAGTCCAGCATGGGAGACAATTCTTTAGGATCGTGGGACAAATCGGCATCCATCTCAAAAATGAAGTCGTAATTGTTTTCCAACGCCCACCTAAATCCGTGGATATAGGCTTTGCCCAGCCCTTCTTTGCGGGCCCGTTGCTCCAAAAACAGCCGGCTGGAGTGGGTTTTGATCAATTCCAAAACCAAATCAGCAGTTCCGTCTGGGGAGGAATCGTCAACCACCAAAATGTCATAGGCCTTGTCCTTAAAGGTTAAATCAATGACCTTTTGGATATTTTCAACCTCGTTATAGGTAGGAATGATTACTAAAACTTTCTCCATAGCACAGGGGTAAAAATACTAAATCGCGCGAAATAAAATGGAGAGTTAAAATACTTCCTTAATTTTATTTCATGTTTCAATGGACCGAAAAATTTCAAGCGCATCAAGATTGGATTACCCTTTCCATTATTTTGATTTTTATGCTCAGTGTTTCTCTCTACAGTAGGAACGCGCATCAATTCAAACTTCTTATTTCTTTTTGGAATTCCAAAAGCTATTTTAACATATACGACAAGGAAAGGTTTACCAAACCCTCAAACCCGTTCAACTTAATTTTGACATTGATCACCTTGATTACTTTTTCACTTTTGGGTTATTTTTTTTACGAAAAAATCTTAATGTCATTGTTGGGTGAAATCTCATTTCACAATTTTTTTATTGTCATCTCGGCAGTGGTTGTTGCGCGTTATGAAATATTAAAACTTATTTGCCAACTATCAGGCCAACTGGAACTCTTTCAACAGACCGTCTTCAGAAGTGTAAGTTTTTACGCAATGATCAGCCTTTATGCACTTTTCCTTTTTTCAATTTATCATTACCGATTCTTTACCAATACAGTCCTTTTTTTCCTTATAAGCCTAATGGTTATCTGTGCAGTGCATTTGTCTCACCTGACCATTTATTTAAGAATTATTAGAATTACCCCACACAACATAGTTTATTTAATTTTGTATCTTTGTGCATTCAAAATAGCGCCCTGGCTTTGGCTCTATAAATCAATTTATTAGACAAAAGCAAAATTACAAGAAATATGAAAGTGAAGACTATTTTGGTTTCTCAGCCAGAACCTGCCAGTGAGAAGTCTCCCTATTCTCGATTACAAGAAAAGCACAAGCTAAAAATTGATTTCCGGCCTTTTATTCACGTTGAGGGATTGTCCGCAAAAGAAGTAAGGTTGCAAAAAATCAATTTTTCTGATTTTGACAATATCGTCCTCACCAGCAGAAACGCCGTAGATCATTTCTTTAGAATTACTGAAGAAATGCGCTATAAAGTACCGGATTCGACAAAATATTTTTGTCAATCGGAGGCGGTGGCTTTCTACCTTCAGAAATATGTGGTTTACCGAAAGCGGAAGATTTATGTTGGAGAAAAAAGCATCGCCGACTTGGAAGCTGTTTTCAAAAAGTTTGAAAAAGAGAATTTTTTGCTTCCCACTTCGGATGTTCTCAAACCCAGCATTCCGGATTGTCTCAACAAACTAGGGATAGACTGGACCCGGGCCCCCCTGTACAGAACCGTGGTCAGTGATCTTTCTGATCTAAGAGACGTCTATTACGATGTATTGGTCTTTTTCAGCCCTTCCGGTATCGAGTCGCTGTTTAAAAATTTCCCTAACTTCGAACAAAACAACACTAGAATTGCAGCCTATGGCAATGCCACAGTGCTGGCTGCGGGCAAAGCGAAATTGAGAATCGATATCAAAGCACCCACACCTGATACTCCTTCTATGACCATGGCCATAGAAAAATACATCAGCAGTAACGGAAAATAGGGATCACTCCTCTAGTCCGTTTTTTCTTTAAAGCTTTTCCAGAGTAATACTGCCCATCCTGCGATCATCAAACTACCTCCTATGGGGGTAATCGGCCCCATGAACGAAAAATCAAATGGGGTTAGTTTCCCAAGACAAAGGACAAAGATACTGAAGGAAAAAAGGACAATACCCCAAAAAAACAGCCTAAAAATCAAGGGATTTCCTGCCAAGGTCAGCTGTGATAAAATCAACAGTGCCAATCCGTGATACATCATGTACCGAATCCCGGTCTGAAAAGACGCTAAAACTTCTGTCGAAAAATGAGCTTTAAGCGCATGACTTGCAAAAGCACCCAAGACCACCGCCAGCAAAGCGAAACTGCCTCCGGCCAAAATATATTTTCTCATAAAGTGAATGTAGCATTTAAAATATATATTCCCATTGATTAATTCATTAATTTTATTAACACAAATAAGGTTTTTTATTTAATTTTTAAAGGTCAAAAAATTTAGATTTTGAAGACAAAAAACGAAAAAGTGCTGATTGACGGTTTGGATAAAATCATCCTCAGGGCACTGATGAACGACGCGAGAAAGTCGATCAATGAAATCGCAAAAACCGCAGGTATATCAGGTGCAGCTGTTCATCAACGTCTTAAAAAACTGGAAAATTCAGGACTCATATCGGGTTCTCAGGTGGTTATAAACCCTAAAATCCTGGGCTATAAAACCATAGCCTTTATCGGCATTTACTTGGACAAAGCAATGCGGAATCCCGAAGCGGTAAAACAACTAGAAAAGATCCCCGAAGTGATTGAATGTCACTATACTACAGGACATTGGAGCGTTTTGATCAAAATACTTTGTGAAGACAACGAACATTTGATGACCCTGTTAAATCACAAAATTCAAACCATAGAAGGGGTATCCCGAACAGAAACCTTTATTTCGCTCAACCAACAGATCAAAAGGCAAATTCAATTGTAGCAACTTCTTTTAGTTCTTCTTGCGGTGGATCAAGGCAAATGCGATGATGAACATTTGTAATATGCCCGAAACTCCATTGGCAGTGATAACCGCAATGCTGTCAATCAAAATCCCATAGCAGAACCAAATACAAATCCCGATAAACATAATCACATACATGGTAACAGAAACGCCACTGGCATCGCGCTTTTTCCATATTTTAAGAACCTGGGGAACAAAGGCAATCGTCGTAAAAACAGCTGCGGTCAGTCCGATAATTTCAATTTGTAAATCACTCATCAGATGACAATATTTATGATTTTCCCAGGAACCACAATAATTTTTTTGGGCGTGGCACCATCGATTTGATCCTGTGTTTTTTGTTCTTTCATAACAGCCTCCTTGATTTCCTCAACCCCCATATCCAATGATAGCTTGATGGTAAAACGCATTTTACCATTAAAAGAAATCGGGTATTCTTTGGTGGTCTCTTCTACTTTGCCGGGGTCAAAGGTGGGTAAGGGCTCAAATTCAATACTGTCGGTATGCCCCAACTGTTGCCATAACTCTTCACAAAAATGAGGAGCAAAGGGGGAAAGCAATACCAAAAGAGGTTCCAACACCTCCTTATTCGAACACTTTAAGGCTGTCAATTCATTGATGCATATCATAAAAGTACTGACACAGGTGTTGAAAGACAAGCGCTCAATGTCATCGGTTATTTTTTTTATGGTTTGATGAAGCACTTTTAGGCTTTCCGCACTGGCTGGGGCTTCGTTTACCATCCATTGATCTTGTTGATAAAACAATCGCCAGAATTTTTTTAGAAAGTTGTGCACTCCGGAAATTCCGGCGGTATTCCAAGGTTTGTCTTGCTCAATGGGCCCCAAAAACATCTCATACATCCGGAGGGTGTCTGCACCATAGGTGTCACAGATTTCATCGGGATTGACCACATTGTATTTTGACTTAGACATTTTTTCAACCTCCCTGCCAACGATATATTTTCCATTTTCGAGCACAAACTCGGCATGTTGAAAATCTTTTTGCCAATTTTTAACCGCCTCCAGATCCAATTCATCTTGGGTGTTGACCAAACCGACATCCACGTGTATGGGTTCAACTTGGTTTTCGCCAATCAAGCCTTTGGAAAGGAAAGTTTGGGTTCCTTTTTTTCGATAGACAAAGGCTGAATTCCCTAGAATCATACCTTGATTGACCAGCTTTTTGGCGTATTCCGCTGTGCTTGCATAACCCAAATCAAAAAGCACTTTCTGCCAAAATCTGGAATACAAAAGGTGTCCGGTGGCGTGTTCACTCCCACCCATGTAAAAATCCACATCTTTCCAGTAGTCCAATGCTTTGGGCCCTACCCATTGCTTTTGATTATGAGCATCCATATAGCGGTTAAAATACCAAGAGCTTCCCGCCCAGCCCGGCATGGTATTGAGTTCCAAAGGAAAAACAGTTTTATGGTCGATCCGATCCACGGAAACCACTTCTTCCCTGGCCTCGTCCCAAGCCCATATTTTGGCGTTCCCCAAGGGGGGTTTTCCATCTTCGGTAGGGAGGTATTTTTCCACTTTGGGCAGTTCCAAGGGCAGGTGATGCTCCTGCAATGGCGTGGGCGTCTCCCCCTTAAAATAGATGGGAATGGGCTCCCCCCAATATCTTTGTCGGCTGAAAATAGCATCTCTGAGCCTAAAGTTTACCGCACCTTTTCCACAGTTTTTGGTTTCCAACTCCACAATCACTCTGTCTATCGCTTGTTTGTAGTCCAAACCGTTTAAAAAATCGGAATGGGTCAATTTTACATTTCCTTTTTCCGAAAAAGCCGCTTCAGACACATCGACCCCCTGGAATATATTGACGATGGGCAAATCAAAATGAGTGGCAAAATCAAAATCCCTTTGATCTCCACTGGGCACTGCCATAACTGCTCCGGTTCCATAAGCTGCCAGTACGTATTCACCAATCCAAATGGGAACGGCTACCCCAGTAAATGGATGAAGGGCATAAGCACCGGTAAACACCCCGCTGATCGACTTGACATCGGCCTGGCGTTCACGATCCGATTTCTGAGCGACCCGGACGGTATATTCTGCAACTGCCTTTTGCTGTTCGGGGCTGGTGATTTTTTTTACCATCTCGTGTTCAGGAGCAAGCGTCATGTAAGTAACCCCAAAAATGGTATCCGGACGGGTGGTAAAAACCTCCAATTTCTCAGGATGGTTTTCTACTTCAAAATAAATGCTGGCTCCTAGGGATTTTCCAATCCAGTTCCTTTGCATTTCTTTGAGAGCATCCGACCAGTCTAGGGCATCCAAGCCCAATAAAAGTCTGTTGGCATAGGCGCCTATGCGCATACTCCACTGGCGCATCTTCTTTTTGGTCACAGCATGTCCCCCGCGTTCCGAAACTCCGTTTACGATTTCGTCATTGGCCAAAACCGTCCCCAGGGAGGGGCACCAGTTGACCTGGGTTTCTGACAAATAAGTAAGTCGGTAATTCAGTAAGATTTTTTGCTGTTGATCATGGTCAAAAGCCTTCCACTCTTGGGCCTCAAAAACAGGGGTATCTTTATCGCAGTGGGCTTTTACATTTGTATTGCCTTCCTTTTCAAAGCGCAGTATCAGTTCCGAAACAGGAACGGCCTTGTTGGCTTGGAGATCATAATAGGAATCAAATAATTTTAGGAATATCCACTGAGTCCATCGGTAGTAATTCGGTTCAGAAGTCCGCACCTCGCGATCCCAATCGAAAGAAAATCCCATGCGATAGAGTTGCTGACGGTATCTGTCGATATTGGTTGTGGTTGTTTTGGAGGGATGCTGTCCGGTCTGAATGGCGTATTGCTCTGCCGGAAGCCCAAAAGAATCGTAGCCCTGTGGGTGCAAAACATTAAATCCCAAATGCCTTTTGAATCGCGCAATGATATCACTGGCAATGTATCCCAAGGGATGACCTACATGAAGCCCTGAACCCGAAGGATAGGGAAACATATCCAATACATAGTACTTGGGTTGATCGCTTTGGTTGTCTGCCTTAAAGGTTTTATGTGTCGCCCAAAAGTCTTGCCACTTTTTTTCAATTTGCAGAAAATCGTAATTCATTAAGGCTTGTTTTTTGAATGCGTAAAAATACGCTTATTCAAGGAAAGGAAAAAAAGTTTCGGCTCTCAAGCTTCTTTTTATTGATGGTTTTTTAATTTTACTGAAACAAACTTTCCCGATGCGGCAACTGCCTGAAGAAAGATTCAACAAGCGAAGACTGATTTCCACCTATTTTTCGGTGGTGGTGAGTATTTCTTTGGTACTTTTTTTAACGGGTATCCTGGGTATATTGTTGGTCAATTCCAAAAAAGTAGCGGATCACTTTAAAGAGCAAATCGTAATGACGATCTATGTAAAAGACTCCGCCAAAGAGATCGAACTCAAGCAACTGCAAAAAACCTTGCGTTTGAATACCGCTACCAAAAACGTCATTTTTGTTTCCAAAGAGGAGGCTTTCAAAAGACACGCCAACGAAATTGGGGAGGATTTTATGGAGTTTTTGGGATATAATCCACTGCTCAATTCTATGGATGTGTATTTTAAGGCCAGCTTTTTGAACCCCGCCATGGTCTCCAAACTGAGTAAAGACATTGCGCTTTACAGCTACGTCAATGAAGTGGTCTACGATCGGCCGCTGCTGGAGTTGTTGGATGAAAACATCAAAAAAATAACTTTTTGGATGTTGCTGGCTAGCGGCCTGTTCATTTTCGTGGCAGTATTGTTGATCAACAGTTCCATTCGACTGTCCATATACTCCAAAAGGCTTATTATCAAAACCATGCAATTGGTCGGGGCAACGAAAAGCTTTATCCGAAGACCCTTTATCAAAACCCACTTACTGATGAGCACTTTGGGCGCCATCGTTGCCATGTCGGGAATGGCACTGGTGATTTATGAAATGCAAAAGCGATTTCCCGAATTGCAAATTTTTGACAATCCTTTGGAACTGGCACTGGTTTTTATCGGAGTCTTCCTTTTGGGCTTGGTGATCACAATTATAAGTACTTTCTTTGCCACACAACGCTATTTGAACCTAAAATCCGACGCTGTAAACTAAAATCTTAAGATGAGTGACCAAAGCCCAAAAAAGGAATTCCTGTTCAGCAAAAGAAACTATCGATTTTTGCTCCTCTCACTAGCTGTAATTGCCATGGGCTTTATCATCATGGCAGGCGGAGGAAGTGAAGACCCCAATGTTTTCAATCCCGAGATTTTTAATTTCCGCAGAATCAGATTGGCTCCCACCATTGTACTGATGGGTTTTGGCCTTGCGATTTACGCCATCTTAATGCCTCCAAAAAAACATAAATGAGTGCGCTAGAAACGCTGATTCTTGGGATCGTTCAGGGTCTGACAGAGTTTTTGCCTGTTTCTTCCAGCGGACATCTGGAATTGGTCAAAGCCGTTTTTGGCAGTGATTACCAGCAACAGCAAGGATTGTTGATCACCATTACGCTCCACGCCGCAACAGCCTTCAGTGCCCTTTTTGTCTTTAGAAAAGACATCGCATTGATCCTTTCCGATTTGTTGTACTTCAAAAAAGGCGAGAGTTTGAATTTCAGTATAAAAATTCTCCTTTCCATGATTCCGGCAGTGATCATCGGTCTTTTTTTCGAAGACTTTATAGCCTCTCTTTTTGATGGTAAAATCGCCTTGGTAGGTGCCATGTTGGTGATTACGGCCATACTTTTGTTTTTGGCAGATCGGGTTCATGAGAACAACAAAAAATTAAATTATAACAACGCCTTTGCCATAGGTGTCATTCAGGCCATTGCCATTCTCCCGGGTATTTCCAGAAGTGGCGCCACCATCGCACTGGCTGTATTGCTGAAGATTGACCGCGACAAGGCAGCCCGATTTTCTTTCCTTATGGTCATTCCCTTGATTTTGGGAAGTATGGCCAAGAGTATTCTGGACGGGGACTTGAGTCAAGGAAGTACCGATTTGTTTCCTTTGTTGGTGGGTTTTGTCAGTGCCTTTATTACCGGGGTTTTTGCCTGTCGATGGATGATTGCCTTGGTGAAAAAAAGCCAACTCAAATACTTTAGTTTCTATTGTATAGTGGTGGGGATACTTGCCATCCTTTTTAGTTTGTGAGATGAATTTATCACTTGAATCCGTTTTGGAGGGTCAACTGTTGTTGGTGGACAAACCGCAGGAATGGACTTCATTCCAAGCGGTCAACAAATTGAGGTGGGCTTTAAAAAAGAAATACAAGCTCAAAAAACTCAAGGTAGGCCATGCGGGAACCCTCGATCCTTTGGCCACAGGACTACTGCTGATTTGTACCGGAAAAATGACCAAAAAAATCAGCGAAATACAAGCCCTGGAAAAAGCCTATACCGGAACCATCACGCTGGGGGCAAGCACCCCCTCATATGATCTGGAAACCGCCATAGATCAAAATTTCCCCATCGATCACATCACAAAGCAGCAAATCAATACGGTAAAAAAAAAATTTGAAGGGAAAATTGACCAATACCCTCCCATTTTCTCTGCTATCAAAAAAGACGGCAAGCGTCTATATGAGTACGCCAGAAGTGGAGAAAAAACAAAAATTGAAGCCAGAAAAGTCAACCTCTACGCATTTGATTTTACCCAAATCAATCTGCCCCAGCTCCACTTTCACGTCAGGTGTTCCAAAGGAACTTACATTCGCTCCTTGGCCCACGATTTTGGCAAAGCCCTCCAATCCGGGGCGCATTTGAGCCAGTTGAGAAGAACAGCCATAGGTGCCTACAGGGTAGCAGATGCCCTTACCCCCGATCAAATCACAGAGCAACTGGAAGGATTATAATCCCGGGATGAACTTTTAGTCCTTGATTTTTAATAATTTTGTATTAAATAATTTGATTATGCAACTCTCTTCAGATGAGGTATCGGTAAGATTTGCCCAAAAGGGTTACTTGGATATGGAAATCCCGCAAGGGCTGGATTTAATATCAGCAATCAAACGACTCAAAAAAGAAAAAAAGGCGGTTTTGCTGGCGCACTACTATCAAGAAGCCGAAATTCAGGAGTTGGCCGACTATCTGGGCGACAGCCTGTATTTGGCTCAGGCAGCAGAAAAAGTAGCGGCCGAAATGATTGTTTTTGCCGGAGTGCATTTTATGGCCGAAACCGCAAAAATCATCAACCCTGCCAAAAAAGTCATCCTCCCTGATCTGAATGCCGGCTGCTCGCTTGCCGATTCCTGCCCACCGGAGGATTTTAAAAAATTCATTGACCAATATCCTGGTGCACATGTGGTGACCTACATCAATTGCTACGCAGAAATCAAGGCGTTGAGTACCATAGTATGTACTTCGAGCAATGCCGTTAGGGTCATAGATTCCATACCCGAAGGAGAGGCCATCATTTTCGCCCCCGACAAAAACCTGGGGCGTTATCTGATCAAAGAAACCGGAAGAGACATGATCCTATGGGACGGATCTTGTATCGTTCACGAGGCCTTTTCATTTGAAAGAATTCTGACCCTCGCCAAGGAAAACCCCACCGCCAAATTCATCGCTCACCCGGAAAGCGAATCTCAAGTCCTTGACATTGCACACTATATTGGCAGTACTTCGGGCTTGTTAAATTTTGTGGAGAAAGATTCGGCACAAAGCTTTATCGTGGCTACCGAAGCCGGAATCCTCTATGAAATGAAAAAACGCTGCCCCGAAAAGACCTTTATTCCTGCACCCGTAGAGGACGAAACTTGTGCTTGCAGCGAATGTGCCTTTATGAAACTCAATACGCTGGAAAAACTATATCTGTGCTTGGAACACGAACAACCCGAAGTGCAACTTTCTGAAAGCCTGATCGAAAAAGCCAAACTCCCTATTACCAGAATGCTAAAGCTAGGCTAATAATATGGATACCAACATACTCGTTATAGGAAGTGGTATTTCCGGATTGACCTATGCAATTAAAATAGCAGAGCAAAATCCAAGCCTTGAAATCGTTATCATTTCAAAAAACAGCCTACTGGAAAGCAATACCAGATATGCCCAAGGAGGGATCGCTGTGGTCTCCAACTTTAAGAAAGATTCTTTTAACAAACACGTGGAGGACACTTTGATCGCCGGAGCGGGGGAATGCGACAGGCAGGTGGTCGAATTTGTAGTAAAAGAGGGACACGAACGCCTGCAAGAATTGATCGACTGGGGAACCCATTTCGACAAACAAAAAAATGGATTACACCTCACCCAAGAAGGGGGGCATTCCGAAAAAAGAATTGTTCACCACAAGGACAAAACCGGACTTGAAATTCAGAAATCCCTGATCCGGAAAATCAAAACTTTCCCCAATATCTCGCTTTTGGAAAACCACACTTTGGTTGACTTGATCACAGACCACCATAGTGGAAGCGACTACAAAAGGTGTTATGGGGCCTATGTCATATCCAATCTGGAACAGGAGATCATCAAGATTTCAGCGCAAATCACCGTATTGAGTACCGGAGGCGCGGGTCAACTTTTCTCCCATACCACCAATCCCGAAAATGCTACCGGGGATGGCTTGGGGGCGGCCTACAGAGCCAAGGTCTACATGGAAGGACTGCCGTTTGTTCAGTTTCACCCCACTGCCCTTTATCCCATAATCAACGGAAATACTTTTTTAATTTCAGAGGCCGTTCGCGGAGAAGGCGGCATTTTAAAAAGTGTGTCCGGCATAAGATTCATGACCGATTATCACCCCAAAGCCGAACTTGCTCCAAGGGACATTGTCGCCCGATCCATTGCCGAAGTGATCAATGAAACCGGAGATGACTGGGTTCTTTTGGACTGTCAAGACATCAGCAAAAAAGAATTTAAAAATCTGTTTCCCACCATTCAGGAGAACTGTCAAAAGGTTGGGATCAATCCTCCCAAGGATCCCATTCCGGTGATCCCTGCGGCACACTATTTCTGTGGGGGCATCAGTGTCAATCACTTTGGAGAAACGAAACTCAAAGGCTTATACGCCATAGGAGAATGTAGCTATACAGGCCTGCACGGTGCCAATCGTTTGGCCTCCAATTCACTGCTGGAATCCCTGGTTTTTTCCCATCGGGCGGCACTGGACTCCCTCGATCAAATCAAAGGAGACCTGCCTCCACCAGATTTCTACCTCCAGCTACCCGAATGGAAAGGAGAACATTATATCTCCAATGAAAAAATCAGCGCCATCAGCCGTATGAAAAAACAATTGCAAAATTTATTGACAGCCAAAGTGGGTATTTTCAAAACCTCACAAGGACTGACAGAGGCCGAAATGGAGTTAAAAAATATTTTCTTGGAAACCCAAGATATTTACCGTCAAAACAAATTGACATTGGGAATTTGTGAATTGAGAAATATGGTGAGTGTGGCCTATTTGATGATCAAACAATCACAAGACTTAAAACAAAATAAAGGAGTTTTTTACAATCAAGACTACGTTGAATAATTTTTACAACACCCATAAAGACGCCATTGATCGCTTTATTGATCAAGCCCTGGAGGAAGACATCGAAGGGGGTGACCACAGCAGCATCGCCTGTTTTAATGAGGAATTAGAAAGGGAGGCTGTTTTAAAGGTCAAAGGCGATTGTGTGATTGCCGGCATCACACTGGCCGAAAAGATATTCCATCGTTACGATGCTTGCTTGAACGTCAGCCCTTTGGCCAAAGACGGCGAAAAGCTGGAGCAGGGCGCCCAAGCCTTCCTGGTCAAAGGCAAAGCCAAATCCCTTTTGGCTACGGAGCGATTGGTGTTGAACTGCATGCAAAGAATGAGTGGAATCGCGACCCTCTCCCGTCAACTCAGTCAAAAAATTCAACACACCCATTGTAAAATTCTCGACACCCGTAAGACCACGCCCGGCTTCCGTTATCCCGAAAAATGGGCGGTCGCTATCGGTGGGGGTCACAACCACCGCATGGGCTTGTTTGATGCGATCATGATCAAAGACAACCATATCGATTTTTGTGGTGGCCTGGTTCAAGCCTTGGAAAAAACCAAAGCCTATTTGGCGCAAAATGCTCTGAAGATACCTGTCATCGTGGAGGTAAGAAATGCCCTTGAGATCGATCAGGTCATGCGTTTTCCTTGGGTAAAAAGAATCCTTTTGGACAATATGTCTCCCGAAGTTTTGACAGAAAACATCAAAAAAATCAACGGGAAGTTCGAAACCGAGGCCTCGGGGAATATCACTGCCCAGCATTTGGTTTGCTATGCCGAAACCGGAGTGGATTATGTATCCATGGGAGGGCTTACCTATGCTGCGGTTCCCATCGATTTGAGTTTAAAAGCCGTATAAAGTTTCCCTCTATATTTGCTATATTTGTGTAATTCCAAGCTATGAAATACAAAAGAATCCTTCTGAAGTTAAGTGGTGAAGCGCTGATGGGTAATCAAAACCACGGCATTGATCCTGTTAGGCTCAATGAGTATGCCACTGAAATCAAGGAAATCCAAAAGACGGGAACTGAAATCGCCATCGTTATCGGTGGGGGAAATATTTTCAGGGGAGTTTCTGGAGCCAGCAAAGGTATGGATCGAGTTCAAGCCGATTATATGGGAATGCTCGCTACGGTCATTAACGGTTTGGCGCTACAAAGCGCATTGGAAAACAACAATGTTCCAACCAGATTGCAAACGGCCATCAAAATCGAAGCCATTGCAGAGCCTTTTATCAAAAGAAGGGCCACGCGTCATCTGGAAAAAGGAAGGGTCGTTATTTTTGGATCGGGAACGGGAAACCCCTATTTCACAACCGATTCTGCCGCGGTGCTCCGCGCCATAGAAATCAATGCCGATGTGATATTAAAGGGAACCCGAGTAGATGGCATCTACAACGAAGACCCCGAAAAAAACAAAGAAGCCATCAAGTTTGACACCCTATCATTCGACGATGTACTGAAAAAAGGACTCAAGATCATGGATACCACTGCTTTTACCTTGAGTCAGGAAAACAAGCTGCCCATTATTGTTTTTGATATGAATACCAAAGGAAACCTCAGTAGAATAATAAAGGGCGAAAACATAGGAACCCGAGTCGATCTTTAAATTTTCACCAAAATGAACGAAGAAATCATTATCATCACCGAAACTGCAAAAGAGAGCATGGATTTGTCTGTCAAACATCTGGAAAAAGAACTGCTCAACATCAGAGCAGGAAAGGCAAACCCCATCATGCTGAACGCTGTCATGGTAGAATACTACGGTACTCCCACTCCTCTCAACCAAGTAGCCAACGTGAATACCCCGGACGGAAGAACGCTGAGCATTCAACCCTGGGAAAAAGCATTATTGCCCGAAATCGAAAAAGGGATTTTACAAGCCAATTTGGGCTTTAACCCCATGAACAATGGAGAATCTCTGATCATCAATATCCCACCATTGACAGAAGAGCGCAGAAGAGAATTGGTCAAATTGGCAAAAACAGAAGCTGAAAACTCCAAAATCGCCATCAGAAATGCGCGAAAGGATGCCAACAACGAAATCAAAAAAACCGACAGCTCCGAAGACCTTCAAAAAAATGCTGAGATTGACATTCAAGAATTGACTGATCAATACATCGTTAAAGTAGACGGTATCTTAAACGTCAAAGAAAAAGAAATATTAACGGTATAGTAGGCCCAACGCTAGTGATGTCAGTCGAGAATGAAGCGTAAAAAACAAAATTTCTGGGGTACTGTTGCGAACTTGATCCTGAGAAACCGCTTTTTGATAATCGGTGGCATCTTGCTGGTAACCCTTTTTTTTGGCACTCAGTGGAAACACATGCGGTTTACCTTTACTGAGGCCAACCTACTTCCCAGTACCCATCCCGAAAACATTCAATACGATAAATTTGTAGAGACCTTTGGTGAAGAGGGAAATTTGATGGTGATCGCCCTTAAAGAGGAACAATTTTTTGAACCCCAAACCTTTGGAAAATGGGTTGCCCTCAACGATAAAATCGAATCCTACCCGGAGGTGGAATTTACCTTATCTACTAACAACGTACAGGAGTTGGTAAAGGACGAAGACCTCAAATCATTTGTGCTAAAATCGGTTTTTGATGTTGCGGATTACAAGCCTTCCGAGATTGAAAAATTCAAACAAAAACTACTTTTAGAACTTCCCTTCTACAAAAACATACTTTACGACTCAGATGGTCAAACGATCAGATCGGCCATTTATATGGACAAAAAAATCGTCAATACCGTAAAGCGAAAAGATTTTATTTTCAATACTTTCATCCCTTTGATCACTGCTTTTGAAAAGGAAACGGGCTTGGATGTCAAAATCTCCGGCATGCCCTATATCAGAACGTTGAACGCACAGAATATCGTGGACGAAATCGCCGTTTTTGTCATTTCGGCCATGTTGCTTACCAGTTTGATCTTTTTTCTTTTCTTCCGATCATTCAGAGCCACCTTCATCTCCATGTTTGTGGTTTTGATTGGGGTCATGTGGGCCTTTGGAATTTTGGGATGGCTCCGTTATGAAATCACCATACTCACCGCACTGATCCCCCCATTGATCATCGTTATCGGGGTGCCCAACTGTATTTTTCTGATCAACAAATATCAACAGGAAGTTGCCAAACACGGGAACAAAGCAAAGTCCTTACAACGGGTGATAATGAAAATTGGGAATGCCACGCTGATGACCAATCTGACCACCGCCTCGGGTTTCGCTACTTTTATTTTGACCGACAGTAAAGTTTTAAAAGAGTTTGGAATCGTTGCCTCGATCAATATCATCGCCATCTTTCTTCTTTCCCTGTTGATCATTCCGGTTATTTACAGTTTTATGTCTCGCCCCAGTAAAAAACACCTCAAGCACCTCAAAAGCCATTACCTGAAAACGTTTGTAAAATGGATGGAGAACAAGGTGAGGTTTAAGAGGATCAATGTTTATGTCATTTCCCTTATCGGTTTGATCATGGGCATCATCGGCATTTATCAAATCAATATTTCGGGGAGCATCATTGAGGACATGCCCAAAAATTGTGAGTTTTTTAAGGACATCCTTTTCTTTGATGACGAATTTAACGGTATCGTGCCTGTAGAAATTATTGTCGATACCCGTCGTAAGGGAGGCGCAACACGACTCTCCACGCTCAAAAGAATTGACAAACTCGAACAATACATCAATGAAATTCCTGAACTGTCTCAACCCATCTCATCGGTCAGTGGTGTCAAATTCATCAAACAAGCCTATTACAACGGCAATCCCAACTATTACAAACTCCCCACATCTCAGGAAAATTCTTTTATTGCCCGCTACCTCAAAAACGTAAAAGGATCATCGGGATTAATGCAGAATTATATCGACAGTACTGCACAATTCAACAGGGTAACGACTTTTATGAAAGACATCCCCACAGAACGAATCGAAGAAATTGAAGAAGATTTGGTAAAAGAAATCGATAAAATATTTCCCCCCGATCGCTATCAGGTCAAGCTGACCGGGAAAACCCTGTTATACCTCAAGGGCACCCATTATCTGATCCGCAATTTGATCATTTCCCTATCGCTGGCCATTTTACTGATTGCGCTGTTTATGGCCTATATGTTCCGATCATTTAAAATGATTGTCATTTCATTAATTCCCAATTTATTGCCACTGATCATCACCGCGGGTGTTATGGGATTCTCAGGTATTCCCCTCAAACCCTCCACCATTTTGGTCTTTAGCATTGCTTTTGGAATTTCGGTAGATGATACCATTCACTTTTTGGCCAAATATCGGCAGGAGTTGATCGCCACCAAGTGGAAAATCAAAACCGCGGTCTATGTCGCATTGAGGGAAACAGCGGTGAGTATGTTTTATACGTCGATCGTATTGTTCTTTGGATTTGCGGTATTTATGAGCTCCAATTTTGGCGGAACGGTAGCCTTGGGAGGTTTGGTTTCGGTCACCTTGCTGTTTGCAATGCTGGCCAATTTGATTCTCCTGCCTTCACTGCTGATTTCATTGGAAGACACTGTGAGCAACGAGAAGGTATTAAAAGCACCGAAAATCAATATAGTCCCGGAGGAGGGCAGAATAAAATCCTAAATCTATTCTGTAAATAAGCCTATCTTTGCGCTGAAAATTAAAGAGCATGAAATACCTTAGATTAGCCGAATTATTGAGTCAACCCCAAAAACACGATACTGTAACGGTAAGGGGTTGGGTAAGGACATTTCGTGCCAACCGATTCATTGCCCTTAATGACGGCTCCACCATAGAAAACCTCCAATGTGTTATAGATTTCGAAAACACCGATGAAAGCCTACTAAAGAAAATCAACACAGGTGCGGCAGTTGAGATTACTGGTCAACTCGTTGAGAGCATGGGCAAGGGTCAATCCCAAGAGGTATTGGTCGAAACCATCGAAATCGTCGGTGAGGCCGATCCGGATCACTATCCCATTCAACCCAAAAAACACAGTTTTGAATTTTTACGAGAAAAGGCACATTTGCGGGTAAGGACAGCCACTTTTAGTGCGGTGATGCGCATTCGCTCGGTGCTTTCTTTTGCTATCCATCAATTTTTTCAGGACAAAGGCTTTTGCTATGTCCATACGCCCATCATCACCGGTAGTGATGCCGAAGGTGCGGGAGAAATGTTTCGGGTATCGGTTTTAGACCCCCAAAAACCTCCGGTTGACGCCGATGGCGCTGTGGATTTCAAACAAGACTTTTTTGGAAAAGAAACCAACCTGACCGTATCGGGTCAACTCGAAGCCGAGACCTATGCTCAAGGACTGGGAAATGTCTATACCTTTGGGCCCACTTTTAGAGCGGAAAATTCTAATACCTCGCGTCACCTGGCTGAGTTTTGGATGATCGAACCCGAAATGGCTTTTTACGATTTAAACGACAATATGGATTTGGCGGAGGAATTCATCAAATACACCTTGGCGTATATTTTGGAAAAATGCGAAAAAGATTTGCTTTTTCTCGATCAACGTTTGGCCAATGAAGAAAAAACAAAGCCCCAGAACCAAAGAACTCCCATGGGCTTGATAGAAAAAATAAAATTTGTCGTTGAAAACGAATTCAAGCGGGTTTCCTACACCGAGGCCATCGATATTCTCAAAAATTCAAAACCCAACAAAAAGAAAAAATTCGATTATTTGATCGAAGAATGGGGAACGGACTTGCAAAGTGAGCACGAGCGATATCTGGTAGAAAAACACTTTAATGCCCCGGTAATACTCTATGATTATCCCGCCAAAATCAAAGCCTTTTACATGCGGATGAACCAGGATCAAAAAACCGTTCGCGCGATGGACATTCTCTTTCCCGGTATAGGCGAAATCGTGGGAGGATCACAAAGAGAAGAGCGACTTGAGGTATTAGAAGCACGAATTGAAGCAATGGGAATCGATGCCAAGGAGCTATGGTGGTATTTGGACTTAAGGCGTTTTGGAAGCACTCCACACAGTGGGTTTGGACTTGGATTTGAACGTTTGGTACTTTTTGCCACAGGCATGTCCAACATCAGAGATGTCATTCCTTTTCCACGTACTCCACAAAACGCATCGTTTTAATATTAATGCTCCCTTGACTTTTTTTATCTTTATGAAAGCTATTTCATAATATGTTAAAACAACAGCTCCAAATAAAGCTTTCTCAGAAACTGTCTCCTCAACAAATTCAGTTGATGAAGCTCATTCAATTGTCCACTTTGGACTTGGAGCAACGCATTCAATCAGAAATTGGCGAAAACCCCGCCTTGGAAAAAGGTAAAGAGGTGGATGAAAATGAATTGGAGGCCAACGACCCTTACGACGACTATCAGAACGATCAAAAAATAGATACCGACGATATTGACATCGACGCCTATTTGAGTGACGACGAAATCCCCAACTACAGAATACAATCCAACAACCAATCGCCTGACGATGAAAACAGAGAGATTCCCTTTTCGGGAGGAACCAGTTTTCACGAACATTTGGAAAATCAATTACAAAATTTGATCCTTACGGCCGAGGAACGACCCATTGCGGAATTCCTCATTGGCAGTATCGACAACAGCGGTTACTTGAGAAGGTCGGAGGAGGACATTATCGACGATTTGGCTTTTACCCAAAACATAATCGTAGAGCTTACAAAACTGAAAAATATCCTCAGAAAAATTCAGTCCATGGATCCCCCCGGTGTAGGAGCCAGAAGCCTTCAGGAATGCCTGTCCATCCAATTGGCCAGAAAAGAAAAAGACCGTCCTGAGGTGGAATTGACCCGTAAAATCATTGATACTGCCTTTGACGAATTTTCTAGAAAACACTATCAGAAACTCCAAGACCGATTCCACCTAACAGAAGACGAATTGCGTGGGGTTTTTAATGAAATCGCCAAGCTGAACCCAAAACCCGGCGGAGCCCTTTCCGAGAGCAATCAAAACAATCACATAGTCCCGGATTTTATTTTAACCATTGAAAACGGAAACCTAAAGGTTTCTCTGAACAGGAGAAATGCCCCTGAACTGAGAATTTCCAAAAATTATAAGGAAATGCTTTCCGGCTATGCCCAGGCACCCAACAAAAACAAATCACAACAGGAGGCTGTGCTTTTTATCAAACAAAAGCTGGATGCCGCCAAATGGTTTATCGATGCCATAGAACAAAGGCACCAAACCCTTTATCTCACCATCAATGCCATCGTGGACTACCAGAGTGCTTATTTTTTGAACGGGGACGAACAAAAGCTTAAACCCATGATCTTAAAAGATATTGCCGACAAAATCGAAATGGACATCTCAACCGTTTCCCGGGTGGCCAACAGCAAATACATCGACACTCCCTATGGGGTAAAGCTGTTAAAAAGTCTTTTTTCTGAAGGTATGAAAAATGAAGAGGGAGAAGATGTTTCGACCATTGAGATAAAAAACATACTAGAAAAACTCATCTCGAACGAAAACAAAAAGAAGCCCTTGGCCGATCAAGCCCTCTCTGCTTTACTCAAAGAAAAGGGCTACTCTGTGGCACGTAGAACGGTGGCCAAATACCGCGAGCAAATGGACATTCCTGTCGCGCGGCTCAGAAAATCAATCTGATCAAAGAATATAAAAAATCAAACCCAATTTGAGGGTTTGGAGTTGTGGATGCCCGCCATCGATAAGCTTTACGTTGGATTTGTAGATGGAATTGAGATCGTATTCAACAAACATATTCCACGTATTGTAGCCCATGGACAGAAAAACCGCAGTGTTGTTTTTTCTGATAAAATCACTTGCAAAGGACTTACTGTAAAAGGGATGGTAGTGTTCGGAAAACTTAAGTTGGTATTTCAGTCCACCGTATACCCGCCAAAAATCTGTTTTGTCGGGTGTAGAAGTGCGAAATCGAAATGAAAGAGGAACAACAAGAGAGGAATAGGTCTGGCGGTTTTCTTCGTTTTCTTCGATGGAAAAAACATCATTTTCACCTTGTGAATCCATATTGAGGTTGGAAATCAATCGGTTGTAGGCATATCCGAGGCCCAAGCCTATTGCTATTCGTCCGCTTGCACTCAGGGGGATGTCCCGTACAAAACCAACTTGGAAATTGTTTGAAAACCCATTTTGTTTGAATCCACTGATGTTTTCCTGTTGCAGTTGCAAGCCAAAGATGATGTAGAATTGGTCTTCCCTGTATTTTGTGGACAAGCTGTCTAGGTGGGCGGTGGCATTCCACCCCCAAAATAAGATGCCAGTATAAAAAAATAGTCTTATAGACATTTTTGTTATGATTTCACTACTAAAATAATCTACTCAAAACTATGGTGAAAAAAAAAGTGCCCCAAAGGGCACTTTTTATCTTATCTGTAAGAAAATTAATCAATGTTTTGAGAGTAATCTCCTACACGGGTAGTGTAATTGATCTTTAAAGCATTTACTTTTCTGAGTTCTTGTTTGATGTCAGAAATCAGCCCCATTTTGGTATCACCATCTACTTTTAGGGAAGTGGTCAATACATTTTGGAGTTCCTGTCTTTTAGAAGCACGCTCAGACAAAACAAAGGCACCGACTTCGGAAACCGTTGCAAACTTATCGTTGAGCTGGATTCGAGGTTGGGATCCGTACTTTTCGGTATAGCGGCTTGAGGGCTCTCCGGCGTAGATGTACATCACGCGATCCTTCTTGTCCAATTTCTGAATTTGATCTGCAGCAGGCAATTGATTTTTGACCATCAGGGTACTGTCTCTCATCACCGTAGCCACCATAAAAAAGAACAACAACATGAAAACGATATCGGGTAAAGATGCCGTAGATATTGCGGGTAGATCTCCTCCTTTTTTCTTTTTAAATTTTGACATTACTGTTTTTTTAGTTGGTTTTACTGGGTTCAGCTTCAGAAAGCTTTTGTGGGAACAACAATTTGACTTCAGAAAGTTTGGGCCTCAGCCTGTCTTTTTCATCGGAAGAAGTTCTGGGATCGGAGTATTTTTTGTTGGCTTCGACAAAGGTCATACCTTCGTTGGGAAACAAACGTGAAAACTCACGATCACGGAGTTCGTTATAGGCTGCTACCAATTCGTTCTGTACAGCGATATAAACCTTATAGGAGGTTTCTCTATCGTTTTTCAAGGAGATAATCGCCTTGTCCGGATTGTCCGAAGAACTGGGATCACGATCGCCTTGGCAATAATCACAGGCCTCTTCCCCTTCGCCTCCTCCGTTGTCGAGAAACTCAACCGCTAAGGCACGCAAATCAGAAATGTCCGTCAACTCTTCTTCTGCCAGCAATTGATTGTTTTTGTTGACCACCACAGTAAAGATATTCTTCTGTTTGATAATGGGTGGATCTTCAATTTCTTCAATGGGCGGTAGCTTTCTGTTGAGGCCACTGTCAGTTTCGATTGTTGTTGTTACCAGAAAGAAAATCAACAGTAAAAAGGCAATATCTGCCATTGATCCTGCATTGACTTCCGGTGCTGATCTTTTGGCCATAGCTAGTTATTTTTTTAGAATTTTGGTTACTCCTGAGAACAACATCAAAATGATGGCCACTGCAGCGAGTATATAAAATGTTCTGATGCCTGTACCGACCCATTTAGCACCACTTGCAGACAATACCTCTCCGTCCTTTAAAGGGGTTTCGACACCGTCGGAAAGCACATAGGAGAGCGCAATCACGACAAAAAACAGTCCAACTGAAATCACAGCTTTCTTCAATTTTGCAGGGTCAGAGAACAATCCCAAAAGTGTAAAAATTAATGTAACGGCTATGGTGATGACTAATACGATTCGTGCCAGCTCTACCAAAGGAGAAACGGCACCAAAATCACCCATGGTCGCGGCCATTTTGATGTCATCATCACCAGTGCCAATGATTCTGAGTAGGAAAAAGGCAGCCAGTACACCGATGATGGCACTTATTATTTTGATTATGTTTTGAATTTTCATGTTCCCAATTATTTTTTCTGAGCTACCAAAATGTCGATCAAGTTGATTGACGCATCTTCCATATCGTTAACAATACTGTCAATTTTGGCAATGATGTAATTGTAAAATACTTGAAGGATAATGGCCACGATCAAACCAAATACGGTGGTCAAAAGGGCAACTTTAATCCCCCCGGCTACCAATGAAGGCTGCATATCACCTGCCGCTTCGATTTTGTCAAAGGCTTGAATCATCCCGATAACCGTCCCCATAAACCCAAGCATGGGTGCCAAAGCGATAAATAACGAAATCCAAGAAACGTTCTTTTCCAATTGCCCCATTTGAACACCACCGTAGGCAACAACGGCCTTTTCGGCGCTTTCCACACCTTCGTTGACACGGTCGAGACCTTGGTAGAAGATAGAAGCAACGGGGCCTTTAGTATTTCTACATAGCTCTTTGGCCGCCTCTACACCACCGGAAGATAGGGCTTCTTCAACCCCTGCAGTGAGTTTTTGAGAATTGGTCGTCGCCAAGTTGAGGTAAATGATACGCTCAATGGCAATGGCAAGACCAAGAATCAAACAAATCAAAACGATCCCCATAAATCCCGGGCCTCCTTCGATAAATCTTTTCTTAAGTTCTTGCGTAAAAGAAGCCTCGGCAGGTGCCGCTTCTTCTTCCACAGCAGCTTCATCCATTACTGGAGCTTCTTCGGCCATGGTTTCTTCAGCAACGGCTTCTTCTTGCTGCTCGGTTTCTTGAGTAATTGCGTTTAGTGTTGTTGTAGCATAAGACAAAGATTGGGTCATTAACATCCCAACAAGGCTTAGGGCAAAAAATAATTTTCTCATTTTGATCAAAGTTTTGTTCTATTCGATAATTTTTTAAAGATAAAAAAAAATACATACTAATGCATTTTTTTTGCACAGAGTCGATTTTCAACTTATAATGCTAAGGTATTTAATTTAGGAATCAAAATGACATACAAATATACTGTAACTAATATGGTAATAAATGGATGGAATAAATTTATCAATAAAAGGGATTTAGTTAAAGTAGAGTAATTAAATAGAAGAACTTATCTGAGGATTTTAAATGGGGGAATTATTTTCTATTTTTAATACACAAAATTTCTATTTATAAAATATTATAGGACTAGTTTTTAAAAAGTTAACATAAAAGTTTAACTATGAAAAAGTTTCAAATTCAACTAAATCTTTTCTTAATAATCCTGTTATGTTCTCAAGTTGTTGCACAGAATAATTGGAAAAACATTAAAACTATAGAAGATTTATATGAGTCATATCCAAATAGGCTTGAGTTCCTTTTTGATCAACTAGATCTTAATTATGATGGATTAGGTGAGGTTAAGAAGAGCTATGAAGAAAAAGATTTAGTAACTGCTGCAAGAAAACTTCTAATATACTATAAGAAAAATGGGAAGCTTGATAGTATAAGAAAAAAACAGCCAATAGTAACAAACGAATCGTTTTCAAAATCAGATACGATTTTAAATAATGTGTTTACTATCCAGAATGTTAAAAGCAAACTACCAATACTTAAGGATTCTCATCGAGACTGGTATTATAAAGGACCTTTCAATGATGAGGAATGGGCATGGTTATCAAATAGACATTCTCAATTATCTCAGGTGTTTCAATCTTATTTGGAGTCGGGTAATCCAAAGTATGCTTTATATGTAGATGAGTTTTTGAGAGATTTTATTATTAAGAGCTGGCCTTATCCAAAAAAAAAGAGTACTACTTCAGTATGGAGGGGACTAGAGGTTTCGTTTAGAGCAAAAAAATGGAGTGATATTTTTTATTCCTCATTAAATTTTGATCAATTCTATCCTGCGACTCATTTACTTATTCTAATAAGTTTAGCTGAGCATGCCCACTACAATTATAACTTTCACTCAAAAAAGGATAATTGGTTGACAATGGAAATTTCAGCATTAATGAAAATAGCAAGTTTTTTCCCAGAATATAAATTATCTAATCAGTGGATAGATTATTCAATAAAGGAGATGACAAAGAGTATGCAAGAACAGATTTATCCTGATGGTGTTCAAACTGAGCTATCATCACATTATCACAATGTATCTCTCAAAAACTTTGAGCTCTTTAATGATCTTTGCATTTTGGCAGGAAGGGATTTACCCGATTATTACTTAAAGACTATTGAACAGATGTATAATTACTCTGCCAGGGTCATGAGACCTGATGGCAGTAGACCATTAAATAATGACTCAGACAGGGGAAATCAGCTTGGAAAAACTTACACATTTGCTTACGATAATAGGCAATTAATTATAGATGGGTACGAAAGATATAATAATCCTGAATGGCTATTCATTGCAACTAATGGTAAAAAGGGAATAGCCCCGAAACAAAAATCTTTCTTTTATCCATGGGCAGGGCAATTAATTTCAAGAAGTGGTTATGACAAATTAGCTCATTGGGCATTTTTTGACGTTGGCCCATGGGGTTCAGGACATCAACATCAGGATAAACTTCATCTTTCGATATCGGCCTATGGATATGATTTTCTAGTAGATTCAGGAAGGTTTGCCTACAAAGGGGTTGTTGCAGATAAATTTAGATCATTCGCTAGGGGAAGTTCGGCTCATAATGTAGTTCTAATTGATAATAAAAATCAGAGCCCAGGACCAGAAAAAACTTTAAGTCCGCAATCAATTGATAAATACAGGATTACTGAAAACTATGATTATGCTTTTGGAACATTCAATAATTTTATAGAACTAAAAGGTGAAGCTGAACACACTAGGGCACTTTTTTATCTTAGAGATCAATTTTGGTTAGTTCTAGATCATATTTCAACAGATCGTCCAAGAAATTTAAAATTTTTATGGCATTGGCACCCCAAATGTAGAGTAATTCAAGAATCAATTAATACTCGTGGGGTTGTTGATAAAAAAAGTTTAACGATTATGCCATTATCAAATGACAATTTTAAAATTTCGCAGGTTTCTGGCCAAGAGAATCCAAATATCCAAGGATGGTATAGTTCTGAATACAACTTGTATGAACCTAATATTTTAACAGAGTACAGTGTCGAAATTGATAAAACAGAATCTTTTTTGTGGTTATTAATTCCTGAGAATAATAGTAAAAGACGTATAAAAACAAATATTTTAGAATTCAATTCTTCAGGCTTTGTTGTAGAAATTTTTTTAGATAATGAGAGTTGGATAATCTCCATACCTTTAAAAAATAGTTTAGATGTTGAACTGGTCAAGAAAAATTAATTTAAAGAATCAAGTTTTGGATTAAAAAAATTAAAGAAAAGTTTATGAGATTGTGATTAAGTTAAACTACACAGTGGGAGAAGATAGGAGAAGTGAGTTTAAGTTAGGAGTAGGGGTTGATAATTCTCCCAATCAATACAACAATCCTATGGGTTATAAGTTGGGATATGAGTTAGCAGAGAGGAAGGGATTCGAACCCTCGATTCCGCGATAACGGAATACACAATTTCCAGGCGTGCGCCTTCGACCACTCGGCCACCTCTCTATTGTTTTTTAAATAGGCACTAATAAACAAAAAAAATAAATTCTATTAAATTTTTTTCTCTACAAAGATATACAACTATTAATTCATCCCCAACACCGTACACTGAGCTTTACATCTTAAACACAGCAAGAGCGTTTTGGGTGGTCAGTGCGGCGATTTCTTCTTCACTTCTTTGATGGATTTCCGACAATTTTCTTAAAATATAAATCAGATATTCACTTTGATTGCGCTTTCCTCTATAGGGAGCAGGCGCCAAATAGGGTGCATCGGTCTCCAAAACGATATGATCGATGGAAATTTGATCCAAAAACTGATCGATTTTACCCTTCTTAAACGTAACCACCCCTCCAATGCCCAATTTAAGGTTCAGACCTATGGCCCGTTGGGCTTGTTCTTTGGTTCCGGTAAAACAATGGAAGATCCCCGATAAATCATCCCCCTTATGGATTTCCAAAACTTCAAAAACCTCATCAAAAGCATCGCGACAATGAATGACAATGGGCAATCCTTTTTCTTTGGCCCAACGGATCTGTAAATCAAAAGCCTCTTGTTGCTGACTTAAAAAGCTTTGATCCCAATAAAGGTCAATACCTATCTCTCCCACCGCAGCAAAATCCTTTTGGTCTAAATATTGCTCCACAAGGCGGAGTTCGTCCAGGTAATTGTCCTTGACATGGGTAGGGTGCAAACCCATCATCAAACGAATGTGTTCAGGGTATTGTTTTTCCAATGCCAGCATCCTGTCCGTATAGCTACTGTCAATGGCGGGAAGGTAAAAACGCGTTACCCCGGTTTCTATCGCTTTTTGTATGATTTCATCTCTGTCCTCATCAAAAGCTTCTACATAAAGATGGGTATGGGTGTCAATCAATTTCATTGACCGTAAAATTAAGGTTTCGTTTTTTTACATTTGTAAAAATGATCTTCTTTGTTTAAAAATACTTCACCCAAGCAAATCCAACTAAAAGTCACCAAAACCAGGCACTTGGTCTGCCGTGCCAGAATCAATGGTGTCAAAGCGGTATTACTGATCGATACGGGGGCATCCAACAGTTGCATTGCACTTTCGGAAAAAGAAAAATTAAACATCAAAGAAAAAGGAGATCCCTTTAAAGCTTCGGGAGCGGGAAAAGACAAGGTCGAAGCGATATTGGGACATCAATGCAACCTGATTTTGGGACGGCATACTGCCGGGAAACACGCCTTTGTTTTATTGGATATGCAACACATCAACGCCACGCTGATGCACGAAAACGCAAAGCCTATTGATGGAATTTTGGGTGCTGATTTTCTAAAGAAAAACCGAGCGCTGATCGATTATGGGAACAATACCCTCACCCTATAGCTCCAAGGCTTTTTCGATGTTATTGTCCATCGAAAACTCCTCCGGACTTTCCAAAGCCTCTTTGATGGCCACCAAAAATCCTACCGATTCCTTACCATCGATGATGCGGTGATCATAGGACAAGGCCAGATACATCATGGGGCGAATTTCTACTTTACCATCGATGGCCACTGGACGTTCGATGATGTTGTGCATTCCCAATATACCGGATTGCGGCGGGTTGATGATGGGCGTGGAGAGCATGGAACCAAAAACCCCACCATTGGAAATGGTAAAAGTTCCTCCTGTCATATCATCCACGGTGATTTGACCGTCTCTGGCGCGAATGGCCAGTCGTTTGATTTCTTGTTCGATTTCTCTAAAGGATAAATTTTCAGCCCCCCTGACCACAGGAACCATCAACCCTTTTGGTCCAGATACGGCAACACTGATATCGCAATAATCGTATGCTATTTTGTAATCGCCATCAATCATGGAATTCACATCGGGGTACATTTGCAAGGCTCTGACCACCGCTTTGGTGAAGAAACTCATAAACCCTAAACTGACCCCGTGTTTTTCGGCAAAAGTTTCTTTGTATTTTTTTCGCAAAGCAAAAATTGGCGCCATATCCGCCTCGTTGAAAGTGGTCAACATTGCGGTTTCATTTTTCACCGCGACCAGTCTTTCGGCCACCTTTCGGCGCAACATGGAAAGTTTCTTTCGTTCTTCGCCTCTTTTGCTTCCGGCAGGAGCAGTTCCCATAGCAGGTACTGCCTTAACGGCATCTTCCTTGGTAATTCTTCCATTCCTTCCCGTACCTACAATACTTTCCAAATCCATTCCTTTTTCGGCAATTATTTTTTTTGCGGCAGGCGAGGGAGAGCCGGCAGCATAATTTTGGTCAGCGACTGGAGCAGACGCAGGAACTGTAGTTATAGCAGCAGGTGCTTCGGTCGGTGAAGGTGTGCTTTGCCCCTCCTTGGGTGCCCCTTCAGTATCGATAAGACAAACCACTTGACCTACGGCCACGGCGTCCCCCTCCTCTGCTTTAAGGGTAATACTTCCACTTACCTCGGCAGGTAACTCTAAGGTGGCCTTATCAGAATCCACTTCTGCTATGGCCTGGTCTTTTTCGACATAGTCGCCATCAGCAACCAGCCATTGGGCAATTTCAACCTCTGTTATCGACTCCCCCGGTGAGGGAACTTTCATCTCTAAAATCATAGTTTATGACGATTTACTTTTTTTTCTTATAAAATTATCCAACGCAGGATCAAAGACATAGTCGATCACTTGTTGATGTCTGTTTTTAAATCTTACGGCACTTCCAGCGGCGGGGGAACCATAATACCTTCTGGTTGCAGGTCGCATTTGTTGTGCCTCGTGCAAATGAAGCAACAAATAACCCCAAGCCCCCATATTACGAGGTTCCTCTTGGGCCCAAACCACATCCTCAAGATTGGGATAGTGGTCGATCTGGGCTTTAATTTCTTCATGGGGTAAGGGGAACAATTGTTCCAGCCTAACAATGGCCACATCCATTCTGTCTTTATTGGCTCTGGCATCAATCAAATCGTAGTAAAACTTACCGGAACAAAAAACTAGGGTTTTGACGTGTTCGGCCTTGGCTTGATCATCGGGGATTAACCTTTGAAAACTACCGTTGGTTAGGTCTTCAACTTTTGAAACAGCCCTGGGGTGTCGCAATAAACTTTTGGGTGTAAAGACGATCAAAGGCTTTCTGAAATTGCTTTTCATTTGTCTTCTCAACAAATGGAAGAAGTTGGCAGGCGTGGTACAATTGGCGACAAACATATTGTCCTTAGCACAGAGTTGTAAATAACGCTCCATTCTGGCCGAAGAATGCTCAGCACCTTGGCCCTCATAACCGTGAGGCAAGAGCATGACAATCCCATTTTGGGTTTTCCACTTGTCCTCTGCTGCCGATATGTATTGGTCGATCATGATCTGGGCGCCATTGGAAAAATCTCCAAACTGTGCTTCCCAAATGGTCAGACAATTGGGACTGGCCATTGCATAACCATAGTCAAATCCCAAAACACCGTATTCTGATAGAAAGGAGTTGTAAACCTTAAATTTCCCTTGATTTTCAGGGGCAATCAAATTGAGTAATATGACTTCCTCCTCCGAGGATTCTGCTTTTATAACAGCATGACGATGCGAGAAAGTTCCTCTTTCAACATCTTGACCCGAGAGTCGGACATTATAACCCTCATGAAGTAGGGTACCATAGGCCAATAGTTCTCCCATGGCCCAATCCAGCCGATCGGTTTCGAAAAACATCTTGTTGCGATCCGCAATCAGGCGCTCAATTTTCCTCAAAAACTTTTTATCCGGAGGAACATTGGTAATGGTTTTGGCCACTGCAGTGAGCACTTCCAAATCAACAGCGGTATTCAGCTCAGGATGCATGTCTTTTTCATCGACTCTATGGTATCCCAACCATTCATCTTCCATAAAAGGGGTGACAACTGTGGTTTCCTCCGTACGGGAGACTTGGAGGTTTTGTTCCAACTTGGATTTGTAATCCACCTCTTGTTTTTTGACATAATTGGCATCAATAATCCCCTGAGCAATTAATTTTTCAGCATAGATGTCTCTGGGATTTTTGTGCGCTGCTATGGTCTTGTAGAGTTTGGGCTGGGTAAATCTCGGCTCGTCACCTTCGTTGTGTCCGAATTTACGGTAACCCAAAAGGTCGATAAAAACATCAGCATTGAAATGCATTCTGTAATCGAGGGCAAACATCACGGAGTGAACTACTGCCTCAACATCGTCTGCATTGACGTGCATCACAGGTGATAGGGTAACTTTACCCACATCGGTACAATAGGTACTGGATCGGGCATCGAGATAATTGGTGGTGAATCCTATTTGATTGTTGACCACGATATGGATGGTTCCACCCGTGGAATAACCTTTCAATCGTGCCATTTGTACAATTTCGTAGGCAATACCCTGTCCGGCAATGGCTGCATCACCATGGACGACGATAGGCAAAACTTTTAAGGCATCACCGTTAAATTTATTCTCCATTTTGGCCCGGGTAATTCCCTCCACTACAGCCCCAACGGTCTCCAAATGGGAGGGATTGGGCGCTAAATTGATGTTGATTTTTTTGCCGTTGTTGTTGGGGTCTATCTTTGCCGTCCAACCCATGTGGTATTTAACGTCTCCATCAAAGACCACCTCATCGTAATCCTTTCCATCGAACTCGCTAAAAATATCTTTTGGGGATTTTCCGAATATATTGGTCAAGGTATTGAGTCTTCCTCGGTGAGCCATTCCCATGATAAACTCCTCAACTCCTTTGGTAGCGGCAGCCATGACAAGAGCATCTAATGCCGGAATAAGCGACTCCCCTCCTTCCAGGGAAAATCGTTTTTGCCCCACGTATTTGGTATGTAGAAAGTTTTCGAAGCTAACGGCTTGATTCAATTTGTTGAGTATGTCTTTTTTTTGCTCCAGACTAAAATTCGGATGATTTTGATTTTGGTGCAATCGATCCTTAATCCAATCTTTTTTCTCTACATTCCTGACGTACATGTATTCCACACCGATGGAGTCACAATAGGTGCTTTGCAGGTGTTCGATGATGGTGGACAAGGTACTGGGTCCTATGCCGACAATTGATCCTGCATTGAAAACAGTAGATAAATCATCTTGAGACAATCCAAAGTTTTCTACCTCCAAATTGGGGCTGTAGCTCCTTCTGTTGCGAACGGGGTTGGTTTTGGTAAATAAATGACCACGACTGCGGTAGCCTTCAATAAGCTTAACCACCTGAAATTCTTTCTTTACCGACTCGGGAACTTCTACCTCGGCCACCTCTGCCGGCCATTCTCCGTGCTCCATCCCAAAGTCAAAGCCTTGGAAGAATGCTCTCCAACTGGGTTCTACAGCGTCTGGGTTTTGTAAATATTGGTCGTATAATTCAGCGAAATAGGCGGTGTGGGCCGAATTTAAAAATGAAAATCTGTCCATTAAATCATATTACTGCTCATCCTAAAAACAAAATTACAATTTTTGCCCAAAGAGGTTCGATTTTGTCTATAAAACAATCCAATTCTTATTAAATTTGTATTGGATCGGTGTCGATGACGGAGTTGTTTTTAGGTAAAAAATCAAGGCTGTTTGTGCAGCCATCCCTTTCAAAATTTGATTTTATAGATGTTTGCTTTAATTGATTGCAATAATTTTTACGCTTCTTGCGAACGGGTTTTTCAACCTCAGTACGAGGGCAAGGCAGTGGTTATTCTTTCCAATAACGACGGTTGTGTGATTGCCAGAAGCAATGAGGCCAAAGCCCTGGGAATCCCCATGGGAGCTCCTGCCTTCAAATTTCGAAACGAATTCAAAAAGCACAACATCAGGGTTTTTTCTTCCAACTATCCCCTCTATGGAGACATGAGCCATCGGGTGATGAAAATCTTGGAAACCTATACCCCCAATGTAGAAATTTACAGCATAGACGAAGCCTTTTTAAAGTTTGAAGGCTTTGATTATTTCGACCTTAACGCAATGGGCTTGAAAATGCGCAAGCAAGTAAGGCGTTGGACCGGAATCCCCGTATCGGTAGGGCTGGCCCCTTCCAAGGCCTTGGCCAAAATTGCCAACAAAATTGCCAAAAAATTTGACCAGAGAACCCAAGGAATTTACTGTATCGACAGCAATGAAAAACGCCTGAAAGCACTCAAATGGACTCCCATAGAAGATGTTTGGGGCATCGGCAGGCAACACGCCAAACGACTCCAAGCCATGGGCGTAACAACCGCATTGGATTTTGTGAATTTGCCCGACGAATGGGTCAAAAAACAAATGAGCATACTGGGACTGCGATTGAAAAGAGACCTGGAAGGCATTCACTCCATACAATTGGAAGAAGTTGCCCATCCAAAGAAATCTATTGCCGTTACACGAAGTTTTAAAAATTTGCTTACTATATTTAATAATCTTGAAGAACGCATTACCACCTATACACTCCTGGGAGCGGAAAAGCTGCGAAAGCAAAAAAGCTGTGCTACTGCCCTTCACGTTTTTGTGAGGAGCAATCCCTTTGATCCCAATGCCGCACAATACCGCAACGGTTGTACCCTGACCCTGCCCCACGCCACAGACTCCAACTTTGTATTGAATCGCTATGCATTGATGGGGTTGATGAGTATTTTCAAACCGGGAATCGAGTACAAAAAAGCAGGGGTGATACTGCTGGGACTGACGCCTTCCTCTTCCCGACAAATCACTTTGTTCGAGCAGGATACGGTAAAACACACGGCATTGATGCGAACCCTGGACAAAATTCACCGGCGTTATGGCCCACACCGAATGAAACTGGCCAGTCAGGATCTAAAACAAACCTGGAAGATGAAACGGGAGCATCTTTCCAACCGATTTACCACAGAAATCGACGAAATCATCAGAGTAAAATGAGTGATAAAGAAGATAAAATCATATTTTTTCAACCGGATCAGGAATTGGGAAAATCCTCCTTTTTGGTACAAGAGGGCATTTCGGCAGGTTTCCCTTCTCCTGCAGATGATTTTAAGGAGTTGCGGATTAGTATTGACCGTGAGGTGGTCAAAAACGAGGAGGCTACTTTCTACGCCCGGGTATCGGGGGAGTCCATGCAAGGTGCCGGACTGGACGATGGGGATTTATTGGTGATCGACCGCAGCTTGGAACCTCAAGACAACAAAATAGCCGTGTGCTTTATCGATGGAGAATTCACCGTAAAACGTCTAAAAGTAGAGGAAAACTGCGTCTATCTCATGCCCGAAAATCCTAAATACCAACCCATTAAAGTGACCGAAGACAATGAATTGATCATCTGGGGGGTGGTGACTTATGTGGTCAAAAAGGTATAAACTACAATCGCTCAAAAATCCCGGCTATGCCTTGCCCTCCACCAACACAAGCGGTGACCATTCCATATTTTTGATTGCGGCGTTGCATTTCGTTCAACAGTTGAATGGTGAGTTTGGCTCCTGTACAACCTAGGGGATGGCCCATGGCCACGGCTCCTCCGTTGACGTTGACCGTATCGGGATCCAGACCGGCTTCTTGGATGACAGCCAGGGCTTGAGCGGCAAATGCTTCGTTGAGTTCTGTTTGCTCAATATCGGACAATTGGAGTCCCGCTTGATGCAGTGCTTTGG
This sequence comes from uncultured Flavobacteriaceae bacterium, assembly GCA_938082715.1. Taxonomy (GTDB): domain Bacteria; phylum Bacteroidota; class Bacteroidia; order Flavobacteriales; family Flavobacteriaceae; genus UBA8316. Next base: position 24,793 of record CALKCR010000001.1, on the reverse strand, counting down.
GAATGGCTTCGCATGGGCCGATTCCCATATAGAGGGGATCAACCCCCCCAACAGAACAGGCGGCCATCCGGGCTTGGGGTTCTAAGCCCAATGCTTTGACTTTTTCTTCACTCATGACCAAGGTAAAGGCAGCTCCATCGGAAGTTTGTGAGGCATTTCCGGCCGTGATGATCCCACCCTGTTTAAAAACAGCCCTTAATTTGGACAAGCCTTCGACGGTGGTATCCCTCCTAACCCCTTCATCAACAGCAACGGTACGGGAACTGCTTACTTTTTTTCCATCTTTGACATACACATCTTCCACGGTAATGGGTACAATTTCTTCTTCAAAATAACCCTGATCAATGGCGTGGGCAGCTTTTTGGTGAGATTTAAAGGAAAAAGTGTCGGCCGCTTCACGGCTGATATTGAATTTTTCGGCTACTGCCTCGGCGGTGGCCCCCATACTTACGTGGTAATTGATGTTTTCCATATTGGCTTTATAACTGGGCGCCAACTTATATCCGGTCATGGGAATCAAGCTCATGCTCTCCGTTCCACCGGCGATATAAACATGCCCCATGCCTGCTTTGATTTTGGCTACTGCCATAGCAATGGCTTCCAAACCGGAGGCACAATAACGATTGATGGTAATTCCCGGCACCTCGATGCCCAATGCCCTGGCAGAAATGAGTCGACCCACCTGAAGACCCTGCTCCCCCTCGGGGTTGGCACAACCAACAATGACATCATCGACATTGGTGGGGTCTAAAGCCGGAACTTGACCGACCAAATGTTTTAAAACATCCACGGCCATATCGTCGGAACGATAGTTTTTAAACCCTCCTTTTTTGGCTTTTGCTACTGCAGTTCTGTATCCTTTTACTATGTATGCTTCCATATGTCTTAATTTCTTAAGGGCTTGTTGTTCATTAATAAGTATTGTATTCTGTCCAAGGTTTTTTGATTCCCCAATAAACTCATAAAGGCTTCGCGTTCGATGTCGAGCAAATATTGTTCACTCACTTGTTGTGGACTGGTCAAATCCCCACCACACATCACATAAGCGAGCTTGCGGGCGATCACTTCATCGTACTCCGACATGAATTTACCCAAACGGTATTCGTTGATGGCCGAGTGGAGCACCCCCAATCCAGATCTTCCCAGCACTTCAATGTCTTCTCTTGGGGAAGGGGGAATATAGTCTTTGGCGAGTTCCAATACTTTCTCTTTAGCCAAACCAATATTTCTTTGAACGTTGTAGGAAATGGAATCCCTGTTTTCCGAAAGATAATGCAAATCAAAAGCTTCAGAGGCCGAAGTGGAAACGGCTGCCGTGGCAATGGATTTAAAGTGGTCGATCAACATGGGCATTTTGACATCCCCTTCGTAAAAACCATCCGAGACCCTGAGGGCAAATTCTTTGCTTCCTCCACCTCCGGGGATAAGACCTACCCCGACTTCGACCAGCCCGATGTAGGATTCGGCCGCACATACAGCAGCATCACAGTGCATGGTGATTTCGCAACCTCCCCCAAAAACATAGCCCTGAGTGGCCACCACTACGGGGATTTTTGAGGTTCTTATTCCCATATTGACCGATTGGAAATCGGCCACCATTTGGTCCAGTGTGTCAAATTGTTTTTGCATGGCGAGCATCCCGATGTTCATCAGGTTAGCTCCCACACTAAATTGTTTGGCATTGTTGCCAATCACTAAACCATTCCAGCCTTCTTTTTCGGCCTTGTCAACGGCTTCGGCTATGGCTTTTCCAATCCCTTCGCCTATTGCGTTGCTTTTGCTCTGAAATTCCAAACACATTACCCCTTCTCCTATATCGTGAACCGCACACTCACTGTTTTTAATTACAGGAGTATTTTGACGGAAGCTTTCCAAAATGATAAAGGCATCCGATCCGGGTACTGTTTTGTATCCTAGACTGTCCAGTTCAAAGTATTTTTTTTGTCCTTTTTCGTATTTATAAAAGTGCTCGGCTCCGGCATTTTGCATTTGCTTGACCCAATGGGGGATCTTTTCACCGGCCGCTTCGATCAAGTCAATTCCATTCTGAAAGCCAATCAAATCCCAGTATTCAAAGGGACCAAAATCCCAAACATATCCTGCCCTCATGGCATCATCCACAGGATAGTATTGATCCGATATTTCGGGAACACGTTGGGCCGCATAAGCGAAAATCGCTGTAAAATAATCCTTAAGGAAAAGACTTTCTTTGCCTTCTTTACCCATCAAAAATGGCATTCGTTTTTGCATTTTTTCGATGGCTTTGGCTTCTTTGAGAATGGGGTTTTTGGGACGTACACTGGGTTTGTATTCCAGTGTTTTGAGATCCAAAGCGTTGACGATGGTTCTACCATTCTGATCTTTTTGATCGGTTTTCTGATAAAAACCTTTGCCTGTTTTGTTGCCCAAAAAGTTGTTTTCCAAGAGGAAGGTCATAAATTTAGTCTCAGTGGCTTTCCCTACCCATTCGAAAAAGGAGTCGTTTTTGACATTGTTGACCACAAATTGGGTGACTTTCTCGCCCGTATCCAACCCTACCAAGTCCTGCAATCTGTAGGTTCCTGTATTGGGTCTTCCAATAAGTGCGCCTGTCAGGGTATCGACCTCCTCAATGGTGAGATCGTATTTTTGTGTCAAATCAAAAACTTTTAATCCAGACATGACACCAATTCTATTGGCAATAAAAGCGGGGGTGTCTTTGCACAATACGGTTTGTTTTCCCAAATTGATTTCACCAAAGTGCATAAAGAAATCAACCAATTCGGGTTGGGTTTCCTCAATGGGAATGATTTCAAGTAACCTTAAATATCTGGGCGGATTGAAAAAGTGAGTACCGCAAAAATGTTTTTTAAATTCCTCCGACCGTCCCTGGGACAATTGAGAAATGGGAATACTGGAGGTGTTGGAACTGACTACACTGCCGGGTTTTCGGTGATTTTCAACTTTTTCGAAAATCTGTTGTTTAATGTCCAGTCTTTCTACGACCACTTCAATGATCCAATCGGCATCTTTTATTTTTTCAAAATCATCTTCGAAGTTCCCGACGGTTATTCTACTGGCATATTTTTTTTTGTAGAGCGGGGCGGGCTTTGATTTGATGGCTTTATTCAGCGTGTTTTGGGCAACACTATTTCTGTTTGTTTTGTTGTCTGATGTTCCTTGGGGCAAAATGTCCAGCATCAATACTTCGAGTCCTACATTCGCCAACTGGCATGCTATTCCGGAACCCATGACACCGGAACCTAAAACGGCAACTTTCTTTATTCTGTATTGCATTGTTTGGTTTTTAGCAAATCTATTAAAAAAATATTATGCATGCATAATAATAATGATGAAAAAATAGTGTCGGATTTCATCCTTTAAATTTTGTTTTTTTAAAAGGGTATTTTTTAGCTTGACCTTCAAAGTAATGGTAAATTATAAATTTAAGTCCTAAAAAAAAATAAAACTAAATATCAATTAAAAAGGATCGTTATCATGACGATAAATGCTTTCTAAAAAATTGGAGGGATGCATTTTTTTATACATTTGTTTAAAAATAAATTTTATGAGTCATCAAAAAGTATTTGAACAGTTTAAAGAGAAAGCCGAAAATGCCAGTCCTTTGGGAGGTACCCTAAAATTTATGGTCGATGAAAACGCAGTATTTATTGATGGTAATGGCGAGCAAAATACTGTTTCTATGGATGACTTGGAAGCAGATTGCACCATAACAGTTTCCACAGAGGTTTTGGAGAAACTCAGGGATGGAGAGCTCAACCCCATGATGGCAGTTATGGGAGGGCAAGTCAAAATTGATGGAGATATGGGCTTGGCGATGAAAGTCCAATCCTTGATGGGGTGATCCCTTAAGTTTTCGCTCCCTTTTTACAATTAATTTGATTGCCATTTTTTTGTATATTTAATTCCGCGATGGGGTTAGAAATCAAGAAAGATGATCTGGTAATCCGAGAAGCTGACAAATCAAAGCTTCTCTATGCCATCTCCATTGCAGACAGTATCATAAAGTCAAAAGACTCCCAAAAGATAAGTGGCGACTTGGATCGTATTTGGAGAATTTGTGGCTATGCCTCAAAAGAAAAGTTTGATAAGTTGTTCAAGCAATATAAAGGGATAACCCTGAGTGAATATTGCAAAAAATCAAACCCCAACTGCGGGTGTTGACCTTCCCCCTGCCATAAAGATTAAATCAAAAGTCTTTGAAAAAATATTATGCATGCATAATATTTTTTAATAACTTTGTTTTGGTAGACTATTGATCGTTTTAAATGAATTTTTAGTCTTAATTTTTATTATAAATTGTTACACAATCATCCAAATTATTGACTTAAAAATCCTTTTATGAAAATATTGGTATGCATCAGTCATGTACCTGACACCACCTCTAAAATAAATTTTGTTGATGATGCAACAGCCTTTGACACAAGCGGCGTGCAATTCATCATCAACCCCAACGACGAATTTGGGCTTACGCGAGCGGTTTGGTTTCAACAAAAACAACTGGCGGAAGTAACGGTAATTACTGTTGGAGATGCCAGTTGTGAACCCACACTGAGAAAGTGCTTGGCCATCGGTGCCAATAAAGCCATCAGGGTTGATCTCAATCCTACAGACGGCTTTCAAGTAGCAAAGCAGTTGAGTGCCCATTGCAAGGAGGAAAAGTATGATTTAATCATAGCTGGAAGAGAATCTATAGATTACAACGGAGCCATGGTGCCGGGGATGCTTTCTGCCATGATGGGATATAATTTTGTTACCAATTGCATGGCACTTGAAATAGAAGGCAATACAGCCAAAGCCAAGCGAGAAATTGACGGTGGAATTGAATCCGTTTCTTGTCAGCTTCCTATGGTTATAGGCGCTCAAAAAGGGTTGGTAGAAGAAAAGGATTTAATCATTCCCAACATGAGAGGAATCATGCAAGCCCGACAAAAAAGTTTGAAGGTGCAGTCTCCGGTTGACTGCCAAATCAAGTCTTCCATATCAAAGTTTGAAAAACCCTCCCCTAAAGGAGCGGTAAAAATGGTTGACCCCGATCAAATAGACCAACTTATCGATTTGCTTCACAACGAGGCCAAAGTAATTTAGAAAACATATTATGAGTATTTTAATCTATACAGAATCCGAAAACGGAAAGTTTAAAAAGTCTGCGCTTGAATTGTCTTCCTATGGCAGGGCCATCGCTGACCAATTGGGGGTAGAACTGATAGCTGCCAGTTTCAACCACAGCGATCCCCAAACACTTGGAATATATGGTGTTGAACGGGTCATTCAGATCAGTGACCCTTCATTGGAAAATTTCACCGCCCGGCAGTATGTCGCGAATCTCATTTCGGTCGCACAAGAAAATGGAGTAAAACTGGTGCTTTTAAGTTCAAGTGCCAATGCAAAATACTTGGCTCCATTGTTGGCTGTTTCCCTTTCGGCGGGATATGCTTCCAATGTAGTAGGGCTGCCCAAGTCTTTACAACCTATGACGGTTAAACGATCTTGTTTTACCAATAAGGCGTTCAACACTTGCGTTCTCGATAGCGAGGTAAACATTATCGGCTTGTCAAACAACTCCTTTGGCATATCAGAAAATCCAAAAGAAATCAGTGCGGAGGATAAGTCAGCAATCCCAACAGCGACCAACTTGGAGGTAGAGAAAGTTGAAAAAGCAAGTAGCCAAGTAAGCATAGCCGATGCAGACATTGTCGTATCGGGCGGTCGAGGCCTAAAGGGCCCTGAAAATTGGCACCTTATAGAAAATTTGGCTACTACCCTTGGGGCAGCAACAGCTTGTTCAAAACCGGTATCTGACATGGGCTGGCGACCCCACAGTGAGCACGTGGGACAAACGGGAAAACCTGTTGCCTCCAACCTGTACATCGCAATTGGTGTATCGGGTGCTATCCAGCATTTGGCAGGGATCAACTCTTCCAAGGTCAAGGTTGTCATTAACAATGATCCGGAAGCACCTTTCTTTAAAGCAGCAGACTATGGAGTGGTGGGAGATGCTTTTGAAGTGGTGCCAGAACTTACAAAGAAATTAAAGGCTTTTAAGAACTCCTAAACAGGAGGTTTGTTAAATCCAATCTTAACTTAATTTTTAATTTTTGTTATTTACTTCTTAAACTAAAAATGTGAAATTGATTTGAGAAGTCAATTGTAAAAAATCACCAGACCCAAAAAAATCATTGACCATGTGAATAAAAAATTATTGAATCGGGATATTCAAAAGGTCAAAAAAAAAATTGTAAACATATAGTACAAAGAGAATTTGAAGTTTTCTATACCAACTCGGAGTTGATTCCCAATCTATTGCAAAAGATTGGAAGACTGAGAGAAATTTCTTTTCGAGAAGTGGGTGAATGGGCAGGTCAGGAAATTGACCTTGATCGTTATGATGTGTTTATCCCCATTTTATTTTGTAGGACAACTATAAGAAAAAAATTGCAGGAGCCTACCGAATCGGTTTTGGGGGAGAAATCATTTCAGCAAATGGGATCAATGGGTTTTACATCGACAGCCTATTCCATATTGACGCCTAAGTGGCCCCACTATCGGAGAAAATCATCGAAATGGGAAGGGCCTTTGTGGTTCAAGAATACTAGATTCGTCCTTTTTCACTGCTTCTGTTGTGAAAAGGCATTGTGCATATGTCCATTAGAAACTCTGAGTAAAAGTATTTAAACGATGTGGTGAGTATAAGCAATGAATATTATTATATGAACAAATCGCTGATTATCGATTGTATATCTTCAAATTTTTACGATCAAAAATTGCTCAATACTTCCGCCCTAAAAGTGCTTTTAAGATCGAAATATGCGATGATGAAGTGAATTTAATTTATAAGGAATGTAAGGATTATCGCGAAAATTTAATCTCTATGGATAAATTGATCAATGACATAGAACCTAAAAATATATAAGTACCTGTTTTATCAAAAAAGAACTAAAATAAAACGCTATTGTTATAGAATTTTATAGGGATCGCTCCTTTAATGATGTCTTTGACGCTTTGCTTTATATAGCGATAGAAGACCTCCCCAAAAGTATTATAAAACCGGTTTTAAAGGAATATACCCTATCGAGTTCATCTGAATCCACTTGATAATTGCAAGGCCCTCTGGAAAAAAGTGGGCTATTGAGTAGCTGATTTTCGGGCTTCGAGTTCTGTTCTGATTTCTTTAGCTCTTTGCTCGGAAATCTCATAGTCACGCATCACATAAATGGCAAAAAGAGTTCCCAAAATCGGAAAAACAGAATATACTACCCTCAACCAAAAAACAGCTTCCACGGGCTGCTCTGATGCATTGGGCTCAAAACCAACCAAAGACATGATCAGTCCGCTCAATAATCCCGCTATGGCATATCCAAATTTTACCATAAGCCAGTAGATCGCTCCAAAGGTTGCCTCTTTTCTGGGCAGTCCGTTGTTGAGTTCATCCAAATCACACACATCGGCGGTCATACTCATCATCAAAGTGAACAAGCCTCCGATTCCAAATGAGAAAAATGGCAAAGCATACAGGAAGTAGTGAGGTTTGCCTGGAACAAACAAAAACCAAAAAAGAATATACCCAATGATGGAAATTCCTTGGGTGATGATAAATGATTTTTTCTTGCCTAGAATCTCGGACATTTTGGTCACGACTGGAATTACCAAAAATGTAGTTGTCAAAGCTGCTATGCATCCATGCAGTGTGGGCCATATTCCAGCGGCTGAAGCATCCCCATTGAACAAGTAATAGACAATGATAAAAAAGGAAAAGGTAGCAATGGTATTAAAAGAATTAAAAATTAGAAAAGTAGCTATGCATAACTTTCTAAAGGGTTTATTCATCAATGCATATTTAAAGCTTGAAAAAATATCCCCCACATTATTGGACAAATATTTAACACTCAAAGGAGTGAGGTTTTTGTCATTCAAGGTGGATTTGCTTTTGACAAAAATAGCTGGGATAATGGCCAAAATGGTACAAATGACTCCGATAAAGATCGATACTTGTCGGGCCCCTTTTTCGGCGCTTTCGAACCATTCGGGATCATAAAAAACAACCCAAAACCAAGGCGCAATTACCCATGCCCACTGGCCAATCCATTGGGCCACTGCCATAATGCGGGTACGTTCGTGAAAATCATCACTCATTTCATAGCCCATTGCGACATAAGGGACACTAAAAATGGTAATACCTAGATAAAACAGAAAGGAAAAGGAGAGGAAATACCAAAAATTATAGATTGGACCATTGACCTCATACATTTGCCACATGGCAATAAATGATGCACCGGTAATCAATGCCCCTACAAAAATGTATTGTCTTCTTCTCCCCCATTTCGACTTGGTATTATCGGAAATAAATCCCATTATAGGGTCGGTGACAGCATCAAGAAATCTTGGTAAGAAAAAAATCAACCCCCATAAAAAAGGCGGAAATCCAAGATCCTGAACAAGGATAACCATAAATATTTGCAATGCTGCAGGAAACATTTGGTTGGCCAACATGCCAAAACCAAAAGCAATCTTCTGACCCATTGGTACTTTTTTATCTATACTTCCATCCATTTCATTCATAACCTTAGTTGGGTTTTTGTTCTTGTTTTTTTAAATCAAAATTTTTGTATTGTTCCTTTAAAGCATGGAACGATTCTTTTTTATTTCGGTCAATGTCAACGATACCCCAATACTCTTCATTGGGACTGCCATCATAGGGAACTCCGGAACTGTTTGGTGCGAAACCACCGATGTCTTGTTGTTGGGGATTTCCCGCCTTCCACCATTCATCAGAAAAAGAGAACAGGGTCAATCCGCTGATCAAGTGAGCATTTTGAAAAACAGCATTCACTATTTTGGAGTTGGCAACGGACTGGGCTTTTTGATTTTCACCTTGGGTAAAATCATCACGATCAGTGGTCATATAGCTGTCACTGCCCGCTTCGGAAAAATACAAGGGCTTATAACTCAATTCTTCCCATTGTTCAAACAACGCATGGGGGTTATCCCAACGGTATACATTTAAACCCCATAAATCAAGATCGGTACACATTGAAAAGGCCAAAGAATCCGGCAACTCACCATGAGCAGTAGAAACCGGATGATTTCCATCGATTTGATGAATGGCTTTTGCGGCCTGATTGACGATTGCGTACCATTTTTTAATGTCTCCATCAAACCACAAGGGGTGGTAATTGTATTCATTTCCCAATTCCCAAAGTAAAATGGCATTGTGGTCTTTGTACTTTTTTACGTAATTGATGTATGATTTGGTATTCAAATCGTAATACCCTTGCTGATTGTAGCCTATGCTGATGATGACTTTGATCCCCGCCGCTTCAATTTGATCCAAGACAGATTTTTCTTCAATGGGACTGTATACTCTCAGTGTATTAATCCCCGCCTCGACCATCAAATTAAGATCAGTCTTCAGAGTGGTGAAATCTCTTTTTTCCGAGCCTTTTGGAACCGGGTTATAACAAACACCTTTGATGAAATAAGGGGAATCGTTAACCCATATTTGTCTACCTTTTATCGTGACTTTTTCAGTAGTGGGATTACATCCAACCATTAAGCCCATTTGGGTGGCCGTGAGTAGTGAAAATATAAGCTTGGTGATTTTCATTTTTCGGTTGGTGTTAGGACAGATGAAAAAAGCTGTTTTTTGTTTCCTTGGAATGTTTTTTGTATGGGGTTCTTTCCTCTTGAAAGGTTTTCAAAAGTTCCATTATCGTAGAATTCCCAGAGCGCGAATTTGGCTTTACCATCTATTGTAAACAAGCCAAAATGATTCTCAGAATGTATGGGGTCATCAGGATTTTTCCATGATTCATCAAAGGCTTCAAAAAAGATACATGTGATTTTATTTTGGGTTGCCCAATCACTCATCAATTGAAAATACAAGGCTTGTTTGTATTCGTCAGCAGCCCTGGAACCTTTACTTCCATACAAACCACTACTTTTAGTAGCCCAACCGGTTTCACCGATATAAATCGGCTTCACCACTCCCAGAGTCTCTATGTAACTCTTGACGTTATTGTATTGGGTAACGGCAAATTTTTTAGCCCGTATCATAGCACTGTCAATACTTTGCCTATGGGTGTGTTGATTTTCAAACTGGTTTTGTGAAGTCCAAAATTCTGGATTGTAATGGGTATTGTGAAAGGGATAGGTATGCATGGAAATATAATCCACTGCAGCTGCCAATTTTTCTAAATCAGGATGGTGGTAGGAGGGATCTCCTCCACCCCATGAAATAAAGTCATCCGAACTGGTGATCCAAAGGTCTTTGGGAAGTTTGTTTTCCAATTTCAATTGTTGTAGGTGATTGACCCAATCCAAAATGACCTTGGGCTGCACATAATAGGAGGTTTGCCAACGCACTCTGGCTTCATTTCCCACGGAAATAATTTTGACGATATCGGGATATATCTGGGTTAATACTACTGCCCGGCTGATTTCCAATGCATTTGCCCTGAAATCCTCCTTATTGTGATTGGGTTGTGCAGTCCAAGCATCTTTACAATTGATCCATGCCCCTAACATGACGTACATTTCAAACTCAGGATCTTGTTGTTTTAAAACCTTTATGGCTTTTAATACATTTTGAGCAAAATCGAAATGAACATTATAAGTACGGATGAGTTTGAAATCCAGGGCCTGCAAAATTTTGAGATCTTCAATGATTTCTCCGAGTGAAGGTTGAATTTTGCGCATATTGGTCCTGTAGCCACCATAGGAGATGGCTTTGTATTGGGGATTCCCTAAAATATCAGAGGCAAAGGGCGTAGTACTTTGAAATGGTTGATAACTTTGCTGACAAGCCATCAACATCATTCCCACCATCCAAACTGACAAGAAACCGGAGGCTTTTGTCAAAGGTTGGCGTAAAAAAAAGGAATGGATGATCAAGGTGATTTCGTTTTAATTTAAAGCATCTAGGAATACAACGATTTTTTCAAACTCACCCGATCTACTGAATACTGTTTTACTTATTTTTGAATCGAGTTGTTTTCCTTTCAAATGGGTTACACTACCATCTTTTGCATGGACTTCAATTATATTTTCATCAGATTTTTGATAGACTACAGGAATTTGGCAAACGGTGAAAGCCAATGATTTTGGCACCAAAAGTATTTCACTTTTTTCCTGATGGATATTGATGAAATAAAATACTTTGGCATGATCCAAAAACTCCTCACTTCTGAGTAACTCGGGTTCAAAACAGAGGATTCCTTCTTTGACCTTAACGCCCAACTCTCCTGCTCTGCTGAGGAGGTCTTCCTTGACTTGACCGGTCATACCGGGTTGCTGTGCACCCTTTCCCTTAGGCGTGTGGGAATAAGGATCTGTGGGAAAAGCACCGTACAGCTCGGGAGATTTATTTAGACCAATACCCTCATTGATCTTGTGATAATGATTTACCAATCGATCGATCCACTTTTTTGCAACACCCGATTCAATGGATTTTGAAACCACCTCATAATTGGCCAATAAGAGTTTGGATACCATGTGCCAATAAATAGAGCCCAGTCCCTCATATCCAAAAAAGGTTCCAGATCTTCCGGTAAATGATTTGTGATGAAAAACAGACTCATAGAGGGAAAAGAGAGATTCGGATTCTTTTTCGACAAAACTTTCGTATTCACTTGGAAGCTGATCCAAAGCATTTCTTAGACCGTTAACGTTGTTAAAGGCCGGATTGAAATGATATTGTCCCAAAACATCTTTAGAAAGGATATCGACGTTGTTATTTTCTAAAAGCTTTTGCAAAAGCTTGCTGTTGTTAACTTTGTCTGCGGGTATGTTATTTTTTTGAAGAAATAAGGGCAGATCTTTGTCCGGATAGAGGATATAGCTGTTTTGATCTGCTCTGTAGAGTTTGCTATTTCTGAGGCTGTCCAAGAGTTCAACACTCTCCTGAGCCGATAGAAAACCTGAGCTTAATACGGCAACTTGACCCTCTAACATTTCTGAGAGATAGGAGATCGAAAAGCGGTCGTCCTCTTCAGCAATCAGATTGTAGGCATGATAAAGTTTATCCTCTCTTTTGTTGGCTTTGATGGTATGCTCCACAAAAGCATTGGTAACTGTTATAAAAGCGTCTAATTCTTCTGCCGTTATTCTTCCCTTTCGATTTGAATGACCGTGAGTATAAATTTTTTGACGATAGTTACTTCCAGCCTTACCAAGGCTTTCAAAGATTTTCTTGCGATCTTGATCATTGATAGCAGCCTTGAGCAGGTCCTTTTGTTGGTCGAAAGTCTGAAAAGTTAGACTAAAAAATTGGTAAAGTTCGGTAGAAATGGTAAAATTGGATTGCTCTGATTGAGCAATTAACCCTTTGAAAAAGGATAAAAATCTCCTCAGATAATAGAGGGTAACCATAGAAACCCCGTTACCTACCAGTGCATTGTTGGCATCATTCCACTCAGGACGCTGGGTATTAATCCAGATTCCTGCCTCGGGAATAAAGTTTGAAATTTTGGCCAATAGGCTCACCAAAATCTTCTCTACAAAATTGACTTTATAAATCTGACCCTGAGCATCTTGAAGTAAAGCTCCATCCGCTCCGATTTGATTTTTACGCCTTTGAATTTTTTCGTTGGCGTCAAAGTCAAAATCAATGGTATTTTTGGGATCTTTCAATATATCCTCTACTTGTTTAATCCTGTAAGGTACATTGGCAAAAACAAACAAATCTTGGTCGAGTATGCCATTGAGTTTTTTGGGAAAGTAGTTTTCGGAAAATTCTAAAAACTTCAGCAAATAAATGATTTGATGATCTCCCCAATATCCGATATAGGACCAAGGATTGTCTGGCTCAATGGTTTCCCAGTCGAAGCCATCTTTGGTCAACTTGTAAGGATTATAACCTTCAAAAGTAGAAGCATTTAAAAACTTATAGATCATCCCTTCGATAAAATCGGGAAAAGCATGGGCTAAGGCTTCCCAGTTTTGAAAAATATCTCTCCAGTTCCCCTGGTAGTCGAGTATTTTTGATCCGTCAATTTCGCTTTTGGTATTGATGGAAAACTTGTTCCAAGGTCGGCTAGGATCTCCATGTCTTCTACTGAATTTTAAAGGAAGGTATTCTTTGACCAATCTTACAAAGTCTGTATCGATTTCTTGATTTAAAAGTGATTGTAGGGTTGCTAAATCGAACTCTTCCTCAAGCTGATCTATAAGACCTGATTTTTTTTGGTGCAATTCCTTGTTAGCTCCAAACAAATATTTGGAGAAATCGGCTTTTTCGATGGTATAGTTGTAATCGAAAATCCCCCCTCTCATGATGTTGAAAAGGGTGTTGGAGAAATGCCGGGTATTTCTTGGGCCATCGGCAGTCAATTGCAATCCATCTGCTGCTGCGACCAAACGGATCAATTCCTCGGATCCAAAATGAATGTCTTGATTGAGTTCATTTACTAAATTTTCATTGTTGATCAAGCGCGCTCTGGTCTGGGTAATCTGGTTAATGTTCTGATTGACATCGGCCACTATGGTCCAGTTTTTGGATGATTTTGGTTCTAGTCTGAAGTCTGAATTTAAGAAGTAAGCTCCTTTTTCAGCTCTGATATCCAATTCGTTTTCAAGGGGCAGCCCTGATCTGAATTGATCCAATTGTAGTGAAGACAATAGATATTTTGGGTTTTCAAACCCTGATGACCAGACGGTATTAGCTTTTAGAGCTTCACTGGGCTCTGCCCGGTCTACAATCAAAGCTGATAGCGAATAAACGCCCAAGCCGGTTTCAAAATCTAGTTCATTTTTTTTATATGCATCGGCCAAGTTACTACTGCCCATTTGTAGGTTTACTTCAATGCCCCATGGAAGAAGGTTTTGAATTCCGTCTAGGACACGAATATTGGTGGGTTCAAGACCTTGGCTGTTCAACTCTGCTTGTCTTACAAAACCAAAACGATCACTGGTTTTCCACGAATATGAAAAAGTCAAATCCAAGTCGTTATTTATTTCTTCAAATATGATTTTGTTTCCTAAGGTATTTTTATAAAGATTTGTTGATGTTTTATATTTACCTTGTTGCCTGATGGAAAAAGGTTCCCATAGGTGGGTTGTGTCGGTTTTTGAGACCAGAAATATGGTTTTGCTCCCGGTATTTTCGGCCGATTCAATGATTTTATCGTCCGTGTAATAGGGAAACAATGCGTTACTGCTGTCTTTTCTTCCTGCGGTGAGACCACCCGTAGAAGAAATAAAAAGCCAGTGGTTGGAGTTGCTTACCAAACTCATAAAAAAGGGACGCATTCCATCCACATTGGAGATTTTGTAAAAGTTTTCTCCCCCGATCTGTACTTCCTCCCCTTTTACGGTATTTTTTGGATGTACCCTATAATTTTCTATAAATTGTTTTTCTTCTAAGTTGACCATTCAACTAATTTTTTTGAAAAACAGTAAAATTCTCCTGTAAATATGCAAAGCATTGACTCTCCAAAATCAAATTTGGTATCAGATACAGTTTAAATTTTCTGTTTGATTTATCCTATTGGTAAATTCTTACGAAATCTATCTCCATTTGATCCTCTTTAAAATTTTCAGGTATATTACCCCCTAAAGCACCCCCCATGGCAAGGTTGAGTATTAAATAGTGTGAATTGTCAAAAGGATTATTCTTTGTGTTTGATAATTGTACTATGACTTTGTCATCAATCATTACCTTGATAATGGATCTATTCCATATCATTGAGTAGGTGTGAAAATCAAGGGATAAGTCATCTAATCCTAAATCAGAAAGGGATTTTTCTTCACCATAGGATGCGTAATCACCAGATTGGGTATCTGCCCAATGAAAGTATCCTTGCACAAATGATTTTTTATCTCCTTTTTGCTCCATGATATCGATCTCGCCACATGCTGGCCATCCAACATTTCCATACTCATCACCAAAATAATTCCCAATTTCATTGATGTTGGCTCCCAATGTCCATATTGCAGGCCATGTACCTGCAGATGAGGGAAGTTTTGCACTTACATCAATTCGACCATAGGTGAAGGGGTATTTAGAATTTAACCTCGCAGAGGTGTATTTTTTTAAACTGCCTGCGTAATTATAATTCTCTTTTTTGGCAATAATTTTTAATGTTCCGTCACTTACTTTAGAGTTATCACTTCGGGTGGTGTAGTGTTGTTTTTCATTATTTGCCCAACCGCCACCAAAAATTGGAATGTACTGTAGGTGCCATCGTGATTCTGAAGGAGCACCCTCATAATTGAATTCATCACTCCAAACTAAAGTATAACCAGGATATTCTATTGCTTGTTCACTCCCATCAATAAAGTCCTGGCTAGGATCATCAATTGAACCTCCATGAGCATTTTTAATCTCAATATTAATTGTTTTATAAGCATAAGAGGTTTGTTGTTCATCAAAAAATGCCCATACTCCAATGGTATGATTTCCATTTTTTTGATAAATATATTCATACTTTCCAGTGGTTTTGTTAAACACGGCATTATCACCAAAAGAAAATCTGAAGGTCAAAGCCCCATTTGCATTAGCAGTGACTAAAACAGATCCATTTTGTCCCAGAGTTACCTCCAAGGATAATTCTACATCGTCAGATTTACTACAATGGGTAAATCCTATTATGGTGTTAAGTACAAAAAGTAATAAAAGAATATTTTTGATGATGCTGAATTAAAGTTAATCAAAGCTATCGGAAAATTCCGATAGCTTTGATTGATTATAAAGGTAATTACTCGTATGAGGTGATAACAAAATTAGTCAAGGTAACATCCGTATCTTGAGTGACCATGTACAACAGTGCTGAACTGTAAGTCCTGTCTGCCTGTTGAGGTTGAATTATAACCGAATATTCTGTGGCATCTGTACCGGAAACGGTGACATTGGCAGTAGAAAAACTAGGTTCAGTATCAGGATGAGGATTGTACTCAAACTTGAAATTAAGAGCTACATCGGTTCCAGCAGTGTTTCCTGTAAAGGTTATTTTACCACCATTGGGGAATGAAAGTGGATAAATATCCGAAGTTTCATTAGCAAAACCTGCCCATGACTCTCCTGAGGCAGGGAAGTTATATACACTATTTACAACTGTAGCACCGCCAAAAGAACCTGTGTATGCAGCAGAGTAATTGGTGCCAGTTAAGGCAGAATCATATTCTCTAACCACAAAATCAGTTAAGGTAACATTGGCATCCTGAGTAACCAGATATAAAAGCAGTGAGCTAAATGTTCTGTCTGCGTCCTGAGGTGGAATTAGAACCGTATACTGTTTAACCTCTTCTCCACTAATCGTTATGTTTGAAGTAGAAAAACTAGGCTCAGTATCAGGATGAGGGTTGAATTCGAACTTAAAGTTAATATCTACATCTGTACCAGCAGTAGAACCATTAAATGTTACTTTTCCTCCGAAAGGAAATGATAGAGGATAAATCCCTGCATTTTCGTTGGCGAAACCTGCCCATGACTCTGATCCAGTAGGGAAATTATAGACATTATCAACTACTGTTGCACCTCCAAAACTACCTGTGAATGTTGCAGAGTTGTCAGTTCCTGAACCGGAACCGCCTCCATAGAAGAAGATATTATCGAAATATACTGTTCCATTTCCTTCAACCTTGAACTGGAAAACATTAGAAAGATCAACAACACTAGAGAAGTGACTTAAATCTATATTCACGCTGTTCCATTGACCCGCGTTAGTAACATCTAATTCATAAGCAATTTCTTCATTTACATCATCACCATTTGAATCAGGACTGATTAAGAAAAATTTAAGTACTGTAGCATTCCCGGTAAAGTAATCTAAGTGTAATTTAGTTTTTCCAGAAACATCAATATTAGGTACTTCAGTACCTTGATAATTCAAGTTATCATATTTCAAAACAGTGTTGTCTGCTATGGTTTCAGTAGATACTGCTGTAGACTGACCCCAGTTCGGATTAAAATTAACTCCTGAAATATCAGTGTAAGTATCACTGAAAATTGAGATAACCTCAGAGGAACTATATGTAGGGGCTGAAGGTGAGGTGGTTGGTGCATCAGGGATGACTACCTCTTTGGGTGCTGCAAAGTCAAAGTTATCAATGTAATATACTGCTTCAGCGGTATTGGTCAAGCCGTATCCTAATATCATGGTAACTGTATTGTAGATACCACTTAATTCACCAGCTTTTGTGGGAATATTGAAAACTATAGTTTCCCAACCTGTTCCCTCAGTGACAGCAAAAAGGTCTCCTGTTGATTTTTTTCCATCAGCACCATTGGTTAATTCATCTTCTAATTTTAATAAAACATTGTGACCTGGGCCAGGTGAATAAAATTGAAAAGATATAGCCTCTTTTCCCGAAGGGAAGTTTATTTTATCACTCAACATGAAGTAAAAGCCAGACCAAGATTGAACACCAACAGGCTCTGTAACTTTTATTACCCTATCTGAATTATTTGCATCACCTTTAGAGGGATTATCAGCATAAGCAACAGAGAGATTAGTATCACCAACTCCACCAAAATAACTCCAGTTTCCGGGTTGTGTTCTGTCTTCTGGCTGCCAGTTTTCTTCAGCAAAACTAGGTCCTGTTTCTTCAAAGGTAATCATCCCGTCATTGATATTGGGATCAGCTTCAATAAAAACATCCTCATCAGGGTCTTGATCGATTACGATGGTTCCACCGTCGTTGTCTTTATCTTTCGAACAACCGACGAAAAATAAAAAAAACGCTAAAATAGTAGTTTGTAAAATTCTCATTTTAATTGATTTAGTTTAAGTAATAGTATTTAATTAATAGCCTTCATTTTGAGGGTATCCCTCACCTAATAAATCCAACACACCTTGGGGTATTGGCAAATTAACCATGTGAGGCCTGTATACCTCCATAGGATTTACGTGATTTCTCGCGTAATATTCGTTTAGCAGAGGGGCATTCATATGATCCATCAAGTAGTCATACAATAGACCTTTTCGCTTAAGACTGTACCACCTTTGTCCCTCAAAAGCCAATTCTCTAGCTCTTTCTTCAAAAATATTTTTAATAGAAACAGAAGCCGCAGGGCTGATACCGGCACGAGTTCGCACAGCATTTAGATAGTTAAGGGCTTTGGCTGAATTTCCTGACTCCAAATGGGCTTCTGCTCCCATCAGATAAGTTTCGGCTATTCTGTATATCATGATGTTTTTGAAATGCATTCTATCGGTAGGATCAACAGTTAGGTCAAAAAACTTGAGCACACCTGGACTTTGACGTTTGAAATACATAAAAAAGTCATCGTCATTAGCTATGTTTTGATAAAGATCCAAAGGATCTCCAATAGTTTTATTTGAAGGAAGTGTTTTTGGATCGTTATATAAGTACTCAAAAATATAGTATTCTTCTTTTCTCTTATCTCCTTCATTAGCATTTAAAAGATTTACAGCATATGGATTAAGTGTTATAAATCCAAAGCCATCACCACCGTTTTCAAGGGACTGAACCATACCGGGTACTGCCGAGTAATGGGCAACCGTTTGCCAATTCATCTGGTGCCAAGATCCACCACCAATGGAGTTTTTTTCAAAATTGATGGCAAATAAGGTTTCGGAATGATTAAGCTCTCCATCAAAAACTTTATCGACATTAACTAGCGCATAGGGTCCGTTATTAATAATTCCGTCTACAATAGAGGCGGCTTCACTGTAATTTTCAAGCCATAACTCGACTTTGGCCCTTAGGTGGTCTACCGCGCCCTTATTCCATCTGCCAAAATGTTCAGAAGTGTATCCTAGGTTTTCACTGGCATACTGAAGGTCTTCTTTTATGAGTTTAAAAATATCCTCCTTTGAAGATTTTTTCGCAGGGCGATCAAATGCAGTTTCAGGAGTTGTGGGTTCTGTCTTAACATAGATGTTTTTGAAAAGTCTGTAGAGCGTAAAGTAAGAATGCGCTCTGAATGTCTTTGCTTGAGACAAGTTTTTTATCAATTCGGGACTGTCATTTCCGGCTTCAACTAAGGCATCTCCCCCTTGGATGATTGAGTTGGCAATATCGATCATTCTGTAGTTGTGTGCCCACAGATAACCATAGGCAGCCTCTGTACCGTAATCCCCTCCTAGACCACAGCCCCAAAAGCAGTTGCTAAAAAGAGAAATTTCTCCATCAACTCCCGCAGAAATATCGCTTTTGGCTTGAAGTATCAAGGGAATGGCTCCATTAAACCAGTCGCGTTGATATGGCTCTCTGTTGAGGGAGTATAATCCAACGACTGCGTTGGCGATTCCATCAGAACTGGAATACAGAAAATCTACAGAGTTATTTGATAATAACTCATCTTTTAAAAAATCATCTTGGTAACATGAACTAAGGAGGACCAAGAATAAAGTCGAAATATAAATTTTAATTTTTTTCATCGTACTGCGTTTTAGAAGTTCAGTTTTAATCCTAATGTCATATTCAGTGTCTCGGGAAATACGCCGGCTCTCAAGTCTTGTTCTGGGGAATAGGACAAGAAATCGGTGATGGTCAATAAGTTGGTTCCAGTGAAATAGACCCTACCGGACTTCAGATTTAAAAAGTCTTTCATGACTTTGTCAAAATTATAGCCAACAGTAACAGTTCTCAAACGAACGTATGAGGCATCCTGAGCTGCAAATGAGTTGAGGTGTTTTAACCATGCTGCATTGGCGTTGGCTTTTGGCCATGATGTAGATGGATTATCGTCGGTATAGTAGGGAAGAACCGGTCCATTCATTGAAGCCTTCCAAAATTCACCATTGGCCAGAAGAGAATTGATTCTTGTTGCTCCTTGTACCATGTATATGTCTGCAAACAGATCAAAATTTTTGTATCGTAGGGTAGCATTGAAAGAGCCGAACCAATCTGGATCAGTATTGACAAAAACGTTGTCGTTAATGTCTATAAGACCGTCTTGATTTTGATCTACCACCTTAATGTGACCGGGTTTTGCACCAATTTCTGCAAATACTGGACTGCCCGGCAGGAGATCAGCCTCTTGATATATTCCGTCGTATTGGGGAAGCCACAAGGAATTGATGGACTGCCCAATTGAAAGTCTTCTGCTAGAGGAGTCGGTGATGTCAATAAAATACTCCTCTCCCGTTACCGAATCTACCTGGGTTTCTCCCGTAAGTGCAACGATCTCGTTCTTGTTGGTTGACCACATCAGTCCAAGATCTAATGAAAGATCATTACCATTAATCACAGAACCGTTGACAGTGAATTCCAATCCTTGATTTTGCAATTCACCTACATTGAATCGGGTAACATTATATCCTGACGAGGAAGCCAACTGCCTGTCGAGTAAAAGGTCTGTTGTGTTGGCCTTATAATACTCTATGGTTCCCCTTAGTTTGTTGGTAAATAAACCAAAATCTAAACCGGTATTGAAGGTCGTAGTCGTTTCCCATTTTAAACTCGGGTTTCTTAGTCTGGAAGAAGCCGATGAACCACTTACGGTAGTATTACCAAAAATATAGGGATTATAGTCGGCTACTCCCAAAGATTCCAGAGGATTAATTCCCTGATTTCCTGTAGCTCCATAACTCATTCGAACTTTAAGTTGATTAATATAGTCAATACCCAAATCTTCTTCTACTTTATAGGCAAATGAGACAGCTGGGAAATAACTCCATTTGTTGTCATCGGAGAATACGGAGGCTCCGTCAGCTCTGGTTGTAAATTCCATCAAGTATTTGTCTTTGTAGGAGTAACGAAAACGTCCCATAAATGACAAAACCCTCCTTCTGTTGATGCTTCGTGAATTGCTCAATAATTCGGAAGCCAAACCATTATATTGTAATGCATCATTCACAAAATCTGATTTGTCAAGTTGATTATATTTGAAATTTTGCTCATCCAAAGCATGTACTCCTGTAAAATCTAGATTGTGAAGATCATTGTCAAGGATTTGGTAATTCAAAATGTGTTCAATCAACAACTGCTTGTATTGGGTATCGATGATTACTCCAATTCCGTTATTTCCTTCATCTCCTGCAGAGTGTTTTGAGGAACGGTAAGTACCTTGGTCTGTATTTCTATTTCTGTAAAATGTTTTTAACGAATACGTAATTTTGGGCGTAATGTCGTAATTGAATTTTAGGCTGATGTCTGTAAGATTGGTTTCTGTTTCATCAATCGATTCAATTTGGTCCCACAGTGGATTTATAGCGACTGAATTTTCTTGTCCAAAATAGTACTTAACCAATTTTCCCTCATCGTCGAATGGCTTGGCTATAGGACTTAAACTGGCAAGGAAAATACCCCCTGTCTCTCTGTTTTGATTGGCGTTTTGGATGTTGAAAATTCCATCGAGACTGATTTTGTCAGTAAGCTGGTGACTGTAATTCAACTTAAATTGTAAACGATCAAAACCAGAATTGGGAATGATTCCATCTTGTGAAAAGTAATTTAAACTGGAATAAATATTTGATTTTTCCGTTCCAGAGGAGTAGCTGATTGTATGGTTTGTAAGAAGTGCATCTCGCAAGGCAAGATCTTCCCAATTCACAAAATCTTCATTTTCAATCATATTCAATTCATAGTCATTCCAGACAAATTTTACCGGAGGTTTTGCCAATCCGGTTCTGGCCTTCCAGGCATCAGTACGATAATTGTAAAAACCTACTGCGTTGTACATGTCAAAATTTTTGGTCAGGGATTGGGTGGTAACATAAGCGGAATAATTGAAACTGGAATATCCCTCACGTGCTCTTTTGGTTGTGACCAGTACAACACCATTGGAAGCTCGGGCTCCATAAATGGCTGTGGATGCAGCGTCTTTTAGAATTTCAACGCTTTGAATATCGTCTGGGGAAATGTCATTTAAATTATCGAAGGGTAGACCATCCACTATGATGAGTGGATTATTTCCGCCTGCTACGGATACATTTCCACGAATTATAATACTTGAAGATCCTCCGGGTCGGGGGTCTCCCAAGTTGACTTGCACTCCGGCAGCGCGACCCCTCAACAACTCAGTGACATTGGTTGTAGGGACTTGATTGGCTTTATCAACTTCTACGCTAACCACTGATCCAACGACGTTACTTTTTCGTTGTGAACCATATCCTACAACAACGATTTCCTCGAGAAACTCTGAGTCTTGTTCTAGAAATATGGTCAATTGATCTGAGTCAGAAATAACGACTTCAAGGGTTTTAAACCCAACATAGCTGAATGTGTAAACATCGCCTGCACTAGCGTCATTAATAGTGAAGTTTCCGTCAAAATCTGAGATAATTCCTTCATCAGTGCCATTTTTAATGATGTTTACACCAAGCAAAGGTTGATCAGTATCTGTTTGGTAAACTGTACCTTCAACAACTCTTTGAGCAAATATAGTGGTCGAAAAAATAAAAAATAATAAGAAAAATGTCTTCATGTAAAATTAAAATCGTATGTCGTTTGTACACATCAATATTGGTTAAGGAAACCAAGGTCAATTGTAACTCAGACAGGTTTGTTCGGTTTAAAAAGTTTTTTTTTATTTCTTATTCTAGCATAATTAATCGAAAAACGATAATTCAATAGAAAAATGATTTACAATGTAGGGAGTAAACTAAAAAATTAAAAGATATTAAAACTATACAATTATAATTTAAATAAATTCAAAATGTTTGATTTTTTGGAGAAATTAAAACATTTATTAATAATTTGATAACCAATATTTTATATAAGTTTTTGAAAAATATTTTGAAAAAAATAAAATATTATGTAGAGGTAATGTTAGGGTCTTTTAAACATATAAATAACTTTACAAACTCATCAAATAATCAACCAAACTATCTCTTCCGGTCATTTTCATTTTTTTTCTTAATCTATATCTTTTGATTTCGATACTTTTTACAGAAATATTTAGAAGCGGGGCAATTTCTTTCGAAGTTAAATTTAATCTTAAAAAAGCACACAATCTTAAGTCATTGTGAGTCAAGGTGGGATGGGATTCTTTTACTTTTTTTAGAAAATCCTTATCGGCATTATTAAAAGCCTTTTCAAAAAATTCCCAATCTTCATTGCTTTTAAGGTTTTTATTGATGATTTTGATCAATCGTTCAACTCTAGGATGATCATCCAAAGCTCTTAATTCGTTGATGATCTTATTCAAAAACTCATTCCGCTTTACGGTGCTCATAGTTGCGATTGCAATCTCCCTGTTCTTGTTTTCTAGGTCATTCTGTAATTGTTCATTTCTGATCTTCATTAGTTTCCTTTGGCTCGCAAGATCGTTAATTTGAATTTTACGCTGGTTTCTTTTTATTAGCTTTTGGCGTTCGCGTTCATAAAAAGCGTCATAAAGCCTATTGATGATTAACAGTATAGAAATCACAATCATTATATAGACAACATACATCCAACGGGTTAGATGCCAAGGAGGTTTTACTTTGAAGTTTAACTGACTCACTTCTGAAGTTTGATCTCCAATTCTTGATCGAACTGAAAACAGATATGATCCACTGGGTAAATTTGAGTATGAAACATCAGCGGATTCAATCCATGGGCTCCAAAGAAGATCATAACCTTCAAGCCGATACTGATACTTGACCTGTTGATGTTTTTGGTAGTTTGTGGCCGTGAAAAAGAATTGTATGTTGTTTCTTTCGAAATCTAACTCAAAATTGTCAAACAAGGGAATACTGCTTACATTCTGAAGATTATCTTTGACCTTAATATTATCGATGGCTATTTTGGGCTGTATGTTTTCTACTCTATCCATATCAAGGAGTAAATATCCCATCCCGGAAGCAATTAAATATTTAGAATCGTCGTATTTATTGACGTGTTCAAAACCCAAAACATTTTTTCGGATATTGTTTTCGAAAAAAATGGATTCAAACTTCAGCTGTTCAGAAAACACATCTCTTCTCAGGAAATGAACTCTGTTTTTTGAAAACATCCAAAGCCGACCATTATCATCGTCGATCATTTTACCGGTAACATATTCCTCAGGCTTAATCTCTTCCGACAATAATGGGTCCTTAATAAACTTGAGTTGATCATTATCATATCTGAAAATGCCCTCGGGATTGAAATAAAATATTTCATTGTCAAACTTGACCAAACTGGCATTGATTCCTTTGTCCACCGATGTATCAATATCTGTATGGGTTACCAGATTAAAATCAGGGGTGATCGTAAGCTTAAAAACACCCTTATATTCGTGGCCCACCAAAAGCGTAGTATCATTAACCATTTCAAAAAATCGGGAAGAAATATTAAAGCCTTGTAGTTTGTTTTTGTGAACCCATTGGTCGTTTTGTTTTTGAAGAACATGAATACCGTTGTAATTGCCTTGAAGTAATAAATCTTTTGATTTGGGATGTCTTTTGAAAGCCCAAGCACCCGGAATATTTGTGATTTTGGTTGCTTTGGGGCCAACTACATGAAAAGTCCCCAAATCGTGACCGCAAAATAAATCATCATCGATATTGGACAAATTCCATACTTGCCCTTCGGTTCCGGGAATCATCGTGAAATCATTTATTCTGGTGATTTCTCTGTAATACAATCCGTGATTTGTACCCAGATAAAAGTAATTTCCTTTTTTAGCAGAAGCATATACTGCCCCAATTTTTCCAATATCATCATTGTACTCCAAAAAAGGAGAATTTAAATTAACACAGTCAACACCATTGTCCAAACCCAACCATAGATTTTGATTCTGATCTTCAAATAATGATAAAATAGTATTGTTAAAAATCCCATTGGCTCTGTTGAGTTCCATGATTAATTTCCCTTCGGCATCGATCAAAATGAGACCGTTGGCAATAGAGCCCAAAGCAAAACTACCATTAGAGAGTCTCAATGAACTGTAGAGCTTATTCTCTTTAAAGCTATTGTCACCTTC